>NZ_NPEF01000115.1 GCF_002811955.1 Leptospira ellisii
CGCTCCCGCCATCACTAAATTCCATCCCCAAGGATTTCCGAGGTCGTGGTTTTTCCATCGATATCCGATCAAAAATACGATCGCGATTCCGGTGGCGAGCAGGGAAGGAAGCGCGTTATCCTGGAACAATCCGAAAACGAAACCGGTGTTGAAGGTCAGGGTCATTCGGAATAAATTTCCGAGCACTTCCAGATAACGATGCGGCTGAAAATACAGTATGACCAGAAATTTGGTCGTCAGATCGATCACGACTCCCGCGAAGATAAAGCCGAGATAGAAGGGACGATACACGTCCAAAAAAGGTTTTTCGAAATATTTCACAAGGGGTTTCCTTTCTTTTTTAGTTTATTCTTCCAGAACGAATAGATCAGTACAAGTCCGAAAAATCCGGAGGTTCCGAAAAAACTCCAGCTTTGGATTTCCATTCCTTTTTCGAGATAATAATTTCCGAAATGAATTCCTGCAATCAGGAAAACGGAATACAGAATCTGATGTCCGAGGACGTACATCTTCCGCGTATGACGTTCCACTTCGACGAGCTGGATTCCCTGCTTTCCGCGGTTGATGTTTTGGAGTACTTTATAAAATTCTCCAGGAATGGAAAGCGTGTTTCCCAATAGATTTTTGTCTTCGTTTAACAAAAGAGACTCCAGTCCGCCTTCTTTTCCGGAGGCGACGGTCCGGAACGGCTTTTCGCCGTAGTCCAATACGGTTCGATAAGGATCCAGGATCGCGGTGATTCCCACCAATAGACCCAATACCCGTTCCAGGAATATGAAATTTTCCGGAATTTGAATCATTCTGAAAATTTCCTTCAGACTGGAATTGATCTCCCTGAGAAACAATCTGTCTTCCCTCGTGTGGATCTGATCCAGGGAAAGGTTCCGGAAATAATCCGTATCCGATACGAAACGTCCCAGCTTTTCGAGGGAGTAGCGGACCACTTCCTCCAGCTTGTCCCGATCGGCGCTCGGAGATAAGGCTCCGATGTCCTCTAGTCCGGACACCACTCCATAGTAATCTTTGGCGATTCCGGAAAGAAGGATTTTTTTGAGCGCGAACACGCCTCCCGAAGGCATTTCTCCGACCGCTCCGAAATCGATAAAACACAACTTTTCATCGGGTGTGTAGATCAGATTTCCGGGATGCGGATCCGCGTGATAAAAACGATATTGAAAGATCATCAGTACGTAGGCGCGGACCAATAATTCCACGGGTCTGGATTTTGCCTGTCCTTTGAGCACCGGAATCGCTTTCGTGATTTTGACGCCTTCCACGAATTCGGTGACCAACACGCTTTTTCCGGAAAATTGCCGGATCACTTTGGGGAATACGTAGTCCGGCTCTTCCGCGAAAAACTGCCGCATTCGATCGTAGGAGTCTGCTTCGAGTTGAAGATCGGTTTCCCTCGTTACCAGATTGGTGATTTCGTCGTGGACTTTTTTATATTCGAAACGGAAGAGATACCGGTTGATCCGTTTCAGAAAGGAACGTATGTTTTTGAGATCGTTGGCGATGAGAGTTTCGATTCCCGGATACAAAACCTTGATCGCGACTTTTTGTCCTCCGACGGACGCGACGTGCACTTGCGCCGTGGACGCGCTGGCCTCGGGAACGTTTTGAATGTTCGGAAATACTTTCGTGATTTCCTTTCCGAATTCGGTGCGGAATCGTTCCTCGATTTCGGAAAACGGATGAGGGGGCACACGATCCTGGAGTTCCTGCAACGATTCGGTGAACGAATCCGGAAATACGTGGGACAGATTTCCCAAGTATTGTCCGAGTTTGATGTAAACTCCCCCCATGGAAAGAAAGAAGTTTCTGCAGTCTTCGCCTAACCTGCGGAAATACGTTTCCTGCAGATTCGGTTTTCGGTACGAGGGGAATAAAATTCTTCCTAATTTAAAAAACCAGAATATGGACCAGATCTTTTTCCAAACGAAGGAACTCGCGTTCCAAAAACGCCAAACGCTTCCGTGTCGTTTGTAGGAAGGAAGGTCCTGAGGTTCGGTTGTCCCTGTCGTGGAAGAAACGAGCATGGTCGGAAATTCTAAACCTCTAGGATTCTTTTTTCGGCTCCTCTCCGGATCTTATCCAAAAGAACGAGGATTTGCAGATTCTCCTCCATATCTCCCGTAATCGCGGAAGTTTTTCCGGTCATATGCCGAAAGAGCGAATCATAGAGGTTCAAAAACGGATTCGAGCCTGCGGAAGATTTTTCGGAAATCGGAACCGGAGTCAAACTATTAAATCCCTTGTATTTGCGGGAAGGTTTGGATTTCCAAAAGGCGACTCCGTCGTTTCCGACCAAAATCCGGGCGGATTCGGTTTGAATGTCCAATTCGAATTGAAAGTAATTCCGCATTCCACCCGCTTCCAAAAAAACCGTTGTTCCGTCGGGATAGGTCATCAGGGCCACGGCCTGTTCCTCCACGGGTGAATTTCGATAGGATCTCGTGACCGAGCGGATCGAATCCGGCAAACCGAGATACCAAGTCAAAAGATCGACCGCATGAGTTCCGTCATGAAAGAGGGGGCCGGTTTTATCCAGAATCGCCCGGCCCGGAGCGCGTGCGGAAGTGAGTACGGAGGCGCGAATGGTCCGCACCGGTCCATAGGTTTCGTTTTGGATCCATTCCCGAACCTGGGCGTAAACCGGATGATACCGTCGCTCGTGATTGACACGAAGATCTGTGCCGGTTTTACGACAAAGTTCGGCGAGTTTACGGGCGAGGGGCACCGTATGGCAGACGGGTTTTTCCACAAGCAGATGTCGGAACCCGAACCGGATCGCCTCGCGGGCAAGTTCGTAATGCGTTTCCGAGGGAGTTGCGATGACTACGAGACAGGAGGAAAGGTCGATTTTCGGAAGGGTTTCGCGGGAATTCCTCCGTAGAAACAGGGATTTGTTCCGGAGATTGTAGGATCTCCCCGTTTCCGGAATTCGAGAGGTCTCGATTTTATTGTCGGAGGTTCGAAAATCGGGGGAGTTCCCGCGTTTTCCGTCCGTGTCGGAGGACCGAACTCCCGCGGCCCATTCCCGAAAGTCGGAAAAATATTCCGTTTTTGGAATATTCCAATCTTTGCAAAATCGTTCCCTTTTTTCCGGGGACGGATCGATCGCTCCGATCAGTCGGAACTTTTTCCTTCCCCAAGGGGAAAAAATCGCTCCCGCGTGCGTGCAGGGATGTTTGCGCAAAGGGTCCTTTTCGAGCAGGGAGGAGATTCTTCCGAGGCCTATCAGCAAAACGGGGATCATAAAACGTCGTTTAGGGTCGCTGATCCGACGCCGGAATCAAGAGTTATTTTCGTATTCCGGTTTAGGAGATCCTACAATCGAGCGGAAAAGTCATTTTCCGTCGGCCGAGGGAGTTCCCACGTTCTCGAAAAAATATCCGCGTGCGACTTGCGGAACGATTCCTTTTACTTATGATTGGACCAGGGCGTCGCTTTTTCCAATTGGGCGCTGAGACGAAAGAGGATGTCCTCCCTTCTCCTTGCGGCGGTAAATTGTAATCCCAAGGGAAGTTGATCCGCGGTTTGACCGATCGGAATCGAAACCGACGGTTGTCCCGTAAGATTGGCGAGTTGTGTGAACGGAGTTCTCGAAAGACTTTGTTCCACGAGTTGATCCACGAGTCCGGAAGCGAGAAGCATTCTCCCCAAACCCAAACGACCGACGATCTGCATCGCGATCTTTTCTCCGAGTTTCGGTTCCAGTTCTCCGATTTTTGCGGGAGGCATCGCGGTCGTGGGCGTAAGATATACGTCATAGGTTTCGTGAAAGGTTTCCATTGCGATCGCGGCCTTGTCCCATTCCTGAAGATTACGAACGAATTCTCCGGCGGAAACGGTTCTTCCCAAAAGTCCCAAAATCCAAGACACGGATTCCACGTCTCCCATTCCGGCCTTACGTCCCAAAATCGGTTCCAGATTTTTTATCTGCGCCGCGACTTCTCCGAAATACATCGTGATGAACGCCCGACCGATCGCCTTTCCGTCCACGGGTGCGTCTTTTTCCTCCACCTTGTGGCCGAGAGAATGGAGTAGTTTTGCGGTCTTCATAACGGACTCGATACAATCCGGATGCACCGGAGTTCCGATCGGAGATTGTGTGGAGAACGCGATTCTCAACTTGCCCGGAGGTTTTTTGATCTCGGCGAGATATCCGGTTTTTGTGTCGAAGGAAAAGGCCCCTCCCGGTTCTATTCCGGAAAGCGAATCCAAAAATGCGGCGCTGTCACGGACTGTTCTCGTAAGAACGTGATCCACGGACGCCCCTTGCCAATATCTTCCGACATACGGTCCGACCGGAGTCCTTCCCCGAGTCGGTTTGAGACCGTATAACCCGCAGTAGGCGGCCGGAATCCGGATCGATCCTCCTCCGTCCGAACCGGTCGCTGCGGGAACCATCCCCGAGGCGACCGCTGCCGCCGCTCCTCCGGAAGAACCTCCCGGAGTGCGTTCCAGGTTCCAGGGATTTCGCGTCGGTCCGTGAAACTTCGGTTCGGTGATTCCCATCAGGGCGAATTCGGGAACGTTCGTCTGACCCAAAAAAATCGTTCCCGTTTTACGCAGCCGTTTGACGAATTCGGAATCCACGGGAGAAATATAATTCCGAAACGCTTTCGAACCCGACGTAAGAGGGGCCCCCTCGATGGAATGGATGAGATCTTTGACCAACGTAGGAACTCCCCGAAACGGTCCTTCGGGAAGTTTGGATTTGGCGGTTTTTTTCGCTTCGTCGTAAAAACGCGTTATTACCGCATTGAGACCGGGGTTGATGGATTCGATTCTTTCGATCGCGGATTCCACAAGTTCGGAAGGATGGACCGATTTTTTACGCACCAGCTCCGCTAAGCCGATTGCGTCATAATACGTATATTCTGAAAAGACACGAGACATCGTTAAACTCCGAAATCAAAAAGGGAACTCGACGCGGAACCTCGGGTCAAGATATAAAAAGCGAGTTTTTCGGATTCCTGGAAAATCAGGATCGGAAAAATGTGGATATAGATCCGTAAAAGAGATCCGATCCTTAAAGAAAGACGGTCTTATTAAACGAAAATGGTTTCCAAACTTTATAAACTTTCTATGATTCTATTGTTTTTCCCCGTCTTTTTGTTCGCGGATCCGGTCTTAGACAGCGAATTTTTGAGGGCGGTTCAGGAAGGAGATCCGAAAAAAACGCAGATTCTGATCCAGGCCGGAGCGAACGTGGACGCGGCGGATTCGAGGGGAAAAACCGCGCTTATGATCGCGGATCATCGGCCCGAAGTGGCGGAAGTGTTGATTCGTGCCGGGGCGAACGTAAACATCCAGGATCAGGACGGAATTTCCGTTCTTATGGAAAGTTTGTCCGGACTTTTGGACGTGAAGGTTCTGGACATAGACGACCTCGCCGTTCCCAAACGTCTGATCGAATCCGGGGCCAAACTGGAATACGTGTCCAAAACCGGCTCCTCCGAAAAACCGACCTCGCTTTTGAACGTCGCCATTCGTCATTCCAATCTTGTTTTGGTCCAGTTTCTCGTGGACAACCGCGCCGACGTGAATTTCGACAAGGGAAATCCGGAAGAATTTCCTCTCTTTCTCGCGAGCGGGGCGGGAAGTTCTCCGGCGAGTTTTCCGATCGTGGAATTTTTAATTAAGAATCAGGCGAAACCGGATTATACGAGCCGTTTGCACGAAAGAACCGCCGAAGGAAAAACGGTCCAAGCCGGAGCGGACAACGCGCTTCATTTTCTGACGGAAGAATCCAATCCCGATTTGCGAATCGCGGAACTTTTGGTCAAATCGGGCACCAACCTCAATCATAGAAACGCGGAGGGAATCACTCCTCTGTTACAGGCGATCATCAGAAAAAGGGCGACCCTCGCGGAAAAACTTATCGAGTTGGGGGCGGATCCCGCCGTCACGGACGTTCAAGGACGCACCTGTCTGGAGGAAGCCCGCAAACACAAGTTAGACGGCTTAGAAATTCTCATATTAAAGCGAACTGGCGGTTCTAAAGAGAATTCGGATAAATCCGCTCTCTAAATCCTGATTTTTTGTGTTAGTCGTTAAACGGGGAACGCGCGGTTTCCCGTCTTCTTCGTCCTCCCGATTTCCCTTTTTTTTAAAAAGACATTCAAGATCAAAGCCCTTTTGCGACGAAGTATACGTTATCGTACGTTATTTGTTTAAACTATGAAATTTGGAAACGGAGAAACCCATATAACATAGTATTATCGCAACATGACCGCGTCACGGAAGAAACAACATGTATACGACGAAGACGCTAAATATAAATCCGTTTTGGGACTTCGTTTAATCTTATCGTATACGAATCGTTTTATAAACTTTAACGCAAGACGAACGCGTTCGACTGTTGAGTAGTATACTCTATCGTCGCCTAACACGGGTAATTTTCGCTTATTAAATTACTGGTTGTTAGGTTCTCCGGATCTGAAATTTTTGCCATTGAACGGTTGTTAGCTTCCAAGTAATCCGTTCTACATCAGAAAAATTGAATTCGTTGGATCGACGAATGATTTGGAATTGCACGGTATAAATGTCTCAAGAGGCCAATCGAAAAATAAAAAATAAATTTTTAGGACAGTTTTTCACTCCCGAAAAAGTTGCGGACTTCCTCGTAGATTGGGTGCTCGGAGCGGATCGCCTCGGCGGTTTTTCGGGCGAACGCAAACGTATACTCGATCCCGCGATCGGAAACGGAGTTTTTTTTAAAAGCCTACTTGATAAACGACCCGAGATAGAAGCGGATTGGGTCGGTTTCGATCTCGACGTTCAGTGTCTGAAAGCGAGCCGTTCCACTTTGGAAAACGGGATCTCTTCCCGAAGTTCGCTTCAATTCCACGACCGAGATTTTTTACTCGAAAACTCCGAACAAAAATTCGACGCGATTCTTTGCAACCCTCCTTATAGAAAGATCAGCGATAAGGAATATTCGCGGGAATTGAATTTACGTTTCGGGAGACATCTTGACCGTAGACTTCCGGGAACCGCCAACCTTTACGTCTTTTTTCTTTTAAAGTGTTTGGATCTGATCGACGTCGGCGGAAGAGGAGCCTTTTTGGTTCCGCAGGATTTTTTTAATTCCGGTTACGGAGTATTCATCAAAACCGCCCTACAAAAATCGGGTCTGATTCATTCCTTATTTCTGCTTTCTCCTCAGGACAGTCTTTTCGACGAAGCGGTGACAAGTTCCTGTATACTTCTCCTCGAAAATTCGGGCAAAAAGGAAACCTCCGGTTTTTTATGGACGAGACTGAAACCCGGTTTTTTTTCCGATAAGTCGGAGCGGATTCCGGCCGCGATCGATTCCATAAAAACCGAATGGATCGAGTTTCCGGACACGGAGGCGAAGTGGAGTCCGATCTTTCATCGTCTCGAGACGAAGATGTACGTTGCGGGCGGAACGGAAAAATCGGAAACGTCCGGCCCCAGGATTCCGTTGTTGGAGTTCGGAAAATTCACCCGGGGAATCGCCACCGGGGACAACGACTTTTTTCTTTTTACCGAAAACATGGTCAAAGAAACGGGTATCCCGGAGAAATACTTCAAACCCTGTATTCCAAAATCGCAATATGCAAGAAATAGAATATTCCTTCGGTCCGATTGGGAGGAATTGAGCCGGAAGGGCGCCAAGGTCTGGCTTTTGGACGTTAAGAACGAGCTCAATCCGGACGACTCGCCCGAACTTCGCAAGTATCTCGAAGCAGGGGTGAGGCGCGGCGTCAACAGGAGATTTCTACCTTCCCGAAGGAAGAATTGGTACACGCAGGAGGCGAAGGGTTCGTGTCCGATTCTCGCGTCCAGTTTTCATCGGACCGAAATCAGAATCCTCAGAAATTTCAGCGACGTCGCGCACCTGACGTGCTTCCACGGATTTAATCCCGCGCCCGGAATGGAAGAATGGGTGGATCTCGTTTACGCGTATCTGATCTCTTCCCGATCCAAACTCGATCTGGAAACGAGACGACGAGAATACGCGAGAGGTTTGTGGAAAGCGGAGCCCGGAGATTTGAATTCGCTTTTCGTTCCCGATTTTAGAAATCTGCGATCCGAGCTTCGCGAGGAATTGAGACGATCGGTCGCCGATCTTCAGGCGGCGCATTCCGGTTCCGCGGACGAACTTCCGATTTTGTCCAGGATCGATTCCATCTTCGAACAGACGTTTCCGGTTTGACCTCCGTCAATTTTGGCTTGATCGAAAGCGCGAAGGGATCGATGCTTCCCAGTCGAAGGTTGTTATGTTTCAAAAATCCACTCTCGATTTCCTCAAAAAACTCGCCAAAAACAACAACAAGGTTTGGCTCGATTCCAACAAAGGTATTTATACGGACGCCAAGAACGATTTCGAAAACGTAGTCTCCGAATTGATCGTCGGGCTTGCGAAAGTAAATCCCGATTTGGCGGGGGTCGATCCTAAGAAGTGCATCTTTCGGATCCATAGGGACGTGCGTTTTTCCAAAAATAAGGAGCCGTATAAGAACAATTTCGGAGCGAGCATCGGTTCTGCGGGAAAGGATCTCGCCCGTCCTCTGTTTTACGTCCACGTTCAACCGGGAGGGGAATCCTTTATCGCCGGCGGTCTTTATATGCCGGATTCCCCCACGTTGCGGAAGGTTCGCGAATATATATTAGAAGATTCTAAAAAACTAAAGAAGATCGCCGCGGAAAAACGGTTCCTCTCCGAGTTCGGCGGTCTTTCGGATATGAAATTAAAGACGGCGCCCAAAGGTTTCGCTAAGGGTCATCCCGATCTGGAGTGGATCCAATTTACGAGTTATATCGTGGAAAAAAAACTGAAGGACGAAGACGTTCTGTCCAAAAATTTCGTAAAAAACGCGGTCGAGTCGTATAAAATTCTTCAGCCGTTTTTGAAGTATCTGAACGCCGCGATCCTCAGATAGAACCCGTTCCGTATATCTTGTCGAGATTTTCGGCGTCGGAACGTTTCAGCTTACACGCGGAATACAACAATAAAACCCGCGCATATTCGTAGGGATCCGGTCCCGTTAGACAACGTTGCATCATCTGCACGTTGTAATTCCATACGGCCAATACGTACCCCGATTTATGGATTTCTTCCACACATACATCCAGGGATTTTTGCGTGTATTTTCCGTCCGGTTTCAGCTTTAACGCGGTCGTAAAGTTGGCCGGAGCGATCAGCGCTTTGAACAGACGGAGATTGGCCGCGGACGCCTGATCGATTTCCGCGTAACTTTCGTCCGCCAGAAAAATACGATAACTTTGCCCGGGCGCTCCGTCGCAACCTATATAAGCGGAATTGAATGTTCCGTCCCCTACCTCCAGGGTTTGCCGGGAAACGGGAGGAAGATCCAGTACGAAACCGGTGGGAACGCCGGATGCATTGACGCTTTCGTCGGTTCCCGAACTGATTCTGCAATTCGCCTGACCGGGATCGTCCCTTTCGAATCGGATCGGGGCGAGGGATCCGGTTCCACTTGTTCGAATTCGAAACACGTCTACGTCTCCGCCCGCGTTGATATTGCCGGAAATTTCGGCGAACGGGTTTGCTGCGGAATTAAAAATCAACGTTTGCGCGGCGGAGTAGACGTCGTTCGGTTCCGTATCATCGTAAATATCGGGCGGATTTACGGAGGAACCGTAGTCATTGCAGGAGGCGTTCTGATTGAGAGACGGCATTCCGGCCGTTTCATACAGCGATATGATCAGGATTTCCTCTTGAATTTTTCGAATCGCTTCCGTCCCGATTACGAAATCGTTCCCTGCGTACATATACATACAGGAAATAGATTCCATAAAAACAAAGAGCGGAATGAGAATGGAACTCCTATTTCGTTTCATATTCGCTTCCTGAACTCGCGGGTCTTTGGAATGATTCGTAAAACGGTGAAAACGAAAGGGTGACCCGTAGAGCGTAGTATCTTATTATAATTGTATATACGTTCTGAGGAAAAACGGTCAGATCGTCGTTCCGATTTCCGATCTTTTTTCAAAAAAATCGGAAATCGGGAGAAATTCGATTTGGTGTGAGATGGTCGGAATTGTTCGGTTTTACGTTTGGTCTTCCGCCAATACGATCAGAGTGTCTTCCGAAGTAATCCGAAAGGAGTCGCCTTTTTCCGGTATCAAATGAACTCCGTATCCGGATTCTTCGTTTTTTTCTTCCGAAGAGATACGGATTCCGAAACAGGTTTCACCCCGTTTGAGCGCGGCTCCCGCTATGTCCGCGAAGCTGAGAGTGATCGGTAGGTTTTCGAAATACAGAGAGGCGGGTTTGAGATAGATTTCGCTTCCCTCCGGACTGAATAGATTCTCGTAAACACGCATAACGTCCGGCTCCTGGGAAACCTGCGCCATCATCTTCGATACGAACTGATTGGAGATCAGAAAATCCTTTACTCCCGTTTCGAGAACGATCTCCGTATTTTCGGAATTCATAATTTCTGTGATGAGCTGCGTGTTCGGTTGATTGCCCGATTTGAACGCGTATCGTTTGAAATATTGTCTGAATCGAAGCAGTAACGAGATCGTCTGCGCGTCGACTTCCTCTATGTTTTCCTTTTCCTCCGCGAGGAATATCACGGAATCGTAGGACTCGGGCGCGAGCCGTTTCATCACCGATTCCTGGGAGAGGTCCGCTTGAAAGGAGCGTAACGTGATTTTGGGATATTTCTTCTTGAGTTTGAGAACGGAAGATTTGAATTCGTCGTCGATCTGTTTTACGAGCACGTCGATCGTGGATCCCGGCGACACGAACTTCGCGTATTCCTCCACGATCAGAGGGCTTTTGGAATTCCAACCCACGATGAGTTGTTTGTCCACGGGGTTTGTCCTTTTTTTTCTGGGCTGCGGAAAGTCCTTAGGAGACGCAACGGGCGAGGAAAGATAACGGATTTTGGAATCGTCTTCCGAGAGCAGAACGGCGTCCTCCGAATTTTCCGGGACGTAATCGGAGGAGGGATTGAGCAGGATTTCCCCGTCCTCCTTTCTGAATCCCAGCGGAACCGATTCGTTAAACCGAAACGAAATTTCCCGAAAATTCAAACCGCCCCATCCGGCCGACGGTTTGTAGAAATAAATCTCGTCCCCTTCGAATCCCACGAGATTGGAATATACCACCGCAAGTCCCGAAGTTCTGGAGGTTTGAACGAGCAGTTTGGCGAGAATGGTTCTTTCGTCCATCACCTGGATCGAATCGGATAATTCCTGCGCGATTCTCCGGTTTTCTTCGCTGTATAATTCCGCGACGATAGGAGGCAGTTCGCGTTCGGATCCGCCTAACGCGACTAAGGCCATCAGCGTTTTTAATACCTTGGCGTCTCCTATGTTTCTACCTTCTTTGGAATCCTCTTCCCCGGAAGAGTTGAGCACCAAAACGGATTTCGCCTTTCCTGCGTTGACTTTTCTTAACGAATGCAAACTGGACGGTGTTCCGGATCGGGTAATGATCTTCGTCGTTTTTCTTTCCTGCAGATTTTCCGCGAGGTAGTCGTCCATTTCCTCCTTATCCTCTTCGGCGAGAATCGTTACGACCGCCCGCGATTCGGACTCGTTTGCTTCGATCAGTTCCTTTACGATTTCCACGACCCGGATGCCGAATCCCAGTATGATCGTATGATCATTTTCTAATACGTCGCTCTTTCCCTTTCGCAGATCCTGGATCTTTTGGTCGAATTGATTGGTGATAAACGCGACCAAACTCGAAAAAAGGACCAATCCTAAAAACACGGTCAGTATTCCGGTGGTTTTGTTGAACCAGTTGGATTCCCCGTCCTCGGCTACGGCGCCCGCGTCGGATATCTGTAAAAATACCCTCCATAAAAATTCTCCGGAACCTTGGATGGATTCGTCCGGAAACATCAGACCGCCCAATACGCGGACGATCGATAAGAATAGGAACGCGATCAAAAACAGAGTGATCAAGGCGATGAAAACGGAACCTCCGCCTCTGGACATAAAGTTGTCGAAGTGATATCGGAGTTTGTCGGAGAATTTCGGATTGGATTTCATGCGTGGAGAATGGAATTTTATCCCTGCATTTTATCAAATGGAAAATAAATTCTTGTTAAAAATTCGAAATGTAGGAACTCCCCGTAGCACTCGATTGCGCTGAGGTTGGTGGATGTTCTTGTGCGGTGTGGGAACTCCCTCGGAAGATCGGTTTCACGGAGGTTTCCCGTTTCCGTCCGCGTGGGAACTCACACGGTTTACTTTAAAAAGGGCTTTTCCCCTTCACTCATTCGCGAAAATTCTCCTACAAATTCCTATTCGTTCCGACGAATGTCCGAATTTCGACTACGGCGCCGACAAAAATAAACAGAAGGAAAGAAATGCGCATAAGGGGGAATAAAACTTCGTATCGAGTTCCGCAAAACCGGTTCCCTTTACGTTCTTAAAAAAGCCCACCAGACGGAAATCTCCGATCGCCCGCAAAAGAAAAACGAAGGATAGAAAGTAGGTTCCGTATCGGATGACAGGTTCTGCGATCGGAAGGAGAGGATGAATTCTCGATCCGATCGGAAACAGAGAAGCGCCGAACAAGAGTAAGGCGACCAACAGGGTGGAACCTTTTCCCGGTACGAAAAC
>NZ_NPEF01000116.1 GCF_002811955.1 Leptospira ellisii
TTGTTCGTTCGGACATTTCTTCGTGCGGCCGTATGCACCTAGCATGCGTTATGCTATTATTGATCTGTTTTTTGCCGATTGGAGTATACGATTTATTAGAGAGCGGCGTATACTGGTTTTTTATAATATTCGGAAAGTAAAATAAGAATATTCTTCGTTCGAAAAAGCCGAATTATAATTATTGAATTCGGGAAAGTGTCGGCTTATATTTCGGTTTTAACGAAATCGTTCTTTGCGAATCGAAAACGGAACCTTTTCGGTCCTACCGAACATGTTTATCCGAAATTTTGGGGAGGGAGCCGCTCAAAATTCTTCGCAGCGAAGACTGTTCCTTCTTTTTTCCGTTCTTGTTTCTCTGGCTTGGGTGCAGGGTATCGCAGCAAAAACTTCTGTTCGTATTAAGGTCAACGCGGACTCCCATTCCGATCCCCCTTTCGAGGTATGGATCCGAGGCAACGGTCTTTCCAAGGTATTCGCTTTTTCGGGAAAATCGGAAGTGTTCGCGGATCTTTCCGATTCCGGAAAGGGGGTATATGAAGTCCTTCTTACTTTGAGAAGCGGCGCGATGGAACAACGTTCGATCCGGATCGATTCCGAAGTGGAGGAAGTCGAATTCGTCGTTCGGCCCAGATACGTCGCCGGAATCAACGTGGTGGGGAAAAAGCAAGACATTCCACCGAATTACACTTTGAGTAAGGAGGATGCGGTTCGTATGCCGGGAGGATTCGGGGACGCGCTTAAGGCGGTGCAGTCCATGCCTGGCGTTACCCCTTTGTATCAGACTTATACGGGTTCCAGTTTTCAATCCTCGATTCAGACCTATGCGCAAAAAACGGCTCAAAGTCAACGCGTTGATAAGCCGAACGGAGAAAGCGGCTTTTTGGTCATGCGGGGAGCCGGAAGTCGCGCGAATCAGTTTTATTTCAACGGAATGCCTATGAGTTATCCTTTTCACGCCGACGGATTGACTTCGGTCATCAATAACAACGCGATCCGTTCGTTGGAGTTATATTCGGGCTCCTACTCCGCGAGATACGGTTTTGCAACAGGCGGAATCATCAACGTCGAAGGATACGAAAAACGGGATAACTTTTCGGCGGCCCATTTTAACGCGTTTCTTACGGATGCCTATACGTTTCAAAATATTACGAAAAACTTAAACGTTTCCGTATCGGGAAGGAAATATTATCCCAATGTCGTTTTCGGAAGGGCTCCGGGTTTGATTCCGTCCGAAACGTTTTTGGCGGATTATCAGGACTTTCAGGCGAGGATCGGCTGGGATATCAGCAAGGAACATTCCGTTTCGATTCAAACTTTCGGCGCCAGGGATAAACGTTATCCGTTTAAGGAGCTGAGCGAATACAATCCTAAGGAAACCGCGCGAACTTTATTTAAACCTCCTACGGAAATGGATTCGGCGAGACTCAATCGTCTCTTTAGGACAGACGCGTTCCAATATGTCTGGAAACCGAATGACAAATTCAAGACGACTTGGAATTTATCCAGGAATTATTTTCAGGAAACCACGGAAAACGGATTGGATTTACTCACCCTGGATATTTCCCAAATCGGATATCCGCCATCCTTATATAGAAGGGTCCACACGATTCAAAACGATTATTCGAGTGATTTACGTCAGATAGAAAACGTCTCCGAAATACAACCGCTTCGGAATAATTGGAAGATCGTTTTCGGCGGACAATATCGGGAAACCGAAGCCGGCTTTAAAGGCAAGGTGACGAAATACGATCCCGATCCTACTTTGAGTTTTATCCAACTGCAGACCTTGGGTTCTCCCGAATCGTTGGCGGTTTTGGAAGGCGATTCCGTACGCACGAGGCAGATCGGATATTTTTTCGAGAATCGTTTCCGTTTCCGCTATAATAGTTTGAATCTCGGTTTAAGGAGGGATTATTACGATAAATCGGGGGAATGGAAAACCTCACCCCGCCTCTCGATCAGCCAGGAAATTCCTTATACACGCTCGCGAATTTTCGCCGGATACGGAAAACACCTCCAGGCTCCGAGCGACGTTAGTCGCTATTCCGCTAAAACCGGAAATCCGGGATTAAAGATGGAGGAATCGGATCATTATGAGATCGGATGGGATCAGAAATTGGGCACGGATTGGAACGTTAAAATAGAAGGATATCGTAATACGTTTTCCAATTTGTCGATCGCCGATCCTTTCATCAAGGACCCTTATTCCCGAAACCGAGATATCGTCCGGGAAGCTATGGATCCGAACGCGGACGTCTCCCTCATTCGATCGCAAAACCTGAATTATTCGAACTCCATGACCGGTTTTTCGCACGGGGTCGAGCTGTTCATCAAGAAAGAGGCGCCCACCGAATCCGGATTTTACGGGTGGCTCTCTTATACGAAATCGTTAACGAAAAGGAATCGGAATTTACCGGATATGACCGACGCCGAATACGCGGCTTGGTCCGCAAAAAACGGTTCCAAAGACCTCGTTTTTCAGGAGAACGGAAAACACTATTACACGAACGTCTACAGCGACGGTACTGCGGAATTTCTTTGGAAAAACACGCAGGAGGAACTCTATGATTTCGATCGCACGCACGTATTTAACATGGTGCTGGGGTGGAAGTTCGGAGAAGCCGCCAGAGTTGGATTCAAATTCACTTATTTAACGAATTTTGCATATACTCCTGTTTCGGGTTCTAGGGCCACCGACTTAAACGAAAAGCTGCACGAGCTGTTTCCCGAGCTTCCGCCCTTATCTTCGGGTTCCGAAAGCCGTCCCAGTCTTTTTAAGGTTTACGATCCTGTTTATTCCGATATGCGACGTTCGGCGAGGTTACCCGATTACAGGCAGATCGATCTCCGTTTCGATCGTTTTATTCCCACGGAATGGGGAAGAATTACCATTTATCTGGAACTGGTTAACCTGACCGGGAGTAGGATGGCCGTAGGCGAGTCGGCGATGGTGCCCTTTGTTCCGTATGTTCCCGGAGCCAATCCGGAGTTGCAGTATATGTATATGAACGGACAACCTGCGCTAAAAACGGATAAGAACCGGATTCCTTATCTCAACTTCGGAATGGAATTCAGATTTTGATTTTCGGTTTGGAAAAGAATTCATAGTAGGGACTTCTTTGCGGTTTTCGTTTTTAGAACGAGCGATCGCAAAGAGGTTTCTCTGTCTTGGAGCGCTTTACGATCCATACCGTTCCGTCCGAAGTATTGAATCCAAGTTGAAAAAAACAAGGTATGCCCCGTAAAATGGCCGGGGGAAACCTATGAAACACAATCCGATCCTGTACTTTTTTCTAATTTTCGCCTTCGCGTTTTGCGGATGCAATTATCATTATTACGTGCAAAAACCTTCGCCGACTTCGAA
Organism: Leptospira ellisii; assembly: GCF_002811955.1. Taxonomy (GTDB): domain Bacteria; phylum Spirochaetota; class Leptospiria; order Leptospirales; family Leptospiraceae; genus Leptospira; species Leptospira ellisii. The sequence goes on from NZ_NPEF01000116.1 coordinate 3,365, forward strand.
CTCCATTCCCGATCTTTTGAAACTCCGCATCGTTTATATGGGTTTTCGTTCCTACGAAGCGGAGACCACGGTTGCGAACGGAGAAGGGCGCGTATATACGGCCAATCTGATTTATCCGGAACGCACCGTCGCGAAATTTCAGAACGGGTTTTACGCTTCGGATCTGAAGGCTTTCGGATTCAGAAAGGACGTTCCTTCGGAAAAAGTCAAAAAATTCGCGCAGGATTTTCTCAACGACGTCAAGGAAAGCGGCGTTTTGGAACTCACGTACGTCACCGCGGTGGAAAAAAAAGGCGAGGAAAGAATTTTCAAACTGAAGGACTTAGGAGCGGACTACTACGTGGTGGGCGTCCATTCCCCAGCCTTTCAGAAAAATTCCGGGGCGATAAGCGGTTTTGTTCAGCTTTTTTCGAGCGTCTTTTCCGTTTTGACTTTCGGATTGATTCCCAGTTACGCCTATTTGGACGCCGAAACGACGATCCGCATTTACGACAAGAATCTGAATCTGCTTGCGACCCAAAAACACGATAACACCTATTCCGTGTTAGGTGCACTTTGGACTTCCTCGTTGCCGGAAGAATGCGGAAGAATGGGTTGCGATTTTAAAAAACAGATCGTTTCCCCTCCCGCTTTCGTTTATAAGGAATTAGGGCCGGAGTTCGAATCCGGAATCGTTCAATTTATCCTGTCGTCGGGTTCGATCCGGAAATAAAAAAATGAATCCTGTCGAATGGTTTGCGGATACTTTCACCGGATTCGGCGGTTTTTTGGCCTTCCTTTTGGCGATTACGGAGTCCGTCTCGGTTCGTATCACGCGATTTCGGATCTACTTCGGTCTTACTTTGGTTTTGATGGGGACTTTACAACTTTTGAATACGATGGGTCTGCAGGGGATCGGAATCCCGAGCGGAACGTATTTGAGGATCGTTTTCCCGATTTTGTTTCTTATCGGTCCGGTCGCTTACGCCTCCCTGTGTTCGCTCGCGGAGGAGAACTTCCGTTTCGGAAAACGGAACGTTTTGTTGATTCCTGCCGCGTTTTCGTTCGCGACGTTTTTTATCCCTGCGTTCGATTCCTCTTCGGTCGATTTCCCGTGGAAGGGCGGTTTGCGGGGCGGTTTTATCATTTCTAATATTCTGTTTTTTGAATATTTAACGGGAATTTTATATTCGTTCGGATTCGGAGTTCTGATCCTACGGATTTTATCCGGAGTTAAGGACGATAAATTGCGCCTTCTCGTCTGGATCAGCGCTTTCGATTTTCTTACCGCTTCCGCGTTCGCAGGAACCTCCTTGTTTTTCGGAGAGACGGCGCTTCGAATTTCCGGAGTGATCGTATCGCTCGCGCTGTCTCTCGTCTATTACGTCCGTAAACGATACGGGGATCTCGAGGAAACCATCTATACGGAATTGGTACGAACCCGATACGCACGCTCCAGATTGGGAGGTTTGCCGGTGGATACGATTCTCACGGAATTGGAACGTATGATGAAGGTGGAAAAACTCTTTCAGGAGGAGAACGTCACCCTTACGTCCGTCGCCGAGAAACTTTCCCTCAGCACTCATCAACTTTCGGAACTGATCAATCAAAAACTCAATCTGAGTTTTTCCTCCTGGCTAAACCGACATCGCGTCGATGAGGCGAAATTCCTTCTGGAACAAACCGAAAAAAACGTCCTGGAAATCGCGATGGAAGTCGGGTTCAACAATCGCTCCTCATTTAACGAAGCGTTTCTCAAATTCGCCGGGAAAACTCCCGTGGATTATCGCCGAAGCCTTCGTTCTGCGTCTCCTTCCCTTTCCGGCAATTAACACCTTACGTTTGAAGAGTAGATTCGACTTTCTTCCCGGAATCGGCGCGGATTTTTCGGAAAAAATGTAAGTCGTTATAACTCCGGTCGACGGAACTCATTCCGGCTGAGATACTGTGAGGGCAGTCGTTGAACGACAAGGAAGGTAAGAATGCAAACGAATAGTATCGTTACGGGTCGCTCCGGAGAAAAGGACGGAATCGAGTCTTTGATTTCGAAACTTTATATCCTATTGAACGTCGCCGTATATCTGGGTTTCGGAATCGCCTTTATTCTTTTTCCGATCCGATTCGCGTCGATGATCGGAATCACGTTCGAAGGTTCGGCGGCCCTCGCCGATTTCCGCGCCATGTACGGAGGCCTTTGTCTGGGGATCGAGATCGTTCTATTCTTGGGATACCTTAGGGAAGAATGGAGAAAGTTCGCGATCCTTCTTTCGGTCACGACCGCGGGAGGACTTTTGTTCGGAAGGTTATATACCCTTTTTCTCGACGGACCCGGAAACGAATACATCTACGTCAGCATGGCCACCGAAATCGGAGCCGTCGCGATCGGAGCTTGGCTGTTGCGAAGAAACGCGCGTTGATAAATCGTTCTTGTTTCCAGGGGAATCGTATCGAAACGGTGCTAATTGCGTCGTCGCTCGTTAGACGAAACTTCGTTTTGAGTTATTTTCAGAAACGGAGTTTCGAATCCGGTATATCGTAGGCGGCGCGTTGTTTCGTGACGGGGCAATCGAGCATTTGAAGATCGAGCATCGTCGCCGTATTTTCCTTTACGGTCGCGGGACAGGAACGCTGAGTTCCGTTTTGCGGATTGCGGGCGAAGAGCCGCCGGAGAAAGTCTCGTCGGCGCTTTTGATCGTAGGATAACCGAGAGAAGCCGCGACGTTCCATTGCGCTTTAAAAAATCCCGCTTCGAATTCGTTTCAAAGCGGGATCGAACGCCGATTTCGAAGAACGATCGGCTCGTTGTAATTCGATTCGAACTACTTCGTACAACGCACTCGGAAAGAAAAAGTCGTGTCGGGAAGCGTGCTCTGCGGAACTTGTTTCGTCGCGGGACAATCGATCGCCTGTAGATCGAAGACGGTAGCGGAGTTTTCCTTCACGATGCCCGTACAATTTCCGGGAGTGAAGTTCGTTCCGATTCCATAGGATCCCTGCGGAAGATCCACGTTGACCGCCACTCCGTTATTCCCCAACGTTTGTGTATTTTGGGAAAAGTCGATGCCGTGGATCTGCAACATCGGAGCGATGGGGAATCCGTTCGGGTCATTAGGATCGGGCGTTCCGACCGTTACGAATCCTCCGATAAAGCCGTTATTCGGATCGGGATTGTTGATATCGCCCGATTCGCATTCGAATTGTTTCGTGAATACCAAGGTGTCCTCTCCCAATCGAACCATTGCTGTTCCGTCCACGGGTTGCGGAAGGTCCGCAGTTCCACCTGCTAAAGCGAACACCAAGGCGAGCGGTAAAAAGTCGTCCTTTTTATTTTCCGCACAATTGGCGAGGTTGAATGTGAGAGCGATCAAAGCCGGCACTAAAACGTATCTAACCTTTTTTTCTACTGTTTTCATGGTAACTCCTAAATCGTGATGAATCGTTCCTTTGGAAGGGGATGTTCTTCCTATTTTGAATCGATTCCTTCTGATTCTACCAACCCCTGTTCGAAACCTCATTTTCAAACCTCGCCACTGACTTGTTCCTTATGGATGGCGTTTTATTCCCTTAATTCGGGATATGTTTCCTGAATTTTTTTAAGGACGTCGATTTGGAATTATATATAAAAAGAATATGATATATCTATTAAAATAAAAAGAAGCTCCGTGTCCTGGATTCAATCGAACCGCGCATGTATTTCTTATCTTGAAAGACGGAATACGCTTCGGGTTTTTTAAGGAGATTCAGGATGTTTATTTTCAGAATTAGGAGAAGGATTTTTCGGAACTTTTAAAAAAATCCCGTTTGAAATTGCTTCCAAACGGGATCCGATTTTAGATCGATATTTCCTGCACAATCAATTGTTTAATTGCACAGAGGATTTAAATCACTTCGTACAACGTATTCTGAAAGAAAGTGTCGTATCGGGTATGTTGTCGCCAGCGTTTGTTCTGGTTACGGGACAATTTAAAACCTGTATATCAAATATGGTGGCCGAATTCTCTTTGATCGTTGCTTGGCAAGAACCGGGCGTATTATTCGTACCCGGAGCATATTGTCCATTAACCTCGTCGATCACGAGAGATACGTTGGTAGCTCCGCCCACTGCCATCAAAGTGGGATTCAGATTCGCGTCGGCAAAAGACAGGTTATGAATGTCCAAATTCGGATTAGTAAAAGGTAAAATACTCACTGAAATAAAGTCTTCTGCACAAACATTTTGAGACGCTAATATCTGCGTGCTTTCACCCAATTTGTAAATCGCCGTTCCGTCCACCGGTTGAATCAGATCCGCTGCCGCGCTGCTGCCCGTTAACGCCAATACTAAGGCAAGCGGTAAAAAATCGTCCTTTTTATCTTCCGCACAATTGGTGAGATTGAGTACGAAAGCGACGAGGGCCAACGTCAGAACGTATCGAAACTTTTTTTCTACTGTTTTCATGGTAACTCCTAAATTACAACGAAACGTTTCTTCGGGACGTTATTTTCCGTTTGAATCGTGTCCGTCTGCTTTTACCAACCTTTGTTCGAATTCCGATTTTCACACTCCGCCAGACTTTCATTCCTTAAAATTTGTGGTTCATTCCTCTTTTTTGTGTTTGGCGACGGGGCGGTCGTTTTCGGGCGATTCGTATTGATATATTCAAAAAAATGAATATTTTAACGAGATCCGTAATACGTCAAGCCGGGACGGTTCCGCCGAGGGACCGTTCGCAAGTTCGTCTTCGGTTTAAATTCGGGGGACGGATTCCGCCGTATTTAAACCCGTTTTATAAGTTAGGCCCGGAGGTCCCGTTTTTTCCCGAACGGAACATCGAAAACGCATTTTTTGGGGAGGAAATACCGCAGCGGAATTCCGTTCTTTCGTTGCGTTCGTGTTCTTGCGGTCGATTCTTGGAGGAAAAGAACGGAGATCATTCGAAACACTATGGGACTAACGTATTTTTTCCTTTTAGCGGGTTTGTTTTTTTTGCCGAGCGCGGGTTTTTCCTGGGGGACCCATTACCTCGTGATGGATCGTTCCCTCGATCATTCGAGTATGGGTTACGTTTCCGCCGAGGTTCCGTCCGAATCTTTGGAATCGTTCGTAGTCAAAGAGAAACACGGTTTAAAAACGTTATTCGACGATTTCGCCAAATGGGAAGAGGAGCGTAAGTCGAAGCGATTCCGCAAGATCGAATTCCGTCCGGAGCAGGCTTCCGTACTGGAATTTCTGCGCGCGGCCCGTCTCAATCCGAAGACGAACTTCTCGGAAGTGGAGCGAATTCTCCCCGGATCCGATTTGCGTTCCGGTACGGTTCCCGCAATAGAGATTTCTCCGTATCTTTTCGACACTCCGGAATTGCCGGCGAGGTTCCGTTCCTCTAAGGGAAAAAAAGTGAAGATACGCTCCATCTTACGCACGTTTGTCGACGAACCGGACTGGGGTATGGATCACGGCCTTTGGGGATTCGAAGAATACGGTTACGGAAAACAGGCGTACGGCAAGCCGGAAGGCGAAGGAAGCAAGGCTCCGTTTCATATGCAGTTTCAAAACGAAAGTTGGATCCTGCGCTTGTTCGCTCCGGAAGTCGTCGAAGGCGGAATGATCCTGGATCGTATCGAACTGTTTTCCCGTCTTTCCGAATTGGCAAAAAAAACGGGTCACCCGTATTGGAGGGCGCGTTTTGCGTCTTGGGCCGCCCATTATATCCAGGACATAGGTCAACCGTATCATTCTAAGGCCGTGCCGGATGCGGGAATTTTATATTACATCGATTACGTATTTTCCTCTAAGGAAACGAAAAAAGAAAAGAAGGCCCGCGCCACACAACTCGTCGCGAACAGACATTTCTTATACGAGGATTTTGTTTCCTTCGGTTTGATACAATCCTACGTTCAACCCGACGATATCAACCGATCTTTGGTCGGTTTTTTGGCGACGGAGTTCGATTCCTTTCCGGCGAACGCTCCGGTTCGGGATTTGGTTTCCTTCGTGGGAGAAAACGCATCCTCGCACGCGTTCGAAATCAATCGATCCATCGTTTCCACGTTCGCGCCGGAATACACGATGAATCCTGCGTACGATTTGGAAAAGGAATTGGGAACCAAGATGAAGGAGATTTTTCCCACTCTGGATCCCGAAAAGTCGAAATCGCTGCTTCAAGAAACGGGAAGGGATTTCGCCTTAACAGGTTCGGCGACGAGGTCGATTTTGAATTCCCTTTTGAAGGATTGATGCCAAATGATCCGAAGCCGATTTTCGAACACGTTTCGAATTCGGCTTTTCTAAGAAACGCCGTATGCTTCTAAAAAGATCCGAAGCATACGGATCTTTCTTCCCGATTCTTATCGATGTTTCTTCCGCAAAAACGTTTTCCGATTTCAAAATCAATCAGTCAAAAATCATAAGTCTGGTCGCAGTCCGCTTTCGATCGGAGTAAAATCGCATCAGAAAAGCGAAAGGTTAATCCTTGGTTTTTTCCAAAATTCGAATTCCACGGGAGAGAATCGGAAATGACTCGGAAATTGAAAGAGAAGCAGGCTTCCAACGACTCGGTCGAACATTCGACCTTGGACGCAGTCATCGTAGGAACCGGGTTCGCCGGACTTTGTATGGGCGTCCGTTTAAAACGGGAGGGAATTCATTCCTTCGTTATCCTCGAACAGGCGGACGGAGTGGGTGGAACCTGGAGGGACAATCATTATCCCGGCGCGGCTTGCGACGTTCAATCGCATCTTTATTCCTTTTCGTTCGAAAGAAATCCGGATTGGTCGAGGATGTACGGGCTTCAATCGGAAATTCTGGAATATCTCAATCATTGTACGGATAAATACGGTCTTCGCGCACATATTCGGTTTAACGCTTCCGCCGAGTCGGCAGTTTTCGACGAACGATCGGGTTTGTGGACCGTGAAAACGGGGAACGGTCTTTCGTTAAAAACGAAAACCGTGATCAACGGTTCGGGCGGTTTGAGCCGACCTTCGATTCCCGATATTCCGGGTTTGAAAAAATTCAGGGGAAAAACGTTTCATTCCGCCCGATGGGACCATTCCTACGATTTGAATGACAAATCCGTTGCGGTCATCGGAACCGGCGCCAGCGCGATCCAGATCGTACCTGCGATTCAACCGAAGGTGAAACGTTTGGATCTTTTCCAAAGAACCGCCCCTTGGGTCATCGCAAAACCGGACAGGGCCGTCTCCCGTTTCGAGCGGGGGCTGTTCCGCGTCTTTCCTCCCGCACAATGGCTGTTTCGTCTAACGATCTACTGGATGTTGGAATTCAGGGTGATCGCGTTCGCGATCCATCCGGGTCTTATGAAGGTTTTCGAAATCTTCGCGAAAGATTATCTCAAAAAACAGGTGAAGGATCCGGTCCTTAGATACAAGGTGACGCCCAATTTTACGATCGGATGTAAGAGGGTTCTCATCTCGAACGACTACTATGGAGCATTACAGAAATCTAATGTATTCGTGATCACCGAAGGGATCGTCGAAATCCGAGAGAACGGAATCGTAACGGGAGACGGAAAGGAACATCCCGTGGACGCGTTGATTCTCGCTACGGGGTTTCAGGCCGCCGAAGCGATGTCCCCGTTTACCGTCAAGGGACTCGGGGGAAACGATCTGAACGACGTCTGGAAGAACGGAGCCGAAGCGCACTTAGGTACGACCGTTTCCGGTTTTCCGAACTTCTTTTTGATCGTCGGTCCCAATACGGGGCTCGGTCACAGTTCGATGGTGTTGATGATCGAATCCCAGGTGAATTACGCAATGTCCTGCATAAGATCCCTCCGCAAAAAACGTCTGAAATACATCAACGTTCTGAAGGAAGCGCAGGACCTTTACAACGGAAAGATCCAGAGTCGTCTGGAAAAATCGATCTGGAACACGGGAGGATGCGTTAGTTGGTATCGAACCGAATCGGGAAAGAACACGACCTTATGGCCCGGATTTACGTTCGAATTCCGTTTAAAAACCAAGGCGGTCAATCTTTCACACTACGAGACGGTCCGGTCGGACCAAACGGTCGATCGTGTCGGTCTCGTTTCCAGGATAGCCCTTTTTTTTTTCGGAGGGCTCCGATAAAAAAAAGAACCGCCCTTTCGAACGATTCTCCAAAGTGTGGTTGAGATTCAAATTCGCGTAAAAGAACAAATCGTTGTTATACGAAAAAATCTCCGAACCCGATCCTTAAGGATCGGGTTTTTTCGTTTTTCGGCCCTTTACGGAGCCGTGGTAAACCCGGTCGTCTGGGTAAAATCCCCTCCGGCGAGTCCGTTGTCCGCCGCGTCCCGAACCGATCCTTTGATCCGAACCTTATAGGTCGTGTTGCTTTGGAGCGAAGATCCGTTGGCGCTCAGACGGACGCGATCGTTCGTCAAGAAGATCGTCATACCCGATATGTTGACGCAGGTGGCGAAATCGTCTTTGGAAATTTGAATGTTCGCCGAACACTGATTCCCCGACGCAAAGCCGGTCAAAAGATTCGGATTCATCTCTTCGTTGAATCGGATATCCACGTTCAGGGTGGTGGATACGTTCGCACTTCCGTCCGCAGGAGTGATGTTTTGGATCGTAGGAGCCGTGTTATCCACGTCGTTTCCGGTGGTGAACCCGTTCGCTTGTGTATATCCTCCGAGAGCGTTGCCGGATAAATCCCTGATCCCGTTCGTAAGTCGGATCTTATAGTTGGTCTGCGGAGCAAGTATGTCCTGCAAGAGCAAGGTATGTCTCAGACCGGGGGAACTCGGATTGTCGTAACGGAAATGATCTTTAAAGCGCACACAGGACGCGAAGTTGTCCGAGGAGATTTGAACGCTACCGCTGCAGTTGTTGTTGCTCGAGTTGAGAGCGAACGATTTCGGATCGATCTTTTCGGTGAAATCGAGAGTGATCACCCTGTTTCTCGCTATGTTGACCTTGTTATCATCCGGAAAAACGAGATTCAACAAAGGAGGGTTGGCATCGTTGTTTTGCGGAAAGAAGCGTAGCGTATAACTCGCGTTCAACGGATTCCCGGCGGCGTCTTTCGCCGCGGTGGTGATT
>NZ_NPEF01000117.1 GCF_002811955.1 Leptospira ellisii
CTTCTATAGTTTGAATTCCATGAATTTTATTTCATATAGATCGTCTTTATTTCAAATTATATCGTGAAAGGATTTTTACTCTTTCAACCTGTAACGTTTTAACAAAAGCCTAAGTCTTTCGTATTAGATTCTAAACTCCATCGTATTAAGAATCGATTCGAAGGATCGGGCGTTTCGTTTTAAAGAACGAACCACTTTTTTAAAACGAAGAGATGAAGGAGTAGCTTTCCCGACTGTCAAAAAAATATTGAACAAAAGCGGGGAAAGTGAAACGGAAAAACAGGAGCGAGTGTGATGGGATTTTTTCCGAACTTAGACATATCGATTTATGAAACGTTTGCGACGGGCGTGTTCAATCGATACATTGAATATTTTTACTCTGTGAGTATCGCAATCAGCCTTTTGACCGGAGTTTCCGGATTGTATAAGGCCAAAAAAGATCGCGTTAGGGATGGGAAGGACGCGAAGCGGACCCCGAGCCGTTTTCGGCGAGGGGCCGAAGCGAACGCGAAGTCCGGACCAGCCCGACCCAACGTCTTTTGTAGATCGTTTTTATTGAAAATCGAATTCGTTGGGGAACGCCCGGCTTTTCCCGAATTCGCAAACTGAACGTTTGTTATGAATCCATCCTTTCCTCCCGTTTCTTTTTTGGAAAAGGAATTGAAGTTCCGAATGATTTCGTATAAAACTAAGTCCGTTTCTGGGACCGGATGTCGGTTCGTGTGGATCGTATTCGGTTTTGTCGATTCGATTTTGGAGGATTTTGTTTATGAAGAATAAATGGGTCGTGGTTGCAAATCGTTCGGAAGCTAAAATTTACGAATACAAAGGCGCCCGCAACGGGTTGGAACTTTTGGAAAGTATCGAAAATCCGAAAGGCAGATTGAAAAATCGGGAACTTTCCCCGCATTCCTCCGGAATCGGCAGAGGTTCCAAAGCGAAACGGGTCGCGTTCGATTCGGAATCCGTTCAAGAACCCAAACACAGAGTCGCCGAATCCTTTGCCGGTCAAATCGGCGATCTGATCTCCAAAGGCAGAAAATCGAATCGTTTTTTGAGCCTCATACTCGTTTCCGAACCGGGGTTTTTGGGAATTCTCCTGGATAAGATGGATCGCCATTCCCAAAATATGATCTTTCATAAAATGCAGAAGGACATCGATACCGGAGACAACCGCAGAATCCTTTCCCAGCTTCGGGGAATCCTCGCGTAGACACTCCGCGCGTTTTCCGAATTCCGATCCGCGGCTTTTCGCTTTCGTTTCGGTTTCCGTCGGGTCGGAATTTTGAACGTCATTTTCTCGCGGATCGGTTTTTATAATTCGATCCGTTTTCGCCATTTTGCTTCTCCACCCCCTTTTTTCCGTCCGGAAAAACATAGACAGAATCCGGCGTCTTCGATTATCTAATTTTTTGATTTCGATTGAGCCTTCGTTGTCGTTTACGGCGACTTCGTTTTCTTTCTCGTTTTTTACGTTTTATTTTCGGAGATTCGAATGGCTAATTCTCAGGGCAAGTTTGTTCTTTCCATCGACAGCGGAGGAAGCGGTATTCGGGCGTTCGTGCTCGATCGTAAAGGAAAAATCGTAGAAAGACAATACGAAAAAACCCCTCCGAATATCCCCGAAGCGGGCGCTTTGGAACACGATCCGGAAGTCCTCTGGAAGGCGCTTCTTTCGCTTTTGAAAAAGATCCAAAAACGCAAAGGAATCGCCAAAGACATCATCACATTAGGAATTTGTAATCAACGAGGCTCCTTCGTTCTTTGGGAAAAGGCAACGGGCAAGCCCCTCACTCCGCTGATCAGTTGGGCGGACGTTCGCTCGCACAAAACCTCGGAAGCCATGAACCGGAACTGGATCTGGAGAATCATTCAGATCGTTTCCACGGTCGTAGGTCGTTTGACCAATCATCCTATGATGATCGCCACCTCCATGCTCAAGTTCACGACCGATCACGCGACCTGCCGTTTGAAATGGGTTTTGGATCAGGATCCGGATCTTAGAAAACGATGTAAAAAAGGCGAGGTTCTTTTCGGAACCTTGGATACCTGGTTTATCTATAAACTCACCGGTGGAAAACAACACCTCACCGATTCCTCCAACGCGGTGGCCACGGGTATGTTCAATCCGTTCCAGTTGATCTGGAACAAACCGGTCTGCGGTATTTTCGGAATTCCGATGAGTCTGTTCCCCGAAGTCAAGGACAGCAACGGGGATTTCGGAATTACGCTGCCCGAGTTTTTGGGAGGTCATTCGATTCCTATCCGGGCTTCCATCGGAGATCAAATGGCTGCGTTGTTCGGTCAGTGTTGTTTCGAACCGGGCGAAGTGAAAATCTCCCAAGGTTCCGGCGCTTTCGTCGATATCAATATGGGTTACAAAGCCAAACTGTCCAGAAGAGGTCTGTTCCCTATGATCGCCTGGAGATTGAACGGTAAAACCACGTATATGCTCGAAGGTTTCGTCGCGACCGCGGGAACTCTGATCGATTGGCTCGGAAAAGGGATCGGTCTTTCGGATACGCCTAAGGTCCTCAACGAACTTGCGTCCCAATCCGAAGACACGGAAGGCGTCGTTTTTATTCCGACTCCTACGGGCGCGCGGTTTCCTTATTTTAATCCGAGGGCTAAGGCTTCGGTGATCGGACTTTCCCTCGCCACCCATAGAAGACACGTAGCCCGCGCCGTTCTCGAAGGGATTTCCCTGAGTTTGTACGAGATCCTGGAAGGAATTCAGCAGGATACGAAAGTGGAGATCAAAGACATCAAGGTTGACGGCGGAGTTTCCCAATCCGATATTCTTCTGCAAAGCCTTGCGGATTTTTCCAACGTTCGCGTGGACCGCGCTCCCGAACCGGACATGACCGCGACGGGAGCCGCGTATATGGCCGGCCTGGCCGTCGGTTTTTGGAAGGATTTGGCGGAACTCAAAACATTACAAAAAGGTTATAAATCCTTCGACCCGAAGATGGATCCGGCCAAACGGACGCAAAAGATACTGAGATGGAAAAAGGCGGTCGCGGCCACTCTTTCGATCGAATGATTTTTAACGTTATGCGAAACCGTTACGCGAATCGGATCGAACTGATCACGGTCGTCAAGTCGCGGACCAAGTAGGCGGCCGGAGTTTCGTCTCCGTTGTAGGTGAGCAGGATCATCCGTTTGCCGTTCGCGATCATATATACCATCCAAAACCGATCCTCTTTTCGGAATTCGCAGGCCATGATCCTGCTGCCTTCCTCGTTTTCGAAGGACGCGACCTTGTCCTCTTCGAAGTCGATCTCGTGGGTTTTCAGATATCTGCGCAGTTCCTCGTGAAGATCGTAACTTCCCGCCTTGTTTTCGAACGCGTAAACCTGTAAGGCGCCGCTTCCGTTCTCCTCGAAAAACGCGGGAATTCCCTCGATGACCATATGAACCCAATGCGCGGGAACTACCATCGAATACCAGCCGTTGGGAGAGTTGTAGAGTTTGAATTCCGGTTGCGACATTCGTTTGCCTGGATTCTACCAGATTTACGTTTTGGAATTTTCGGGCAAGCAGCTTCTAATCCTTGACATTTCCCGATTTCGTTTATTTTTTATTCTGTGATCGCCATTCTTAAGAATCGTAGAAGTCCGTTCTACTTAGCGACTACGTTTCTCATTCTTCTTTTGTTCGCGCTTTTCGCCTCCACGCTCGCGTTTATCTTTTCGGGCGTTTTGATTCTGATCCTTTTGATCCATCCACTTCTTTTGAATTGGATCGGAAAATTATACGGACAGGAGGATATCGCGGACGAGGTTCACTTCGCGAAGACGAAGGACGGCTGGAACCTCGCGCTTCACAGACATATTCCTCCGCAGCCGGATCGTCAACTCGCTCCGGTTCTCGTGGTTCACGGAATCGCCACCAATAAATTCGTGGTGGATCTTGATAAACGACATTCTCTTCCGTATTATCTCAAATTGAGGGGATACGAAGTGTTCGCGGTCTCCCTCCGCGGTTGCGGCCGTTCCTATCACGAAAGTCCCACTCGTTACGAGGATTTCACCTTCGACGACATCGTCAAATACGACGTTCCCGCGATGATCGACAAGGTGAAGCGGATCTCGAATTCGGACCGAGTCTCCTACGTGGGACATTCCATGGGCGCGATGATCGTATATTCGCATTTTTGCATCCAAGACGCCAAGGACGTCAAAGACATCGCCGCCTTTGTTTCGTTAGGCGGTCCGGGGAATCTCAACCATATCGGAATCACTTTGATCGGTCTTTTGTCCAGGTTTCCCCGCGCGAGAAAAATGTTGGATCTGAAATTCGGAGCTTCGATCCTCGCCCCTCTCGCCGGAGAATTGTACACTCCCGTGGACGAAATTCTCTACAATCCCAAAGTGACCTCGTCCAAAACCGTCAAAAAGATCATGAAAAACGCGATCGAAAACATCGCGGAAGGAGTGACCGAACAGTTTATGCGTTGGATCGAAACCAAACGGATGATTTCCCTGAACGGTTTTTTCGATTACGAAAAACTCCAGCAAAAGATCACGGCGCCTTCCCTGTTTATGGCCGGTGAAAAGGACGTGATCGCCACCCCCGATTCTGTGCGTTCCGTTTACGAACGGGCCGGTTCCAAAAAAAAGGAATTCCGAATCGTTTCCAAAACGAGCGGCTCCTCCGAAGACTACGGCCACGCTTGTCTTGTGATGGGTGATCGCGCCGAAGACGACGTGTTTCAGTACGTGGAATCCTTTCTTCGAAAACACGGAACACGTTCTTCAATCGGAGTTTTGGGAAAAATGGGAGAAGGGATCCGCCATTTCTTTTCTAAATTGCGTCGGTAATTTGAGGTTCAAATTTGCCTGTTTATTAGAAGAACTGAATTATGTCATGCCTAAAAAATAAGCGATTTATAAAAGCGAGTCGCAATATTCTTCTTTATTTCTAAAAAAACGACAGAATTTCCCCTGTTTTCTATACTGGTACGCTTTTTGCAAACAATTCTACAAACAGAAGCGAATTCAAGGATTCAATCTTTTCCTTGGAGTGCGGTATATGATAGATATAAAATTTGGACAACGCAAGGTCGTAAGTTTCCGGGGAAGCCACAAGGTCGTAGGAGGACTTACCGAGAAGAATAAGATCGATATTCTTCTTTATATCAGTAAGGAGTTTTCCTCCGTCGATAAACACGAGGAGCTTTACGATTCCGTAATCAATATCTGCAAAGACATTTTCGAATGCGACAATACGACCCTTCGTATCTGGAAGGACGGACTTCTGGTCCCGGTGCGTTATCTTTTGGAAACGACTCCTCCCCGCCGAAGCGTCACCGAAAACGAAGGTTATTCCGGACACACGTTTAAGACCAAACATTCCCTTTTGGTGCAGAATCTCGCGTATCATCCGGAATACGTGGACGAGGGGGAATCCACCCTCTCCGTTATGTGCGTTCCCATCCTGTACAAGGACGAAGTGCTCGGAACCATCGCGGTGGAATCCGAACACAGCTTTTTTTACATAGAGGACGACGTCGAAATTTTGGAAGCGCTTGCGGCGCAACTCGCGCTCGCGTTGACCACGGTGCGTCTGATCGAAGGTCTCGTGGAAGCGAACCACAGGGAAGCCGCCGTTTTAAAACAACTCGAGTTCGACATGAAGATGGGGCGTAACGTTCAGAGTCAGATCATCAACACGAACATCGCGCCTTGGAACGGAATCCATTTCGGAACGTATTACGAACCGATGACCGAGGTCTCGGGGGATTACTTCGACGTTGTGCGTCACGGAAACGCGGTCACCGTGATCATCGCCGACGTTTCCGGTCACGGAATTCCCGCGGCGCTCGTGACGATGTCCATCCATTATCAATTCAAACGTTGTACTTCTTTGGGGCTAGGGCTCACCGAAACACTCGCCGAACTCGGAGAATCCATTCGTCCCCAACTTCCGGAAGGCACGTATTTCACCGCGTTCATTTTGAGAATCTACGGCGACTATTCGTATTCGTATGTGAACGGAGCGCATCAGAAGCTGATCCATTTCCGGAACGATACGGGTGTGATCGACGAGTTGGATTCCCACGGAGTTCCCATGGGAATTTTCGAGGTCGGTAGAAGCAACTTCGAGGAGAAACACGGCCGGATCAATCCGGGGGATATTCTCATTCTCACCTCCGACGGAATCGTGGAACAAAAAAATCCCGAACGTCAGGAGTTGGGCAACTCCCGTTTTTTGGAATGGGTGCGTCAGGAAAAACAAACCCTCGAAGAACAAAGGGATCGTATTTATGTCGGGGATTTGGTGGATTCCCTCATTTCGCGTTTTAAACGTTATAAGGGAGAGGCCAGAAACGGGGACGATATCTCGATCATGGCCCTTCAGTGTAATCCGCTTTTGAACAAGGCCAAGTCGATGATGAACGTCGCCAAAACCGCGGCCCGGGAAAAGAACGATTCCCTCGCCTACGACAAGGCGCTGGACGTCTATTCCCTCGACGATTCGATCAAGGACAGTCTTCTTCTTCTCGGAAGAATGTATTATCGCGACAGGAATTTTCCCAAAGCGATCCAGTTTTTGGATAAGTTCGTCAAAACTTCGGGAGAGGATTCGGCTTACATCCATTATCTGATCGGAAGGGCCTACTACGAGACGGATAACATCGCAGAGGCGAAACGTTCTCTCAAACGTTCTCTCGCCATCGATCATACGTATTCGAAAGCCAGCCTCCGTTTGGCGAGGTGTTATCTCAAGGAGAATCAGAGTCCGAAGGCGATCAAGGTGCTTCAACAGGGGATCAAAAGCGCCCCTACGAACGAGTATCTCAAAATCTCCCTGAAAAAGCTGGAGGATCTGATGCGTAACAAAAAGGAGGATGATTCCTCCCTTTCCGGCGAGGAGGAGAAACTCGCCGTCTGATTTTAGTTTGGAATGATTTAAATAAAAAAAAGGAGATTAAGTTATACTATGCGTTGGTATCTTGTTCTAATTCTTACGCTGTCGGCAACGGGGATCTTTGCCCAAGACGTTCCCGTTGCAGAAACGGCCGCGCCCGTCCCGGATCCGGCCGTGACCGCAGTCAGCACGGAGCTCGCGACCTTACGATCGGAGATCAATTGGCTTTGGACTTGTATTGCGGCTTTTATGGTCTTTTTTATGCAGGCCGGTTTCGCTTACGTGGAAGCGGGATTTACGCGCGCAAAAAACGTGGTGAACATTCTCATGAAGAACTTCATCGACTTCTGTTTGGGATCCATCTTTTTTTGGCTCGTCGGTTTTTCGGTGATGTTCGGTCCTCAGTTGTTTCCCGGTTTCGGAATCGGAATTCCCGGGCTTGCGGATTCCCTGATCGTTAAGGACGGCGTTCCGGATAAGTGGGGATTCGCGTTCTTCATTTTCCAGATGGTGTTCGCCGGAACCGCGGCAACCATCGTTTCGGGTGCGATGGCGGAGAGAACCAAATTCGTTTCATATATCGTCTTTTCGATCTTGATCACCGCTTTCGTTTATCCGGTGTTCGGAAGTTTGGCCTGGGCCGGTCTTTGGGGTTTGGGTAAGGGATTTTTGGAGCAGAAGGGATTTATCGATTTCGCCGGTTCCACGGTGGTTCACTCCGTCGGCGGCTGGGCCGGTTTGGCCGGGGCTTTGATTTTGGGACCGAGGATCGGTAAGTATCAGGACGGCAAACTTTTTCCGATCTTAGGGCACAATATGTCCATGGCCGCGTTAGGCGTCTTTATCCTTTGGTTCGGTTGGTTCGGATTCAATCCGGGTTCCACGACTTCGGTGAACGGCGGAAACTTCGCGGTGATCGCGGTCACCACCAACATGGCGGCGGTTTCCGGAGCTTTGGCGTCGATGATCGTCACTTGGATCATGTTCAAAAAGCCCGACATCGGTCTTTCGTTAAACGGCGCTTTGGCGGGGTTGGTTGCGATCACTTCCCCTTGCGCGAACGTAAGCATCTCCTCCGCCGTGATCATCGGTTTTGTGGCGGGAATTCTCGTGGTGCTCAGCGTTCTCTTTTTCGATCGTATTCACATAGACGATCCGGTCGGCGCGGTTTCGGTTCACGGGGTTTGCGGAGCCTGGGGAACGCTTGCGGCCGGTTTGTTTGCGCAAGAAGCCTACGGCGGAGTCAACGGTCTTTTTTTCGGAGGGGAATTGTCGGTGGTCCTCGTTCAATTGACCGGTATCGGAATCGCCTTTCTCTGGTCGTTCGGAGTTAGCTCGATCATCTTTTTGGCTCTCAAATATACGCTGGGATTGCGTGTCTCCGAAGACGAAGAAATTACCGGTTTGGATATTTTGGAACACGGAAACGAAGCGTATCCGATTTCGAAATAATCGAGTTTTTCTTTCGTTTTAACTGAAAATGCCGGAGATTCTAGTCGAGATCCCCGGCATTTTTTTCGAGGGAGTTCCCGCATGGTTCGGGTTACAAAGAAAATCTCCCCTGAAACCGGGGAGATCCTACAAATCGATCCGCAAGCGACACGTAGGGCTTGGTCCGAATTGGCCGTTCTCGATCGTCTCACACGGAAATGATTTCTTTTCGGATTGTTTTTTCGGACCGAGCGGGAATCCGCGAGCCCGAAGTCGGCGCGGTCCGCGAAGGATTCGGGGAGTTCCTACAATACGGAAATTTGCCTTTCGCGGATGCGGCCCAGGCTGCTCGGAAATTTCGTGAGAGTTCCCACACCGACAAAGGTTCACGTTTTTCATGAATCCGCGCCTTCCTTCGGTTTACGACGGCTCTTTTCGTTGACGGAATCCTTTTTCACCCCAGATTTGATGCATGAGCCTCTTTTGCGGCCGAATTTCCAAATTTTTTCTTTTAGCGATCGTTCTACTTTTCGTCTCCAACTGTTTCGATTACGAAGAAACTGTGACGATCAATCACGATTTTTCAGGGACACTCGAGGTCTCCTACGTAGTTCCGACCCGCCGGAATTCCGACGAATCTCTAATCAAATTTCTTCCGACCAGAAAGGATGAAATTTTGGGCCGACTCAACAAGGGTTTTTTCTCCAAAAACGTTTCTCTTAAGGATTATACGTTTCAAAAGATCGTAACTCCCGAAACGGATCCGGGTTTATTTCGGGAAAAGGCGAAAGTATATTATAAGGTGGAATTTCAGGATCTTTCCCAAATCGAAGACGCGATGCTCGGCAAGGTTCAGGTTCGAAAAAAAGGGAATACGATCTACGTGAAACGCGAAATTCCGTCGATCAGCCGCGCGCCCGAAAGTTTAAAAAAAGACGGAGAAAAGAAGATCTATTCGGAGACGCTTCGTCTTTTGCGCACGAGTTCCATTCTTTTTAAGGTGAATTTTCCGATCGCTTCCGTTTGCAGATCCAACCGAGGCGACGTCAATCTAGGCAAACTCAGTTACCGGTTGCCCTTGGCCGAAACCATAGAAAAAACCGGAAATAATTCCTGGGATTATAGAATCACCGTCATCTACTAACGACTGTTATGCGTTCTACGGCGTCAACGTCCTTCGGAATTTTTCTCCTCGTATTTTTCGTCGATCTTGTTCTTCCGATCAGTCCCGTTTCGGATACGATCTGGAACGTTCCCACTACGATCAGCGTACTCAAAACTGGGAATTTCGATCTGGACGAATATCCGGATCTAATCGCCGAACGTTCCGGTTACGCGATCCGCAACTCGAACGGGCATCTTTACAATTATTTCCCCGTCGGAGTTTCCATATTAGCGATTCCTCAAGTGTTTCTGCTGATGCAGATCAACGGAACCAGGGAAATTCTCCGTCACGTTTCCGAAGCCGAACGTTTTATCGCCGCGAGCTGGACCGCTCTTGCGGCCCTGTTTTTGTTCCAAGCCCTTCGCGGAAGATACGACCTGCGAACCGCCTTGTCGTTCTCGCTTTTATTCGCGTTCTGCACTCGCGTTTTGTCGACGGCGAGTAGGGCGCTCTGGCAGCAAACCGGCCTTTTACTCGTCAATTCGATTCTCCTTCGGATTTTCACCGGGGAACTCCGCGCTAAACGGGATTATTTCCTTCTCGGCGCGTTATGCGGCTTTGCCCTGTGGATCCGTCCTACCAGCGTGCTCGTTTCCGTCTGCCTGTTTTTCGGGGTTTTAAAAACGAAACCGAAGGAATCGCTCCGGATTCTCATGGCGGCGATTCCGTTTCTACTCGCTTTTCTGGCGTTTAACTGGGATTTATACGATTCGACGTTGCCGCCGTATTATCGGGAAGACGGAGAAAGAATTTTCACGTTCTCCACCTTTGCAGAGGCGTTTTTGGGTCATTGGATCAGTCCGTCCCGCGGACTTCTCGTTTGGTCTCCGTTTTTGATCCTTTCCTTTTTCGGAATGTTCTCCGCCGTCCGCGACAAGGGGCCGATACAGGCGGTCCTTTCCGCTTCGATCCTTTTGCATTTGCTCGTGATTTCCGGTTTCGATTCCTGGTGGGGAGGTCATTCCGTAGGTCCGCGTCTTTGGACGGAAACGATTCCGTTTTTGATCTGGTTTGCCGCACGGGGATACGAGGATTTTTTCTCCTCGTTTCGGAATTCGACCTCGCTCCGGAGAATCTGGATCTTTCTTTGTATTCTGAGTCTGACCTTTCATCTCCGCGCTTCCGTCGATCCCGGCCCTTCCCTCTGGAACCGGTTTCCGAAGGACGTGGATTCGGATCCGAACCGGGTCTGGGACTGGAAGGATCCTCAGTTTCTCAGAGGGGATCATAGTATTCGACTTTTCTTATAAAGAATTTCCTAAACCTCAACGTTATCCGGAATCGAAGCGGATCCTATCTTTCGTTCAGGCCGAGGGTTCGTGCCACTTCCGGGGGAATCCGTTTGAGACCGCCTCCCGGAATTTCCACGCAGGCGTAAACCAGGGAAGCGGAACAAAGCGGCGTTTCTTCCCGATAAACGGCGAGATCCCAGAAAATTTTCACGCCCGAAAAACCTCCCCGAACGTAAACCGAAACCTCCTCGTCGAAACGCGCGGGAGATTTGAAATCGATCGAACAATGGATCACGTGAAAATCGAGCCCCAGCCTTTCGGAGGATTCCCCGTAGGGAAGGCCGTGCGCGCGGAAGTATTCCGTGATTCCCACGTCGAAATACGTCAGATAATTGGCGTTGAATACGATTCCCTGCGCGTCGCATTCCGCATAACGCACCCGGAACGTATAAGAAAAATCGAATTCACTTTTTTTTAAAACGGCGCCCATCTTTTCTCCGAGTCATAGAAGATTCAACTTTTTGCATTTTTCCCCGAATAAAACGAAACCCTTCCTGTCGCCTTCGGTCACTTCGTAGTGAAGTTCCCGGGTGAGATAGGTTCGAACCAGGTTTTCCGGAAGTCTGGATTCGTGCGAGACGATCTCTTCTATGTGGGCGAGACCGTATTCCAATGAATTGAGAAACAGGGATTCCTCCACGAGGAGCGGTTTTTTGCTGGCCCACAACGCGAAGATGAAACCGAAACCCGTGATTTTGTGCCACCATTCGGCAAGATCGAGCACCTCGTAATCGTCCGGATTCCATTTCGCCAAAAGTGCGTTGTCCCCGAAAAGCATATGCGATCCGACTCCTTTGCCGATCCGTTCCTGAATGATCGCGGAATCGGTGGGAATTACCTCCGGAATCGTTCCGCTTTCCTCGTGCACCAGAACGCGAACCAGGGACACGCTCGTTTTGGAGCCGTTGTCCGTCAGGATCGAACGAGGAGGAAACGTCTCCCTTTTGTTCCTAAAGAACAGAATGGATCGAACCTTGTCCGCGGCGCAGACCCCGGTCGTTCCGTACGAATTCAAAAGTTCCGCGTTGCGGATGCATTCTATCGAAGATATTAAACCGACATCAATGATTCCGTTTATTAGATAATCCTTTAATACTGCCGGGTTTTCGGTAACGATCCCGTGGTTTTCGTCCTTTTCGAAACCCCAGGTAAGCGGCCGAGCGTTTAAGTGTTTTACGATTCCTATTTTCAACGATTCTCTCTTTCCAAAAATTCCTTCAGGATCGGATAATCCCTTTCCGTCATATATAAGACCGCGATATGATTACCCGCGGGAACGGCGGCCCCTTCGAGAAAGAACAATTCCTCGCCGAGTACGAAATGCGGTATTTCGTTCGAATCCAGGAAGGATCGGACGACGGAAAGCAATAGGCGATCCGAGGTTTCGAATTTCGCCGAGAATTCCTCCTCGCCCTCTTCCTTTTTTTCGAACGGTTCCATCATCGATAGAATGCATCCGCAACGCGGAACTTTTGAATTCGTACGGAACGACCGGGGTCTGCGCCGCGGACAAGG
>NZ_NPEF01000118.1 GCF_002811955.1 Leptospira ellisii
TCCCCGTCCACCTGATCCATTCCCATGGAATTGCGGTTTGCGACCGCTTCGAGAATCGCGTTCTGAGATAAGTTGTCGTTCTGTTTTTCCAGGTTGTCGATCAGGTCGTCCCGGTCTATGAGCTTTCTTGCAAGTTCGTTGTCGTCCTTTTCCAAGGCGTCGTCCAAAAGAAGCACCTGTTCGAGACAAAGTTCGGCCATGCTGTACAGATTTTTGCGTAGAAAGTCGAATTTGGAGGACATAGGAATCGTTTCCACCTGTATCTTTACAAACAAGGTTCCGGATTGGTTTTGTCGCGGAAAATGGACAAAAGTTCAGGTACTCGAAATCGTTCTTAAAAAAATCGTTCGGTCAAGAAGATTTTCTTTTGAGCAAAACCTTGTCTCCGATTTCCTGAATTTTGGAAACGGGGATCTTGGTTCTCTCTTTGGATAAAGGATTGAGCGAGGTTTTAACGATCAGGAATTCGAGTTTTCCGTTTTCGGAAACAGTTTCCTCCACGGTCCCCAACTCGGAACCGTCGCTGTTCAACACTTTGAGTCCCTTGTATTTTTCGTGGGGAACTACGTCCAAGAGGATCGCGTCCACTCCTAAAGTACGTACGTAGTCGATTCCTACGAACAGATCCGGCTTCATAAAACCCTGATCGATCGTGATTCCTATGATCCGTTTTTCGATCCGATCGATATGAAGTTTGACGACCACACCGAGCACCTGTCCTTCCGGATCCAGCGCCTCCTTTCCGAGGATGTCGTCGGAGGTGATGTCACTTTCGTTTGTCATAAACTTTTTTCAGAAGGACGTTTTTGAGGGAGGTTTCTATGTCTTCGGGATACAATTCCATCCTGGGAGAAAAGGGGAATTTGCGGACCCAAAAGCGGACGAGTTTCGGAGAACCCGGCGCGGTCTGAATCGAAACGACCGTTCCTAAAAGACGGGCGTTTTTGTCGTAGACGCGTTTGCCGAGCAGGTTGCTCGGAGGATCGATCTTAAGAAGTAGTCTTTCTTTGGAATCCGTTTTGAGATGTTCTTTGGAGAAATAGATTCTGCGGAAGCGTTTGAGAACGACGACGCCGGAAAGCGCTCCGGATCGGAATCGAACGTCGATCAGTCTTCCGGAATTTTCGCCGGTTTTGGAGAGGACGTTTCTGCCGAAAGAGGTCCAGAAACTTTTGGAATCCCGAAATTCCTTTTCATTGTCCGAAAATGAGATCATCTCGTTCCAAGATGAAAAGGAATTTGAAAGAATCCAATTCTTTTTACGTTATATCGTTCCGGTCTTGTGAAGAATTTGCCAGAGAAGACAAAGAAAACATCCGTATTGGACGACGAATCCCGTGAAGCGAACGTTCACCGCCATCTCGGATCCGGAAGAGATATGCGTGACACTCTGGATAATTCTCGCGACGAGTACGATTTCGCTCACGAGCGCGAAGGTCGAATCCAAAATTCCGGCGAACGCTCCCGCGAGCACCAACGCCGCGAACACGGGAAGGTTTTCGAGACAGTTCGTGTGGGCGCGGTTCAGTCTCCAATAAAATTCGGTGCCGTGTTTGATTCCTGCGGGAAATTCGTTCGATTTGTTTTTTCCCAATAGAACCTTTAGGGAACGAACGCTCACGAGCCAAAAGCCGAGCACGAGCGTCCATAAGATAAAACCCAATAATGCGATGATCGCCGGATTCATACCAATTCTCCGTTTCGTTTTTCGGAGAATGGAATACGAAGACCGTACGAAAGGCAAGCCGGATTTTGTCCGAACGAATCCGCGCGGTTTCGTTTCATTCCCCGTTCCGGTTTATTGTTTCCGGATCAGTTCGGAAATTTTTTCTTTCATGGGGATCGATTCCGCGGCGCCCTGAACGGTCCAATAATATTCTCCGGGAACTTTTGCGGACGCGTTCGCGAAAAGGATATAGTTTCCGCTCGCCCAATCGATCGGAGAAGCCGGTTCGTAAGAGAAATAAATCGGCGATTCCGAAAGTCCGATTCCGTAATATAGGATATGACTTTCCATGGAGTGCCGTAGATCGGGGGGAAGGACTTCGATCGTTTCTCCGGAAAATTCGCCTTTGAGGGTTTCGACGACCTCGTAACGATTCACCCTGAATTCATAGTCGGGAACTTTTTTGCCGCGAGGAAGTCGGATTTTCCGTTCCTTTAATAAGGCGGAATCGATTCTGATTTTCCGGATCGTATAAGCGGGATTAGACGGTCTTACCACGAATACGAACGAGGACCGGTCCACGAGTTCCTCCAATTCGATCTTCTGATAATGGATCTGGCTCATACAGAGTACCACAAACAACAAAAGAAACGCCGGGATTCGCGACGCTTTTTTGAGGTTCGAAAGGAGCATGGTTTCATTTTCGACATACTTCTCCGAACGTCATTCCTTTCGGAGAAGACTTTCGGAAAAAATTCGTTCAGTCTCCGTCCGAATTGGAAGGAAGCGCGTTGGCCCCCAGGACGCCGATCACTTCCGTCGCGTAGATCACGCGGAGTTCCCGCAGACGTTCGTAAATCTCCGCGTCTACGAAGGCGAGGTTGCCCGCGATGTCCGTCCGCAAGGTGGCGGCCGCGTTGATCCTGCTTTGAATTCTGGCTTTGAGTGTGGAAATCTTATCCTTGATCCGAAGGTCGAGGGATTCGTTCTGAAGTTTGACGAGATAACTGAGCGGTCTCGCTTCCGAATCGCCCGCGTTTCCGAGATAAACCAGTTCGACCCCTTCCACTGAGGCAAGGAGGTCCGGATAGGAATTGTCGCTGTATTTCGATTCCACTTTGGCGGGGAACGCAACCGGGCCGGCCAATGTGAGTCCCGCGGGAACTCCCACGCGGACGTCCTGGTCGGTATAAACCAACTGAACCATTCCGTTGATGAAGGAATCGACCGCGTCCTTGATTCCGCCGAAGTTTCCCGTTCCCGAGGATAAATTTCCGGCGAAGTTGCCGACCGAAGGAGACCAGGCGCCTAACAGGCGTTGTGCGTCTCGTTCGATCACTTCGGCGAGGGCGGCGATGTAATCCAGACTTCTCGCGCTTCCCGCGTTTTCCGCGTTCACCGTCGCGATCGCCGAGGTTCCCGTTCCCGAATCGTAGAGAAAGTATTCCAGGGCTTCGAATCCTTTTCTGGGGATCGAAAGCGTGTCCACGGCGGACACGTTCAGCGTCGCGGGGTTTGTGCCCGCCACGATCGCCTCCAGATCCGCCGCGTCGGGACGGAAGGCTTCTCCCAATATGTATCCGTCCAGTCTGTGAAAGTAGTTGGACGGAATATAGGATCGGCTGATGTAGAAGATCTCGCTTTGTTTGAATATCTTTCTCGCCGCGATCCATTTGCCACGGAGATCGTTCAGATTTGTTTGGTTCGGAGTCGTTTTATACGTCGCGGCGCTCGTCTTGAGATCGCCCGCGGCGCTCACCAGAAGTTCGAATCGGGCGATCGCAACCTTGTTGGCGGTGTAGCTCAGAAATTCTCCGGTGCTCGCGTTGGCGAACAGCGCGATGATCAGCGTTTCCGCTCCGGATATTTTTCCCAGTTCCTCGCAGCGGATTCCGGGGAGAATCACGGCCGCGGTCAGAAGCAGCACGCGGATTCTTTTCGCGATCGACGCGCGGAGATTTAGTGAATTAGAAAATTCTAAATTTCTCATAAGGACTCCAGGAAAAGGATCAGCTTATCGCGATCGGTTTTGGGAAGGTTGAAGAATCTGTTTCTCGCTCCCAGCGCTTCCCCTCCGTGCCAGAGAATCGCCTCCTTGTGACCGCGCGCGCGTCCGTCGTGAAGGAGATGGTTGTGTCCGTTCACTTTCTGAATCAGGCCGGTTCCCCACAGAGGAGCGGTTCTCCATTCGTTTCCGGTCGCCTCGAAATCGGGTCGGTTGTCCGCCAGATCGGTCCCCATGTCGTGCAACAACAGATCCGTATACGGTTTGATGTGTTGGAAGGATACTTCCGAAAATCCCTCTAAAGCCCCGGTGAAAACGTACGGTTTATGACAGGTGTTGCATCCTATCTCGGAAAAAATCTCTTTCCCTCGGATTACGTCCGAGTGCGTCCAGTTTCTTCTGCCCGGAGCTCCGACCAAGGTGGTATAAAAGGTGACGAGTTCCGCGGTGCGGGTCGAAATTTCGGTTCCTTCCGGAGTGCCGTTGTTTCCCGGAGTGGAGTTGAAACAATCGGTTTGAGTTCCTACGCAGTTCGGATTCGGGAAGAGGGGGCTTGTGATTCCGATATCGCCCAGGAACGCGCCTTGGTTTTGCTGACTCAAATTCGGCTCGTTGGCCTTCCATCCGAATCTTCCCAAGGTTTTCTTTTGGAGTTTCGCATCCCAAACGTAGTTGGGTCTTCCCGAAATTCCGTCCCCGTCCGCGTCGTTTTCGTCGGCGAAGGAAAGAATGGTGGAATCGGGAATCGCGGCCAAAAGTCCGAGCCCAGGTATCATCGGAGACGTTCGAGGGGACATGTGAAATCCGGAAGGATCTCCCGTTGGATCTCCGAAATTCCATCCGGATATCGTGAACGTGGGTCTTCGCAGAGAATACGCTTCTCCGTCCGGAAAGGCGCCGGGTAATTCGACGAAGTTGACCGTGGCCGTCGCTTCCGCCGGAACCGCCGGGAAATTCGTAGGATCTGCAACGATTCCGGCGATGCCTTTGTCGTTGAGTTGGAGTCCGTAGTTGTCCAATCCGATCGGTCCGCCCGTGATCGGATCCTTTCCGTTTTTACTCAATCGGATAAGAATGGTCGCAAACGCGCTGCTACCGTCGGCGGGAGGAGTTCCTCTTCCGTCCTTTACGTGACAGCCGTTGCATGAATTGTTGTTAAAAACCGGACCGAGCCCGACGGACGCGGAGTTTCCAGGTTGAACCCAGTCGCGATTGAAGAAGGAGTTCCCACCTTGGAATTCTATATTTCCTCCGTCCCTCAGGTTTGCGGCCACGAGGTCGAAGGCGTTCACCGTATCGTCGAAGGTGGTCGTCCATCCGCCCGAATATTGTTCTCCGGGATCCTGGTTTTGAAGATAAAAAAGGACGGCGGAAGTTTCCAAAATGCGATCCTCTTTTTGGGAGGATCGGAACGGATCGATATCGCCGCAGCCCGAAAACGAAACGAAAAGGACGAAACAAATCAGCCCTTTTCTCATGTAAGAATCGATTGAAACCTTAGAGCGGGACGTTCCCCGCTCTTTTGTCGTATTTTTTTCTGTCATAAACGTTCATCATCTTTTTTTAATATTAGTTTTTGTTTAAATGGAAAAGTCGGTGATCGCGACCCCTACGGCTCTTGCCGCTTCGGTGATCGTCTTTTTGATCGTATCTCCGATCAAAAACTGAGTGTTGAACAGGATTTGATATTCGGAGATCAAAACGGGAGTTCCCGCATTTTTGATGATCTGATCGTAACGCTGCGTCATGGATCCGGAAGGGCAAGTCGTAGTGTAATTCGGATCGGCGGTTTCCTCCGGAAGATTGAGGCAGAACGCGTCCCTGGATTGGGTCAACTGCGCGGTCATCGGCGGCGCGGTCAAGGCTCCGTAGAGGCTGCTCAGACCCGGCCCCGTGGAAAGAACCACACCTTTTTGAAGTTCGTAGGATCCGTTCCAAACGTTTAAGACGCCTTGTGCGTCGTAATAAAAGTCCGCTTTCGTGGTGTCGCTAAAGCAGGAATGTTCCTCTTCCTGATCTCCGCCGAAGGTTCCTGTGAGTCTTTCTCCACCCCATTCTCCCGCGATGAATTTTCCGAGTCCCTGAAAGATGGCGGTGACCGCCGCGTCCGGATTCGACTTTAAGGAAGTTGAATATGTCGTTCCGTCGGCGAATTGGTCGCGGATAAGTTTGAGTTGTTTTACGAGCCCGCCGGTGATCGCCACGAGATAGGCCTTTTTGGCGAATACGTCGCCGGAGGTAGCGACTCCGGAATTCGTTTCGTTGCCCGCGCCGGTATCGGAACCCCAGAGGATATATTCGATTGCGTGCCATCCGACGGTGATGGATTTTTCCGGATCACCTTCGTTTCCACCTGTGCCGTTTGCCGCGAGGATATCGGTATACGTATTCGCTCCCGCATAATTATCGATCGCGGTTTCGTCTAACGGCCATGCGTTGATTAGACCTTCGCATTCTTCCGCACCGGAACCGTCTGCGTTGGAACCGCATCCGATGATCGCGGTATTATCGATCGGCCCGCCGGAAAATCGGAATGCTTCGGTTACGAGATACGTTGCGCGCGCTTTGACGTAGAGGTTTTTGAGATTCGTATGATTGGCGGCGGAGTTCGTGTATGCGGTGACCGCGGTTTCTAAAGCGACTGCGTCCTGGTAACTTTTATCGTAAGACTGGTATCCGAGAGCGAGATAACGGTCCACTACTTGCGCTTTGCTTGCGGAAGGGGCGCTACCGATTGCGGCGGCTAAAACGACGATGGAATTGTCTTCGGATTCTTTCGGTTTGCAGTTTACTGCCAGTGAAAGCACCGAGATGGATACGAGGGAAACACAGAGTATTTTTTTGAGATTCATGAGATTTTCCTGAAAGTTGTTGAAAAAAGGTCCCGGAGGAGGCCAAAACCTGCCGCCGGGGAATTTTCGATGAACTGGTTGTTATGATATTGATACTTATTCTCAAAATCATATTTTCCGTCAATCGAAATTCTTCGAAATCGGGGAAATTTGCGGGAACTCCCCCGGATATTTGCTATGGGATGTGGATTTCGCTCTTCTGAATAAGAGAATTCCCGCGAAACCGCGATTTCTCCGAGATCCCAACCGTTGTAGGATCTCCCCGGAATTCCACAAAAGGCCGGAAAGAACGGGGAGTTCCTACGCTTATAATTCAAAGCTGACCCCTACATTGATCTGCCGGAAAGGGCCGACCTGAATTCCTTCCGGAAGTCTTCCCGAAATATAACGGACGTCCGTGAGATTTTTGCCGTTCACGAAAACGCTCCAACGTTTGACCGGATCCTTGTAACCGAAAGAGGCGTTGAAGAGTCCGTAAGCGGGAATCACCCCGGTTTCCCCCGAGCTGTTGGACGTAATATTCAGATATTGTAATATCTTTTTACCGAGGGGATCGGTGATGGAATCGGCCCAATACGCGGTTCTTGTGTTCGCGTCGTCGTGATACTGCGCGGAAAAATACTGATATTCCGCCCGGGCGTAAAAACCTTTGGGATGTATGAATCCCACCGCGAAGGTTCCCGTATCCCTCGAAACGTACGGCACGTAGTTTCCGTTCTTATCCTTTTGCGTGACGATAAAATCCAGAAGGGATTGGTTCGGAGTCACGAGGGAAGTGTCGATGGAATACTGATTCATTCTCGCGTCCGCCCTCGTATAAATCAGATCGATCGGAACCTTGAACGAAGCGTCGAAAAGTTTCGCTGGATCGAATGTGACGTTGGTTTCGATTCCCCGGCTGTAGGTTCGTCCTCCGTTTTTTGCGGAAGAGGCGGAATCGTTTCCGGACGTGGAGGAAGTGATGATGATCTGGTTTATGTAATTCAGGTCGAAATACGTAACCTGGGCATTTAAGTAATTCGTAATATCCCCGCGAATCCCCGTTTCGTAGTTATAGGAATATTCCGGATCGATTCTGTTGATCAGACCGGTGTTGTTCAGTGCGTCCTGATAACGGGGAGGGGAAAATCCTTTGTGCGCTCCCGCGAACCAGGTCAGATCCTTGCGTATGTCGTATGTGATTCCCAAACCCGGAATGACTACGTGATAGACGTTTCTGCTTCCCTTGTCCACTTCCTGCGGAGGTGAATTCGGATCCGGCTGATTCGTCACCGGGTTCACCGCTTGTTGACGCAGTATGGTTCGATTCTGAGTGAACGTCTCGTAACGAACGCCGGGAATCACGGAAAGTTTATCGAAGAATTTAAAACTATTCTGCGCGAAACCCGCGATCGATCTCGTGTTGTTGACTTCGTGATCCCGAAGCTCACCCGATTTGGCGAGGGAATATTCCGAAGACGCCGTTCCCGTGGGAGGATTGCCCGGTCCGTTTCCGTATACCGCATAATCCGGTGTAGACGGTCCGTCCAGATATTTTATATCGGCCGTTTCGTAGTGGTAGCGAAGACCCGCGTCGAGCTGGTTTTTGATTCCGAAAAACTGATAATCCAGCTGATAACGGGATTCGATTCCGGTGAATCGGTAGGTTCGATTCCTATGACCTACGCTGTCCAACATATAAACCGTATCCCCGACGCGGTTTACGAACGGTTCGGTGTCGTACGCCTTGATCACGTTACCCGGAACGGAGTTATAATACGCACCGACGTTGCGGACGTAGTTTTGTCTGGCCCAATTCCGTTCCGTATAAGCCGCATACGCCTTCGTGACGAGTTTAGAATGTTCCGTGATTTTCCATTCGTGACCGATATCGCCCGAATAACGCTGCAGTTTCCGTTCGTCCTGTTCCGCGAAGTTCGACGAGGAATTGTTCCAAAACTGAGCCGTCGTCAGACCGAGATAGGTGATGTTCGCGTCCTGTGCCGTGGCTAAAAATTTGGTCGTGAGCGTGTGTTTATCGTTGAGATCGGTGACGGACTTGAAGGAGGCTTCGTGAATTCGAAACGATTGATGGTCGCGGAATCCGTCGCCTTGTTTCCGCAGAACCGTAACGTCGATTCCCGTATTTCCGAAGGTGCCCCCGTAGGAAATTTGAGAGGAGAAAAAACCGTAGGAACCGCCCTGGGCCGAGACCGAAAGAGTCGGATCTTTGGGGGGACGTTTCGTGATGAAGTTGATCACACCTCCTATGGTGGAGGGGCCGAAAAGAATCGCTCCGGAACCTTTGACGATTTCGATTCTTTCCATTCGATCGATGTTCGGCGTGTAGTATTGTTCGGGCGCGGAATAAGGGTTGAGGGAAGTGAAAATTCCGTCTTCCAAAACCAGGACCTTACGTCCGAGGTCGTTGTTTACCCCACGGAATCCTATGTTTAAGATCAGACCCATGTCCTGATAACGGATCGATGCACCCGGGACTCTGCGTAGGACCTCCATCGAATCCACCGGTTTGGTTTGATCCAAGTATTCCTTTTCGATGACGGTCGCAGAACCCGGAATTCGTTTTAGGTCGTTTTTACGTTTTCCGATGACCGAAATGGCTCCTTTGGACCATTTTTCCTTTTCGGGCTCTTCCGTCGAAGGTGGAGAGGATTTTTCCTCGGATGTGGTTTCGTTCGTTTGTGCGGGAACTCCCCGGACAAACACGAAAAGAGACAGAATCAAAACACACAGAATTGTTTTTTTTTGCATATTGGTTTGATTTTTGAAAATGATATTGATTCTCAATATTTGAGAGGCGAGTTAGGAGTCAAGGGAGAATGGAAGGAAAAGAACGAAGGACAAAGAAAATTTCGCAGAATTTGGAACTTAGGCAATGGGGAATTGTTTGATTTACCGAACAATGAGGGAACTCATACGACGGATGATTTACAGAAGTATGAGTCCTGTAGGAACTCCCCTTTGTTTTTCTTTTTTCCGGCTAAGCCCTGCAAGGCGGAACTTTTTGTTTCTTAAGGAAGACGATTTCTGGAACTGAGGAGTTCCTACATTTGTCTTCCAAACTCATGTTTTAAAAAGGGCTACGGGATCGGTTGGCCGCTGTATCTTGAGTCGAATTTAAATCGTGCAAAGGCGAATTCAAATCGACCTATTTTAAGAATTTCGATTTCAAAAATGCTTTTATCAAACTATAAAAATAGAACGGAGAACTTCGGTTTTCAGTGAAACTTAGCTTCTTCTTTGGTTATTTTGATGAACATACTAATTGATCAAAACAAGTTCAGTAAAAGACAATGTCGTTCCTTTCTTTTTATTTGTATTTGAATCCGGTTTGTCGTTCGTTCCGTGATCGGAGAACTCCTTGCTTCGAAATAGTGTTTCAAAAAAAAGCCCAAAATCAAGAATCGGTTTTGTTATAAAAAAAGATGAAAATCAAATATTCGATTTCGCTGATCCTTTTTTTCAGCCTCTCGGTCACTCCTCTCCTATACGCAGGAATTCAAAAGTCGCTTCAGGAAGAATGTTTTCGGGACGAGACCGGAACCCTCGCCGTTAAAACGAAATCGGAAATCAATCGTCTTTGTCAAACCCTACTTCTGCGGACCGGCTTAAGAATGCTCGTGACCGTAGTCGCTCATTTAGGGGATCTGACCGAAAAGGAACGGGCCAATCAGCTGTTCGAGGAATACGCCCAAAAAGATCCTTCGTTTTTTACGAACGGAATCGTCGTACTTGTTTCGTTTGGCGATCGTAAGATGAGAATCGAGTTGGGAAAAGCTCCCGCCGAAAAGATGTCCAACTCGGAGGCCAAAAACATCATAGATCAGGATTTTATCCCCCATTTTAGACAGGGAAAGCCCGACTTGGGCCTTACCTCGGGGATCGCGTCGATCGCGGATTGGTTTCATACGCACTGATTCCCTTTTTAAAATACATGCATAGTTTAGAATATTCTAAACCGCCTGCCTTTTTGCGCGAACCGATGCGATAAATCTCGTTGGTCGTGAGACGTTTCGATCTCCTAAAAAAACCTGCCGGTCAAAACGTATCTTACGAAAAACAGAATCACGACACATTGAGCCGCCTGCCCAGATAGAAATACCGGATAAAAAATCTTCTTTTTGAAACGGATCACCCCCAGTACGGCGCTTAAGATCGGCGCGGGAAGGGGAAGCGCGTTGAACGCGAAAACCGCAAACGTTCCGTATTGATTCAAAAAACCCTTCATCCGATAGAATTTTTTGGGACCGATCAGCTTGATGCAGGCGCGCGCCGCGATTCTCCCTAAAAAATAATTGATCGTAAAGGAAATCAAAAGTCCCGAAAGATGAAGCGCGATCAGCAGTCCTCCGTCCAGTTTGGAATACGTCGCACGTATGTAGAGAAATTCGATCGGAAGGTAAAAGAAAAACAAACCGCCGAACAGAGTGGTGAAAAAAACTCCGACTAAACTCGGTTTGGCGATCTCTTTAGATACGTATAGGACGAATTTTTGGATTCCGTTCAGACCCGGTATGTCGAACCTCAGGATTCCCGAAGCCGTTAATGCGAAAAGAAGGATCGCGACGAATACGGACCCTATAAAAATCAAACCGGAATAAAAGTTCCTCTTTTGATGATACTGAAAGACCTCATCCTTTCGAAACTGCACCGTTCTCCCTCTTTCGGATCAGATAAGCGGGAATTCTGGACCATATCGCGGAAAGAAGCAGCCCTCCGGTTTCCCTGCTCACTTCGTCGTCCATGGAAAGATTCTCGATCTGCATCGCGGCGAGTACGGTTCCCGCGGAGAACGCGGCGGATAAAACGAGGGACGTCCTGAGGAGAAGTTTCGTCTTATCCGGGAATATTAATAATCCTAAATATAATAAAACGACGCTCAAGTAGATCGGAATCCACAACCACGGATCCGGATCGTTGTATTGTAATCCCGCGAATAAAAGCCAAAGTAAAATCGTAATCCAGGAAAAAAATTTCATGATTCGTGCACCCACTTGAGTTCGTAGAGGTCCTTTCTCCTGTTGGAGAGGTTTCTCACCGATCCTTTTTTTCTTAATTCCTTCAAAAGATCCAGGTCCAAATCCGCGATCAGGGTCATTTCCGTATTGGGAACCGATTCCGCGGCCACGCAGTCGTGAGGAAACGCGAAGTCGGAGGGCGTAAACACCGCGGATTGAGCGTATTGAATGTCCATATTCTCCACGTTGGGGAGGGCACCGACGGATCCGGAGATCACGACGTAACATTCGTTTTCGATGGCCCTCGCCATCGCGCAATGTCTCACCCGATTGTATCCGTTTTTTGTATCGGTATAAAACGGAACGAAAAGGATGTCCATTCCCTGTTCCGCCAGAATTCTGGGCAGTTCCGGAAATTCCACGTCGAAGCAGATGAGAATCCCTATCTTACACGCGTCCGTATCGAACACGGAAAGATTGTATCCGCCTTTTACTCCCCAGTAAAAATCCTCGTCGGGGGTCACGTGTAGTTTGTATTGTTCCTCGTAGGTTCCGTCCCTTCTGCAAAGATAAGAAACGTTGTGAAGCGTGTTGTCCCGGTATTCGGGCATACTTCCCGAAATGATGTTTACGTTGTATGAAACTGCGAGCTCCACCATCTTTTCGATGATGCTGTCCGTGTGGCTCGATAAGGCGCGCATCGCGTCGGAAGGGCTTCGGTCGTTGTATTTCGCCAGTAGAGACGCATTAAAAAATTCCGGAAATAATACGAAATCGACGTTGTAACCCGCG
>NZ_NPEF01000119.1 GCF_002811955.1 Leptospira ellisii
AGGGAGTTCCCACCTTTCACAAGAACTACAGTTATATCCTCCACCTCGATCTCACCTTCAACCGAGTGACCCGGAGACTCCAATGCCTCCCCGAGTCCGCTTTTTACACATTCGAATACCGAGAATGGTTCCGAGAGCTGGAATAAACCGACCAGTCAGACTAAAAAATCACCGAAGGCCGACAGACCAACCAACCGGTCTCACGTCACGCTGTCACGCTACGCAGCAAACAATTTCTCGATACGCCAAACGCGTGCCGGTCGCACACAATTCTACACGACTGACTACATAGATTAAAAAAAATCGACTACACGCACACGCGGCTGGCGGCACTGCTCAAAAAGAACAACCTCGCGGGCGGGTTTGAACATAGCGCGGCTTGAACACCCACCGATGCCGGCTGCGCCGTCCCTACGAGCACATTCTAAAATATAATCTTTACTTGGCGGGGAAAAGGAGGGTAAGTTACTGATTCCTCATATCCCACGGAGGTTTCACATTTTTACGAGGAGAAAGAAAGGCGAAGAAAAAATTCGCACATCGACATCACGTATCACACAAATCGATGACCCGTCGCCACTTATTTCAAACAACGAACGCCTGCATAATTTCCCAAATGATCCCAGCGAATTTCCCCTTTAAACACGTCCAGGTTATACGCTCCGTTTTGTCCGATAGAA
Source organism: Leptospira ellisii (assembly GCF_002811955.1). Taxonomy (GTDB): domain Bacteria; phylum Spirochaetota; class Leptospiria; order Leptospirales; family Leptospiraceae; genus Leptospira; species Leptospira ellisii. Next base: position 681 of record NZ_NPEF01000119.1, read on the forward strand.
ATCGTGGAGGACCAAAATCGTTTTTCTTCCTCGGAATTCCACGATTCGGTCTCTCCACTTTCATAAGAATCCTCTAATTCTTCGATCGTAGGTAAACGCAGATCCAAGGAGCTGCACATTTGTCTCGCCTGATACCAGTTATAACTTCCTTCGGGGTTGATCCAGGATTTTTCGATCGGAAGCAAAGATGACTTCTTGATCTTTCTTTTTTCCGAGAAGGGTTTAGCGGAAATCTCTTCGGCGGCGTACGAAGAGAAAGGCGAGATTTTCTTCGACGGCGAAACGGACGAAACGTTTGCACTCGGAGTTTCCTCCGTTCGAGTTTTAGAAGTCTCTTCCAAAAAATGAATCGCAAACAATTTTTGGAATTCGCGATTCGGAGAATTCAGACTTACCGCGGCTTCCAATAATTCCCTGAGTTTGGATTTGGCCGATCCCCAAAAAAGTCCGGATTTGGAATTCCAATCCGCGCCGAGTCTGTGACTGTTGAGAATCTGTGTCGGATTCTTGCTCTCCAATCCTTCGTGCAAAAGCCCGTCCACATGTTCCTGAAAAGAAATCGGAACGTTCAGCTGGTATCCTATCCGTTTGACTTCCTTTTTGATCTTTTCGATTTGTGCAATCGTCGAAAATTCCGATTTCGCCAATGCGATCATTCCTTCGCGAAACGCTTCCAGGATCGATGCCCTATGTTCTTCCTTGTCGGTTTCCGATTTTGCCAACGCTTCGGCCGTAAATTCCTTTTCGATCCTAAGATACAATGTCTCCAGACGATTGGTGAGATAGGAACGGCCGGTTTTTTCCGCGGTGTCCGCCTTTTTCTCCAGCGTTTCCCGGAAGTTCTGATACTGTTTTCCCGGTTTTGAAGACGATTCGTCCATTAGATTTCTATAAAGTTTAGCGGCGAGGGAAAAGTCGAATCCGGCGTAAGCCTTGTCCGCCTCTTTTTCCTTGAGGGAAAAGAGGGCCAATTCCACCTTTTCCTTCCGTTCCTGAACGCTTTGACGAATCTGGATCTGCTTGTATTTCTCCGGGACCTCCCGCGCGTATTCCTCGGATAACGCGACGTATCCGTTCAAGGTGCGTTCCAGGTCGGAAGGGGAATGCGGATCCGATTCGAAAAGATCACGGTCGATCCGATTTATCTTTTCCTTATATTCTAAATTATAATTATTGATTACGCTCGTTTGGATCTCCCGAAGGAACGGATTCAATTTCCGCAGGGATTCGTCGGAAAGACGGTCGGAAAACGCCTTCAGAATCCGTTCGTAAACTTTCGTGGATTCCGCGTATTCCTTCGAAAGGGCCAGTTTGGACGCTTCGTCTAATTCTTCCCGAACCTCCTCCAGGATCCCTTCCAGAATCCGATCGGAGGTTTTGAATTCCATGGAGTTTAAATTGGTTCCCGGTACGGGTTTTATCTTCAGGAAGGCGATGCTCAGATTGCCGTTAGCCGAAACGGGAGCCTTCTTCAGATCCAAATCGTATTGTTGATCCAATAGTTTTCTTCCGGATTCTCCGGCGTAGTAATCGAGAAGGAATTCGGGGAATTCCATCTGAAACGTGGACTTGATCGTATAGGCCAGGGTTTTGGAATCCCTCGTCTGATTCCGCAGGGCGACGCGGATCAGTCCGTTCTCCGAGGAGATCGTTCCGGAAACGACTTCGTCCGCTTCGATCGCGTCCGCGATCTGTTTCATACAAATCTCGTCCGAACAGTTCATCCTTTGCAGAGCCTCGGCGCGTTTGTAGAGAATCGCCATCGACTCGTCGTCCACTACGGTGTATTTCCCTTCGAAGTTTCTGAGGACGGAGTTGATGATTCCGTTTCGAAAACGGTTTTCCGTTCCGGAAGGCAAAGCCGTTTCCGCGGTCAGTTTATGCACGTATAATTTCGACGGTTTGTTTTCGGCCGTAAGCTGCGCGTGCAAATGGAACAGTAGAAGTATGACTAAAAAGAGAATTCTGCGCATCCGCGTCGATCCTCGTTCCACTCCTACTTTAAAAATTTCAAAAGTAAACAATTATTTGAATTCTCCGCTTACCGATTTATCATTGTATTTTAAAACGGAGAACGTTAGCGTTCGTTCTCGGAGAAAGGAGAATCGATGGATCTTAGTTTTAGATCGGGGCGGCGCGCTCGATCTTTCGGAATCGGTCCGGATCTGATTTTCGTTCTTACGATTTTTATCCCTTTCTTCGGAACCGTTTCCGGCGAATCCCTTTCTAACTTCGCCTTTTTCAACCTCAAATCGGAACGGATCGTTCTTTCGGAGTTTTTGAAGAACGTCGCCGATGAGGATCTTGTGTTCGTTCATTTTACCGGTTCCGCCTGTAAACCCTGTAAGGAACAGGTTCCGATCCTTTTGGATTGGATCAAATTCCGGAACGGAATCGTCAAAAGCAGGATCCATCTTTGGGTGATCTTCGTGGGGGATTCTTGGGAAACGGCGAACGAATATTCCGATCTGCTTCGGCTGCGCTCGGCGGCCGAGGTTTTGATCGACCCTTTCTCCTCCAGTTATTCCCTGGCGAAGATCGCCGGTCTTCCTTCGATTCTGATCGTGGATCGGAATCGGGAAATTCGATTTAAGTCGGAAGGGTTTAACGAGACTTCGACGGAGACGTTACGGAAGTTCCTGGATTCCCTTCCGAAAAAATGAGGACGGTCTTTATGAAACGAACTCGGCTCCGGCTGCCGGTATTCTGCTTTATTTGTTTTCTTTTCCTGAATTCGATCTCGTGCGCGAACCGGTTGCGGCAGCCGGACCCCGGTTATATTCTCCTGGAGGCCGAAGGTTCAGATCCGCTCGACGCGGAAAAAAACGCGAAACTGGAGATGATCCGTCAGGTGCTCGGAACCAGGGTGGAATCCAATTCCTTCCTTATGGACGCCTCCTCCCTGGGCGATCTCGTGGAAACCTCGGAATCGGGGATCGTGCGTTGGTTCAGGATTCTGGAGCAAAAATATTCAAAAAACAGAATATTCATAAAAGCTGAAGGAGTTGTGGACGCGGTCCGGTTCGGCGAATCGGTGGAGGAACAATACCGTCTTTTGGGCAAACCCAGGATTCTTCCCTTGGTCGCGGAACGTTTCGGATCGGAACGAAGTCCGTTCGGCCGCACCTTTACGGAGGCGAAGCTGATCTCCCTTTTTCCGCATCTCGATTTTATCGACGCAGATTCTTTGGACCGGCGAATTCCCACGGAGATCGGGGCCGCGAAAAACGGAAACGTTCCTCTTCGGTTTTTGGAGTCCGCGCGCGCGAAGGACGCGGATCTGATTTGGTGGATCGAATTCGATTCGCGGGAAGGGGAACGTTTGAGTTCCGATACGAGTTTGAGAAGCGTCTTCGCAACGCTCGCGTTCCGTCTGATCGAGGTTTCCTCCGGTAAGGTGCTGGGTTCGGGAAATCTGCAAGGCGGTAAACCCGCGATCGATCTTCGTTACGGTTCCGAAAAGGCGGTGGATCAACTTCTTGCGGAGATGAAACCTTCCGTTTTGAGACAACTTTCGGAAAAGTGGAAACGCGGAAATTCCCTGCGTGTCGTTTTGGAGGACGCGGGAGAGGTTTCTTTCCGGGAGAATCTGATCCGTTTGATACGCACTACGCGCGGGGTCGGTTCGTTCCGGGATCTCGGCAAGGACGAACGGGGTAGATCCGTACTCGAGATCGACGCCCTGATGAACGCGGGAAAACTGTATTCCATACTCAGGGAAACCGAAACCCGCGCCGATCTGTTCCTGGAAGCCGTCGAAATCAGGGGCGGTTTTCTTCTTTTAAGATCAAAAAAATAGAATATTATAATTTTATGTTTTTATCTCGGATATAGGAATGCCAGAGAATCATCGTCGCTATCGAACGATACGGCTTCCACGTCTCCGAAATTTTCAGGACCGTTTCGCGGGAGACGTCCTGCGGAAGATTTTTGTTCCGTTTGAGGGACCTGACCGCGGCCAGGTCGCCCGCGGGAAAAACGTCGATTCTATGCAGCGCCATCAGAAGGAATATATCCACGGTCCAGTTGCCGATTCCTTTTACGGCGGTCAATTTCTCCCGGATCTGAAGATCGGATAGGGAGGACAGTCGGGAGGGAACCAGTCGTCCGGTTAGGATTTCCCGAGCAAGGTTTTTGGCGTAGGACGTCTTTTGTCTGCTGAAGTAACAGTCCCTCAATTCTTGGTCGCTTAACAAAATCAGCTTTTCCGCGGTTATGGTCCCGAGTTTTCCCTTCAGTTTAAGGAGCGCGGATTTCGCGGACGCGAGGGAGACCTGCTGTTCCAGGATGATGTGGATCAGCGTTTCGAAATTCGGTTTGCGGTCCCAAAACGGAGGATATCCGTACTTTAGAATAATGGAATGTAGATCCGCGTCCTTAAGCGCGATCTCGTCGCATAACGAAGTCAATTCCCCTTTGTCGAAGGTCCGCATTTTCGATTTTATCCCTAGAAAAACGTTTCCGATCCGTTTCGCGGATCGCCGTTCGATCCTGAGAAGGCCCTCTAAAATGAAAATGCAAAAACGGAAATTCATGACGACGCGATTTTTCGATTGCAATTATGCTTATTATTTGTTTAGTGGGAGCTATGAATTCGAAACGTCCCGCCGCCTTAGGCTTCATCTTCGTAACCGTTCTCATAGACGTGATCGGTTTCGGAATCATCATCCCGGTCATACCCAAGTTGATCCAACAACTTACCCACGGAAGTCTGAGCGATGCCGCTTGGGACGGGGGTTTGCTGATGTTCGCGTATTCCCTGATGCAGTTTGTCTGCGCGCCGTTCGTCGGCGGACTCAGCGATCGATTCGGAAGAAGACCGATTCTGCTCGCCTCCTTATTCGGTTTCACCTTGGATTATCTGTTTTTGGCGTTCGCTCCTTCCATCTTATGGCTGTTTGTCGGTAGGTTGATCGCGGGAATTATGGGAGCCAGTTTTACGACCGGATACGCCTATATCGCCGACATCAGCCCTCCCGAAAAACGGGCCGAAAATTTCGGTCTTTTAGGCGCCGCCTTCGGTTTGGGTTTTATCATCGGCCCGGTGCTCGGAGGACTTTTAGGACAATTCGGTCCCCGCGCTCCGTTTTTGGCGGCGGCCGCCTTGACCTTGGTCAATTGGTTGTTCGGATTCTTCATCCTTCCGGAATCCTTGCCGCCAGAACAAAGAAGAAAATTCGAATGGTCCAAGGCCAATCCGGTGGGATCCCTTCTCAATTTACAACGTTATCCGATGATTCTCGGTTTGGTGGTCGCTTTTTTTCTCGTCAACACCGCGGGGCACGCCGTTCAGGGTACTTGGAATTACTACACGATGGAAAAATTTCAATGGGACGAAGCCATGGTCGGTTATTCCCTCGGCGCGGTCGGCCTCGTGTTTGCGATCACACAGGGGGTTTTGATCCGATGGATTCTCGCTTCGCTGGGGCAAAACCGAAGTATTTATCTAGGATTGGCCTTAAGCGCGCTCGGATACGTATTGTTCGCCTTAGCGACCAAAAGTTGGATGATGTTCGTTTTCTTGGTTCCGTATTGTTTGGGTGGAATCGCGATGCCTCCTTTGCAGGGTATCATGTCCTCCCAGGTTCCGGCGAACGAACAAGGGGAATTGCAGGGAGCGCTTACGAGTCTGATGAGCGTCACCGCGATCATTGGGCCGATCTTGATGACCGGTTTGTTCTCCTACTTTACGGCGAAGGGCGCTCCCGTTTATTCTCCCGAAGCCCCTCTTTGGATGGGGACTTTTTTGACGGCACTCAGTTTGTGGATTTCCGTGGGTTCGCTGCGGAAACATCATTCCTAAAACGAAAAAACGGAATTGCAGTTCGGATATCGCGTTTAAAAATCCGGAAGAAACGATTTCACCGGTCTAAGTAAAAACTTATGAAACTGATATCCGCAGTCATCAAGGATCTGGGAGACGACTTCCGGGTCCGCAGAATTCTTCCTTCTTTCGACGCCCGCCACGTGGGTCCTTTCGTTTTTGTGGATCATATGGGACCGGTTTCCATCAAAACCGGGAAGGAACTTTCGGTGCGTCCGCACCCTCATATCGGATTGGCTACGATCACGTATTTGTATGACGGAGTCGTGTTCCATCGGGACAGCCTGGGAACGGAAGCGACCATTCGTCCTCACGAGATCAATTGGATGACGGCCGGATCCGGAATCGCGCACAGCGAACGTTCCCTAGTCGATCCTCAATTCACCTTTTTGGAAGGAATTCAAACCTGGGTGGCCTTGCCTCGGGAATTCGAAGAGGCGGAACCGGAGTTCTTTCATTTGGATCGGGAGCAGATTCCGGTCGTGGAAGGGGATCGATGGACGCTTCGTCTTGCGGCCGGGGAATTTTTGGGAAAACGTTCTCCCGTAAAAGTGTATTCCACTTTGTTTTATGCGGACTTGGAAGCGGAATCGGGGGCCGCGGCGGAATGGTCCATTCCGCCGGATCAGGAATCCGGTTTGTATGTGGCCCGGGGAAGTCTGGAAGTCGGAGGACAAAAAGTGGAAGTGGGGCAAATGGCCGTGTTTGATCCGGGAGAATCGATCTCTTTTTCTTCTGAAAACGGCGCCCGGGTCATCGTTCTCGGAGGAGTTCCGTTTCCGGAAAGAAGACACCTTTGGTGGAATTTCGTCTCCACTTCGCTCGAACGGATCGAAAGGGCGAAGCTCGAATGGAAAGAGGAACGTTTTCCGAAGGTTCCCGGGGAAACGGAACGGATTCCGTTACCCGAAAAGTAGTTTAGAAAATTATAATTCTTTAAAGGACGTTTTAATAGTTTTTCCGTATGTCGGCGGATTCGGATTCCAATCTCAAACTTAGGAAGGATTTTGCGGAGGCGTTTTATTCCGAGTTCCGGGAATTTTTCGGGAACGAGGCGGAAAGCGGCTACGAACTTTATTCCTTAAGCGGAGAGGATGCGGGGCCGAAAGGAGGGTGGGCCACGTTTACGATCCGTAATCCGCTCGCTTCCCGGTCGTTGGTTTTTCGCTACGATCCTTCCCATCGATCGTTTTATGCCATGCTTAAGATTCAGGTGATTCCCGGAGAAGAGGATTGGGATTTGGACGCTTTGTTTCGCCGTAAAGAATTTCCGGTGCCGGAATTGGGTGATAGTTTAGCGACGGCCGGGGAATGGCTCTTCCATTCGATCGCACGTCATTATTTCGGCGCGATCTTTCGATTTTGTCCGAGGATTTTAGAACCGGATTTTGTTCCGGGAGAATAAAGTTTCGCGGAAACCTCCGTGATTCCGCGTCTTTTTTTGGTTTGTCGGAACATGTTTTGTGGGAACTCACACTTTCCGTGTTTTCCGAAATTTCGCCGTAAAACGTCGAGTGTGGGAACTCACACCGAATTTGAATCATCGGTCCGATCACGAGTCACGGAGAATTTATCATTTTATAATCCTACCGGAAAAACGAAAAAACCGATGTGTTATCAGGGCAAACACGAATCAGAAGCGTTCCCCATGAGTTTACAGGATTTAAACGAAGATCTCTTAAAAGCGATTCGCGCCGAAGACGAAACAAAAATCAAAGAACTGATTTCGCAAGGAGCCGATCCGAACCGTCTGACCTATATCAAAAGTTTGGAAGTCCCCCTTCGGTTCGACGCTCTTCCGATCAGTTTTTCCGGAGGAGTTACATTTAAATCAAAGGCACTTTCGATTCTTCTTGAAAACGGAGCCGAATTGAATGCCGCAGACAAAAATGGAAGCAAAGCCCTCCAATACCTCGTATCTTATTGCAAAGAAATTTCCCGTTTTATCGAAGCCGTCACGTATCTCGTCTCCGCGGGTTCGGATATAAACGAACAAAAGGAAGCGGGAAGGACGATTCTTTATAGCGCCGTTTCCCATGGAGACCCGAAAAAAGTGGAGTTCCTACTTCAAGCCGGAGCGGATCCGAATTCGATTCGTGAAAAGGAGGGGGAATCTCCTTTGCTTCGAGCTTGTATTAATTCCGACAAGAACCCGGAGGAAATTCGTAAGATCGTAGAATTACTGATCCAAGCCGGCGCCGACGTAAATGCGCGGGAAACCTGGAAAGGAAGAACCTCTTTGATGTGGGCGGTGCAGAACGGTAATTTCGAAATCGCGAAACGTTTGGTCGAAGCGGGCGCCGATACAAGGACGGAAAATTCGAAGGGCAACCGCAACGCATATCTGATGGCTTTGGAAGGGAATCGCTCGGAAATCGCGCTCTGGCTCGAGGGGATCGGAGCCAAGGATGAAAGCCTGCGTCCGTTTAGAGATTTACAATTCGAGAATATTCAAAAAGAAGCATGGAAAGAATCGATCGAAGCCGGTCTTAAGGCGATCGTCGCTTTCCCCGAGGATTGGAAAATTCCGTTTCATATCTCGCTCGCCCATAAAAAACTGGGTTTTTACGAAGAATCGGACCGTTGGGCGCAAACCTCCCTGGTTGCGGATTCAATCTCGAAGCCTTAAATCTTTTATTGACCAATTCCATAAATCGGTCTCTATCGGAAAACGCGATCTCCGTCTGGGAAAAATACCGAACGGCTCGTTTGGGAAAACCGAGGCGACAAGGGTACCGTTTTAACGAACGTTCTCTTAAGTTATTTTTTGATCGGGAAATATTCCGAGGCGATCGAAGAGCTGGGCGATCCTTGGCGGATTCAAACCGAAACCGCGCCCTTCTTTCTGAACCTGGCTTTCGTCTATACGAAGTTAGGCGATCGACGTTCCGCGATTCGGGCGATCGTTGAGGCGATCGAACGAAAGTATCCGCTCGGAAAACTGGCGGCGGACGAGGATCTAAAATCGTTGGAGAATTGGAGCGCGTTTCAACTTTTGCTGCGACATTCTTCCGCGGGAAGAATCGTGGACGAAATCCATTCCCGGGGAGAGGATCGCATCGAATTGATTTTCGATCGGTTTCGAAATACGGTTGTGGAACGCAAACTTTTCGCCGGGCAAAAAGCCGAATCGAAGCGCTTCTCAAATTCTCCGAGTTAAAGGACGATTTACTCGGAGACGGATGGAAACCTTCCGCAAACGAACCCTTGTCCTTCGAAATCGCGTGCGCCGAGGAATTGGATTCCGTTTTGTCGCGATTCGCGGAGGAACAAACGGTCGAGGTCGGGGCTCTGTTGTTCGAATGGGATTATGAAGGGGACGGATTCTCCCATTATCTTTGTATCGAAACGTATCAGAATTTGGAAAAGGCGCGGGCCAGGTATTCGCAATACCACGGGACGGACAAGAATACGATTTACGAAAGCGATCTTGAGCATAAGGAGAGAATGTATTCGCAAAACTCGTTCGAAAGAATGATCGATCGTTTGATCGAAGGGGAAGGATTTCGAAAAATCCAAAAGTTGCCGTCTTTTTTTTTCGTGCATTCGGAACATGATTCCGGAAACGAATTCGTTTTGGAACGTGCGCTTTGAGACGATTTTGCCGAACCACGGGGAAATTGTGAGAGTTCCCACAGGGAAGCGGGGGATTTTACCGTAAAGTCGCGGGTCGGGGGAGTTCCCACACTTTGATTTTACGATCAAAACTTTTCTTGAGAGCGATGACTGGGATTGTGAGTTTAGGAGTTCCTACATCTCCTTTAAAAAATTGACAAAAAACCGGGTTTACACCAGGAGGCTTCCGAAATTCCTGGTCTTAGAATGGAAATCCGCAACATCGCTATCATTGCCCACGTAGACCACGGTAAAACCACACTTTTAGATGGAATTCTCCGTCAAACCGGCGCCGTCACCGCTAAGGAAGACGGGGAAAGAATCATGGACTCGAACGATCTCGAAAAGGAAAAAGGGATCACGATCAAGGCCAAAAATACTGCCGTCATTTATAAAGGCACAAGAATCAACGTCGTAGATACTCCCGGTCACGCGGATTTCGGAGGAGAAGTGGAACGGGTTCTTGCTACTGCGGATTCCTGTTTGCTTCTCGTGGATGCCTTCGACGGACCGATGCCTCAAACGCGTTTCGTTTTGGGAAAATCCCTTCAGCTCGGACACAAACCGATTCTCGTAATCAATAAAATCGATCGTCCCGGCGCGAGACCGGAAGCCGTGGTGGACATGGCTTTCGATCTTTTCTCCGATTTGGGAGCGACCGACGAACAGCTCGATTTCCCGATAGTATACGCTTCCGCAAAACAAGGTTGGGCCGTTCACAACCTGAGCGAATCCCCCGGCACCAACTTGGATCCGTTACTCGATACGGTTCTCAAACACGTTCCGCCCGTTCAAGCGGATACGGAAGCGCCGCTTCAATTCCAGGTCACTTCCCTCGATTACAACGATTATGTGGGAAGGATCGCGGTCGGCAAAATCTACGCGGGTAAAATGGCGCTCGGAATGAACGTGATCCAACTTGCGGCGAAAAAATCGGATACGGCCGCGGCCGCGGACACGGCCCTGTTTCGTATTACAAAATTATACAATTTTGAAGGACTCAAACGCAACGAAGTCAACAACGCGGAAGCGGGAGATATCGTCGCCATCGCGGGACTTCCCGACGTGTTCATCGGAGATACGATCTGCGAACCGGGCAAACCGGCTCCTCGACCGGCGATCGAAGTGGAGGAACCCACCGTGTCGATGTTCTTTATGGTGAACAATTCTCCGTTCGCGGGGAAAGAAGGTAAATTCGTAACGACCAGAAACATCCGCGAGCGTCTCGATCGGGAATTGGAAACCAACGTGGCGATGCGTTTGGAAGAAACCGAAGATAAGGATCGTTTTAAGGTATTGGGTCGAGGCGAATTGCACTTGTCCGTTTTGATCGAAACGATGAGAAGAGAAGGATTCGAAATTCAGGTTTCCCGTCCGGAAGTGATCCTAAAGACGAACGAACAGGGACAAAAACTCGAACCGTACGAATACCTCGTGATGGATCTTCCGGATCAGTTCACGGGACAGATCATCGCGGAACTCAACCGCAGAAAGGGAGAACTCCAACTCATGGACGCGCATCCCTCCGGAATGACCCGCGTGGAATTCGTGATCCCCACGAGAGGAATCATCGGATTCAGAGGATTTTTCATTTCGGAAACTAGAGGAGAAGGCGTCATGTCCTCCCGTTTTCTGAGATTCGACATTTATAAAGGGGAAATCCCGGGTCGTAAAAACGGCGCTTTGATCTCCATGGATTCGGGAGAATCCACCGCTTACGCACTTTGGAAAATCCAAGAGCGCGGGGACTTGGTGATCGGACCGAACACCGCCGTTTATCCCGGAATGATCATCGGAATTCATTCCCGTGAAAACGATCTGGAAGTGAACCCGGTTAAGGAAAAGAAACTCAGCAACGTTCGTTCCTCCGGTGCGGACGAGGCGATCCGTCTGATTCCTCCGAGA
>NZ_NPEF01000012.1:0-5000 GCF_002811955.1 Leptospira ellisii
ATCTCGTGGATGCGTACTGGTTTCACCCTCGATTCGCGAAAACCGCTTCTGCTCAGTTGATTTTCGATTATAATCCTATGGCTCGATTGGAATCCGGCGCTACTTCGAGTTCGTCTTCCGTTTCCGCCGAAAGCCATTGGAACTGGGACTTCGCTTCCATTTAGAATAACAGCAGTTTTTAGATTTTCAGGGCAACTGATGTAGAGAAAAAGGAAAATTCTTGAAAATGTCTATTTTTTAAGCAAATTGGGGTACTTTTTCATTCTTCCCCTTCGGATCATTGCTCCGGTCATTTTTTTATTTCCCCCTCGCTTTTCGAAAATTTCCTTTTTGGGGGTGAAAACCCCGGTTTTTGGGCTCTTTTCTTATAAAAAGAAATGTAAACCCTTCCCTTCTTTGTTTAAATTTTAGAATTCATAAATATTTTTAGGTCTGGTACCAATCTTGCAATAAGGTATGCAAATTGATTTGGGATGAGAATGATTATGAATTGGACCAAGAGATTACTCTTATTGCTCACTCTGCTTCTTCCAATGGTATTATTTGGACAAGAAGCAACCGCTCCTGCTGAAGCGGCTGCCGCAGCACCCGTTGCGGACAAAGCGGACACCGCGTGGATGGTCGTTGCCTCCGCGCTCGTGTTTTTTATGATTCCCGGACTGGCGTTGTTCTACGGCGGTCTCGTTAGATCCAAAAACGTTCTGTCTACGATGATGCACAGTTTCGTGGCGATCCTCGTTTTGACGCTTCAGTGGACGATTTTCGGATATAGTTTTGCGTTCTCCGGAACCAATCCGTATTTCGGAAACTTCGATCTTGCTTTTCTGAACGGAATCGACGAGAATACTTTGGAAGCTACGATTCCAAAATACGTTCACTTTCTCTTTCAAGGAATGTTCGCATTGATCACTCCCGCTCTGATTTCCGGTGCGATCGCGGAAAGGGTAAAATTCGGCGGTTACGTCGTTTTTATCCTTCTTTGGTCCACATTCGTTTACGATCCCGTCGCACACTGGGTTTGGGCGGCAGACGGTTGGCTCTTTAAGATGAGCGCGCTCGACTTCGCGGGCGGAACCGTGGTTCACTTGCTTTCCGGTATCGCCGGTCTTGCGGCCGCGATCGTTCTCGGTAAAAGAAAGGGAGAAGGTCCCGCTTTGATCGCTCCGAACAATCTCACTTACACGTTGATCGGCGCGGGTTTACTTTGGTTCGGTTGGTTCGGTTTTAACGCCGGTTCCGGTCTCGCCATCAACGGAGTCGCCGCAAGAGCGTTCCTCGTAACTTTGATCGCTCCCGCAGCCGCAGGCGTGGCTTGGTTGGTGATCGAATACATTCATACGAAAAAAGCGACCGCGCTCGGAGCAGCTTCCGGTATCGTTGCGGGTCTCGTTGTGATCACACCTGCGTCCGGTTTTGTAGGAGTTCAAGGCGCGATCATCATGGGTCTTCTCGTCAGTCCGGTCTGTTACGGAGCGATTCTCCTGAAAAGTAAACTCGGATACGACGACAGCTTGGACGCTTTCGGAATCCACGGCATAGGCGGTGCGTTAGGCGCCATTCTTACGGGAGTGTTCACGCTTTCTCTCGGAGCCGGAGTCGCCACCAAGGGAGATCAGATCCTGGTCCAAGTCATCAGCGTCGCCGCAACCGGTGCGTATTCGTTCATCGTTTCCGTGATCCTGGTGTTCCTGATCGACAAAACGATCGGATTCCGCATCTCTGAGGAAAAGGAAATCACCGGTTTGGATTCCGAAATCCACGGGGAAAAAGGATATATCCTTTAATTTACGTTAGTTGAAGAATTTTAATAAGGAGATTATATGAAATTAATCGTTGCCATCATTCAACCGCATAAACTGGAAGAGGTAAAAGCGGAATTGACGAAGAATGAAATTTACAGACTTACCGTGAGCGACGTTCAAGGATACGGTCAGCAAAAAGGGAAGACGGAAGTTTTCCGCGGTCACGAATATCAGGTGAACCTTTTGAGAAAGGTCCGCCTTGAAATCGCGGTCAACGACGAGTTCGTGAAACCCACCGTGGACGCGATTCTCAAAGCCGCAAAAACCGGCGATGGAAAGATCGGAGACGGAAAGATTTTTATCACTCCTCTTGAGGACGTGATTCGGATCAGAACCGGGGAAAGAGGAAGTTCCGCGATCTAAAAAGATTCTCCTTTTTGTGGTTGGGAAAATGAGGCCGGGCGGTTGCGCCCGGCTTTATTTTTGTCCGCGTCGAACGTTAACGTATTTCGGAGATCGTCGATTTCGATCGAACCTCTTTTATCGGCCGTTTCGATCGAGATGTCGTTTCGTATTGTATTTCAAGCCGTTTATGCTTCATCGTTTTAGGCTAAAGAGAAAGGGAACTTTCGATTTATTTCGTCAAAACAACGAACCGTTCCTTCCCGGAAAGATCCTTTTCCACCTTACCTTCTTTCCAACCGTCCTTTAAAGACTTAGAAAGCAAGGATCCGGCGATGGACGGAAGAGTTTCCATATACAACCTTCCTCCGTCGATCAGACGTTCGTGCGCCTGCGCGATCAGTTCGATCAAAAAGATTTCGGGGTTTTCCCGGAAGAGCGCAAGATGCGGTTCGTAATCGACCACGTCACTCATCATTTCCTGCTTATCGGAGACGGGGATATACGGCGGATTCGTGACGATCAGATGAAATTTGGATTGAACGGGAATCGAGGTAAGAAGGTCGCTTTGGAGGAATTCCACCGAAAGTTCCTCCCCCAGAATTTTAGACGCGTTTTCCCGCGCCACCCCGAGGGCCTCGTCCGAGATGTCGCTTAACAAAACATTCCAATTTTTTCTGGCGAGTTTGAGGCTGATTCCGATGCAGCCGCTTCCGGAACAGAGGTCTAAAACCTCGATCGTTTCGGACCCTTCCTTTAGATCGTACAACACTTTTTCCACGAGCTCTTCGGTCTCCGGTCTCGGTATTAGAACTTTCTCATTTACGAAAAACACGGAATTGTAAAACGATTTTTGCCCGGTTATATAGGCGGTGGGTCTGTTTTTGGACCGTTCCACGATCCGTTCCCGATAGGCGTTTTTTTCCGACTCGGTGAGCAATCTTTCGAAATTAACGTAGAGTTTGACCCTTTGTAATCCGAGTAGATCCGCAAGAAGAAGTTCCGCGTCCAGACGGGCGCTCGGTATCTCCTTCTTCTTAAGAAACTCCTCCGATTTTTTTAACAGTGTGAGAATGGAATCTGGGTGTTGCATTGAAGTCCGGAGTTGGTGCCCCCGAGAGGATTCGAACCTCCGACCAAAAGTTTAGGAAACTTCTGCTCTGTCCACCTGAGCTACGGGAGCTTTTAAGAATTCGGTTTCCTTTTTTGTGAGACTATTCTCTGGAAGTCGGCGATATTGTGTATAACAATTTTATCTTCGTAAAGTTCGATTTTACCGCTTTTGGAAAGCGTGTTGAGGACCTTTTGCACCTCGCCGACCGGCTGGGCGCACCATTCCGCGACGTCGTGTTGGGATACGTTGAGGACGATTTCCTTAAAATCGGAATGAGCGTGCATCTTTTCGTAGAGCATCAGAAACACGTCGGCGACCTTACCTTGAATATCGTCCATCAAAAGTATCAAAAGCCTCCGTTTTGCGTCGTTGATCCTTACCGAAAAGATCGTAAGGATTTTCAACGCGAGCATGGGGTTTTTGGTCATCAATAATTCGAAGTTGGCTCGGTTGAAATTGAGAACCTTCACTTCGGAGATGGCTATCGCGGTGGCGGAACGGGGTTGTTCCTCCAAAATCGCCATTTCCCCGAAGATGTCCCCTTGTTCGAGGATATCGAGCGTTTTGATGAGATAGTCTTCCTTCTTCGTCGGATTCGGGACCGTCTTTACGATCTTTACCTTTCCGGATTGAATCAGATAAAAATTATTTCCAGGTTCGTTTTCGCAGAAGATGATCTGATTCGGATCGTAGGTCTGACCGAATTTGGAGAACATGGATTCGAGCATCATATCCATATCAGGTGCTCATCTCCTTCGCTTTCAGTCTGGATTTTTGGGAAATGCTGTCCTTTTCGGGCGGTAATAACGCGACTTTTCCGTACAACATTCTCGCCCTTTGGCGATCGCCCTGCAGTTCCGCGATTTCCGCGAGATGAAAGAGGGATTCCTTGATCGATTCTCCCGAAGGATGTTTTTTGATGTAGGTGGAAAACGAGGAATTGGCGTTGTCCAGTTCGTTCTGTTTTAAAAAACAGATTCCGAGTTGAAACAGGGAATTTTCCACCAGTTTCTTTTCGGAATCGAATTTGAAGTCGGTGCGGTTGAGAAGATCCTTGTAAATGACCACGGCTTCGTTGTGTTTTCCGACGTTGACGAGTGTGTGAGCGCGGTTATAAAGCGAAGTGATCGAGTTATCTACTCCCTGGGTGATCGCGGATTTTTCCACGGCGGGTTTCATGATGTTCTGGAGAGTTTCCTGCGTGACGCGGCTTCCACCTTCGTAGACGAGAGGGGGCATATTGAGAGGATACGGACTTCCCCTTCTCGCGAGTTCGAGCAATTCGGTGGCGCGTCCCGTATACGCGGTGCCGGGGTTGTGCTGAAGGTATTTTTCGAACGCGTACACCGCGTGCGGAAGATTGTTGTTTTTGTAAAAAACTTCGGCGACGTTCATGAGTTCGAACGCAGGATTACGCGTGTCCGATTGTCCCAGGATTTCCTTTAACTTTTTATGGACCTGACGAAGTTGGCTGGAAAAAACTTTCATCATCTTGAGAATCAGATGTGTTTTTTCCGCGACGAATTGTTCGAATTCGTTGGGTTTAAATACGAGAACGGTCGCGCTTCCGATCACTTGAGCGGTCTCTTCCCGGGGATACTTTCCAAGGGCCGATTTCACTCCGAAAAATTCTCCGATTCGAACGTCCTCTTTGACTTCTTGTCCGGTATCGACGGCCGGAAACGTAAGAATGACGCGGCCGTTTCTGAGGACGTAGATATCCTCGGCTTTGTCCTTCTCGA
>NZ_NPEF01000012.1:10000-32251 GCF_002811955.1 Leptospira ellisii
TTTTAACATTTCCCTTTCGATCGAATTCGTAGGCGCCACGTTGCTTTATTTTCTGATGCCCGAAACGGATCGTCTGCCGGGAACTCCGAACCGTCTGTTTTTAAGTCTGTTCACTTCGGTTTCGGCGTTCAACAACGCGGGTTTTTCCATCGTGGACGACCTGAGTTTTCTTTCCAAAGAACCTCTTTGTCTTTTGGTGATCCAGTTTTTGATCGTGATGGGAGGAATCGGATTTCCGGTGATCATCTTCATCGAAAAATCCCTTTTGGAGATCTTTCAGAAGTTCATGGGTAGGGTCGAAACGGTGACCGAAACGTTCATGATGAGGAGAACCGTACTTTTGGGGGAGGACCCTCCCGCGTGGTACATATTCGTGATCGCTACTTCCGTACGTTTGGAGGAAAGACTCGAAGTGTATCGTAAGGAATTGTTCGGCGACGCGAACCGCATGCAGATGTCGATTATCGTTTTGGGATCTCTGCTTCTGATTCATATCGGCGGAATCGCGATCCTTCTCATAGAATACAACAACGTGGAGACGATCGGGAAGATGGGTTTTACGGAAAAACTCTTTAATTCGTTTTTCCTTTCGGTTTCCTCCCGGACCGCCGGGTTCAACACTTTCGACATCGGCGAAATACGAAGCGCGACCTACGTTCTTCTCTGTTCGCTGATGTTCATCGGAGGAGGTCCTCAGGGAGCGGCGGGCGGAATCAAAATCACGACCTTCTTTATATTAATCTTATATTTGAAAAACGTAATCAGTCCTCAGGCGAGGGTTCAGATCTGGGGGGAGGACGTCTCCAAAAATTCCGTCGCGATCTCCGCGCGGATCTACTTTCTCGCGACGATCTCCCTCGTCATCTTCATGTTTTTGATAGGACTCGCCAACGGGAACAAACACGGGATAGAATCCGTCTTTTTCGAAGTGATGTCCGCTTTCGGAACCGTGGGGCTTACTTTGGGACTTACGCCTTACACGAACGACGTCGAAAAATTCCTCTACATCGCCCTGATGTTTATGGGAAGGATCGGAACGTTCACGTTATTGATCGCCTTCACCGGACATTCCGGTCTCGGCGATCTGGGAAGTAAGGACGACGGTCTGAAGATCCAGGTCGGTTAGAACGCAGCGCGGATCCGCGTCTTGCGAAAGTCCGGAGAAGGCCGCTTATGTCCGTGTGCGATTCGCCGTCGTCGTAGTTTATGATCAAATATTAATTTGATCGGCTTGCGATCTGGTTTTGAAATTTTTTTATCTTTCAAAAACTTTGCGTTATCTAAGAGGAATCTCTGAATTTTTCATTTTTTCAAGATTGCTTGTAAAACTCGTACGTATAAAGACCGCATCCCATTCCAGCGCGCTAAAAAAATTCTGGTTGCAGTCCGTCCAAAAAAACGGATCCTTTGGTCCGTGGAATATTCGATCCGAATTCAAAACCGGCATTATCAGTTCGCGGATCTTAAGGATCTTTTGGCGAAGGCCAGTCCTTTGCGCTCCGGAGACGTTTTGGCGGGAATCGCCGCGCTGAGTTACGAGGAAAGAGTAGCCGCACAGACGGTGCTTGCGGATCTTCCTTTGACCGTTTTTTTGGAAAAGCCGTTGATCCCTTACGAAGAAGACGAAGTCACCCGTTTGATTTTGGATCGTCACGATCGGGATGCGTTCTCTTCCATCTCCTCCTTAAGCGTCGGAGAGTTTCGGGAATTTTTGTTAAACGAAACTACGAATTCGGAAACGCTCGCGCGAACCGCTTCCGGTATCACTCCGGAAATGGCGGCCGCGGTCTCCAAACTCTGTTCCATTCAGGATCTGATCGCGGTTTCCAAAAAATGCACCGTGATCACCAAGTTTCGGAATACGATCGGTCTTCCCGGGAGATTGTCGGCGCGTCTTCAACCCAACCATCCCACCGACGATCTCAAAGGGATTTCCGCGGGAATTTTGGACGGGCTTCTTCTCGGAAGCGGGGACGCCGTGATCGGAATCAATCCCGCGACGGACAATCTTCCTTCGGTACATTCGCTTTTGAATCTTTTGGACACGCTCATTCGGAAATACGAAATCCCCACACAAAGCTGCGTTTTGAGTCACGTGACCACGACGATGGAACTCATGGATAGAGGCGCTCCGGTGGATCTGGTGTTTCAATCCATAGGCGGAAGTCAGAAACTCAACGAAAGTTTCGGAATCGACCTGAAATTGTTAAGCGAAGCGAGACAAGCCGCGCTTTCCCTAAAACGCGGCACGTTAGGCGACAACGTTATGTATTTCGAAACGGGCCAAGGCGCCGGTCTTTCGGCCGACGCACACTGGAACGTGGATCAGCAGACTCTCGAAGCTAGGGCTTACGCGGTCGCGCGGGAATTTTCCCCGCTGCTCGTCAATACGGTCGTCGGTTTTATCGGACCGGAATATCTCTACAACGGAAAACAGATTCTCCGGGCGGGATTGGAGGATCACTTCTGCGGAAAACTCCTCGGTCTTCCCATGGGAGTGGACGTGTGTTACACCAATCACGCGGAAGCGGACGGGGACGACATGGACACGTTACTCACTCTTCTCGGCGTCGCGGGCTGTAGCTATATCATGGGAATTCCCGGCGCGGACGACGTTATGCTTTCTTATCAGAGCACTTCCTTTCACGACGCGTTGTATCTCCGCCAAGTGCTCGGTTTGCGGCCGGCCCCCGAGTTCGAGGAATGGCTTTTGCGAACGGGAATTCTTGATTCCCGTTTGATTCCGTTGGATCAGAAAAATCGCACGGCTCTTCTGCCGGACTTGGAAACGTTGGCGGGTTGATATGGATTGGGAAGAGTGGAAACGATGGACCACGGCTCGGATCGGACTCGGACGTTCCGGGGTTTCGATTCCCACCCGGGAGGTTTTGCGGTTTCGTTTGGATCACGCGCGCGCTCGGGACGCGGTTTGGGCATCGGCCGACTTTCGGGAGGTATTCGATTTTTTGTCGGATCGGAATCTGAGTTTCGTGGAAATCCGATCCAAGGTCTCCTCCCGGGAGGAATATCTGTCTCGTCCGGATCTCGGGAAAAAAATTTCCGCACAAGGTTATCAAACACTCGAAAAATTTAAGGAATCCGATCCCAAGTTTTCGGAGGAGTTCGATCTGAGTTTGATCGTCACCGACGGACTTTCCGCGAGTGCGATCCGCGATTCCCTGGTTCCTTTTTTGGAATCCTTTTTGAAGTCCGTCCAAAGTTTACGGATCAAAATCGCTCCGATTACCGTGGTGAAAAACGGAAGGGTCGCGATCGGAGACGAAGTGGGCGCTTTTTGGAACGCAAAAACCTCGATCGTTCTCATCGGAGAACGCCCGGGTTTGTCCACGGAAAACAGTCTGGGTTTGTATCTGACGTATCGGCCTTCTCCCGGACTTACGGACGAACGAAGGAATTGTATCTCCAATATTCGCACGGGCGGAATGTCGTTCGCGGACGCTTCCCGCAAGGCTTCCTATCTTTTGGGTCTTTCCCTGCAAAAACAACTTTCCGGAGTATATCTTAAGGACGAAGAGACTTCTTCGCTTTCGGAAGGTTCCAAATTCGATCTTATAAAAGAAGATTAAAAACGGTCTTCGTTCCGATTCCGGGTCCTGTTCCGTATTCGGCGGAATCCTTGGATTTTCCTTGATGATTTGAGGCTCGGCATGGATTGTAACCGAGTATGCTTCTCCAGTATTTGAAATTACTCCGACTTCATCAGTGGATCAAAAACGTGATCATTTTTGCGGGAATTATCTTCGCGAAAAAATTGACCGACGTCGAATCCGTACAAAGGGTCGTGGCCGCGTTTTTTCTTTTTTCCCTCGTGGCGAGTTGTCAATACGTGGTGAACGATTATCTGGATCGTAAAGAGGACGCGCTTCATCCCGAAAAAAAACACAGGCCGCTTGCGTCCGGAAAACTGGATCCTTCTTTCGCGTTATTCATCACCGCGATCATTCTTCCCTTGTCCCTGATCTTATCGTATCTGTTGTATCCTTCCTTTTTCGGATTGGTCGCGTTTTATCTGGTCTTCAACGTTTTGTACAGCAAGTTCCTCAAACATATGGTGATTTTGGACGTGATGAGCATCAGCATCGGATTCGTCATACGAGCCATCGCGGGCGCCGTCGTCATCCACGTGACGTTTTCCTCCTGGATGTTATTGTGCACGTTTATGCTCGCCTTGTTTTGGGGATTCTCCAAACGAAGAGGGGAACTTATCATTCTCGAAGGGAATGCGAAAGGTCATCGGAAGATCCTGGACGAATATTCGACGAGTTTCCTGGATATGATGCTCGGGATCGTAGCGACGATGACCCTGATGAGTTACGTCCTTTACGTAACGAGTTCGACCACCATCGCCAACCTCGGGACGGATCGTATGATCTATACGATTCCGGTCGTGGTTTATGCGATTTTCCGATCCCTGTATATCATCTACATCAAGAATATGGGACACAATCCGACGAAGGCCATCCTTTCCGACGCGTACGTATTGGTTTCCGGAGTCATCTGGGTGATTTTGGTGATCGTGATCATGTATTCCGATTTCGGAAAGGGAATCCGATTCGACCTTTGATCCGTTTCGTGAGCGTCCGACGAGACGGCGCGGTTCGGGTGTCGTTTCGCGTAACGTTTTCAACACTTCTCCGAAGTAAAGTATATGCAAGAGATCTTTAAAAAGACGGGAAGCGTCCTAGTTTGGATTCTGCTTTTTTTGGGAATTACGATTTCGCTTTCGATCTTTAAGGCTTCTGATCTGGAGCCGGGCTTATCCTTGGAAACGCTGACTCCGTATCAGGGAAAACGATTCGATTCCGAAAACAAGGTTTCGATCGTGTATTTTTGGGCGACTTGGTGCGGGGTTTGTTCCACCAATCTTCCCTTGGTGAAGTGGTATGCGGATTCGCTTTCGAACAGTCCTCGTTTCCGTTTCGTTTCCGTCGAAGAAGGGGAAAATCCCGAAGAATTAAAACGATACGTTCAGGAGCGGAATTTGGATTTCGACGTTTTGGTCGCCGATGTCCCTTTGCTTCGGGAATGGAAAGTGGGGGGATATCCTTCCTTTTTCGTTCTCGACCGCAAGGGAAAAATCCGCTTTGCCGATTCTGGAATGATGAATCCGATCAGTTTCTTTTTCAGAATCTGGATCACCGCGTTCTTCTTTTGAGGTGCCGATAGCATTCCGGATTTAAGGAAATAAATTCCGAAATTTTTCCTTCGCCGTTTCCGATCTTGATTGTAAAAGGGGATTTTTCCCATCTATTAGTTTTGAGGAATCCATCCCGAGCGGAAAATTGTTTATGAGAATGCGACCGTTCCTTTTCCAAGTTTGTATTTCGTTTTTATTCTTATACGTTTTCACGACCGCGACGGGTTGTAAAAATAAATCCTTAGATAACGCGTGTAATCCGGAATCCAAATCCTATTGGGAATCCGTCTTCGTCAGCATCGGCTCCGGGAATACGATTCCGTATTGCGGAGGGAATCCGGACGCTCCCCGGAATTTGACCTATCCGACTCCGACCTCCGTCGCCAACGGATTTCCGTTTTCGATTACGCCGTCCGTCATCGGAAGCGGACTAACGTATTCCATTTTTCCTCCGCTTCCGGCCGGAGCCGCGATCGACGCGAGGACGGGCGTCATCTCCGGTTCGTATATCGGTTTCGCGGGATCGGATACGACGTATACGGTGAACGCCGTAAATGCGGCCGGTTTCGTCTTAGGCTCGGTGGAATTGATTTTTTTCGGACCTTCGCCGTTGAAGACGGGGCAAACGACTTGTTTCGACGGGGCGGGAAATCCGATCGCCTGTGGGGGGACCGGGCAAGACGGGGATTTACAAAACGGATCGGTTCGAAGTTTTACGGGACCGATTTTGGTAAACGGAACCGATTATTCTACGACGGACAATATCACCGGATTGGTTTGGAAGAGCTGTGCGGAAGGTCAAGCCGGAGCGACCTGCGCCGGCGCCACGAACTCCACCGATTGGGCGACCGGAAACGCGGCTTGTGCGAATTTGAATACGATCTCGTACGCCAATCGAATCGATTGGAGATTACCCACGGTGCAGGAACTGGGTTCGATTCTTTTGTACGACGGAACGACTCCGTCCACTTTTGCCGCCTTTTTTCCGAATACGGATGGAGTGGGTCATTGGACTTCCACTCCGGTTGCGGGAGCTCCCGGGGATTACTGGTATGATTCGTTTACGGAAGGAGTGAATGGAAAGTCCGGCCCGATCGGTCCCAATCCGTCCCGTTGTGTGGCGGGTTCCGCTCTTCCGACGCAGTTGTTCCGAGACAACGGAGATTCCACAGTCAGCGACGTGAACACCGGTTTGGTTTGGGTCCAATGTCCCGCAGGTCTGAGCGGAGCGGGTTGCGGAACCGGCGGAGCGACGGTAACGGATTGGCAGAACGCTTTGTTGGCCTGTAATTCCTTGAATCTATCCGGAAGGGTATGGCGTTTGCCTTCCATAAATGAACTTCGTTCCATCGCGGATTTGACAGGAACGTTTCCCGTTTCCGCGATCAATTCCGTCTATTTTCCCAATACGGCGGCTTCGATTTTTTGGACTTCCAGCACGGGAACCAACCCGGGAAGCGCGTGGATCGTGGATTTCGGAGCGGGGAATCTCGTCGTGGATCAGGGAAAAGGCGGCGCGGGTTCGATCCGTTGTGTGGCGACCGGTCCGTAAGTTCGAATTTATCGAACCTCTATTTTAGAATGGAATCGTAACGAACCGATATTGAATTTATGGAGCCGTTCAAACCGAAACCGCTGTTAAACAAATCCGAGCTCCGTCAGATTAAAAAATCCAGGACCCGCGTCGAAGGTCAGAAGGTCATCACCGACGACGTAAAAAAGTTAAAGTCCTTAAACGTGACTCCGGATCTACCGAAACGCGAGCTCGTTCAATACTATAAAGAACCGATCTGGATCGAATATTATATTCCCCGCGAATCCCGTTTCGCCTACGAAATCAAATATCTTTTCGTAAAATTGGTGGATCCGATTCCGAGACCGGAACCTCGGGATTCGATCTTGCGCGAGGCCGTAGCCAAGGGCGAATTCGTGGATCTGATCGACGTGCTTTTTTATCATCCGGAAAAGGAAAATCTGATCCGGAACAGTTATCTCAATACCTTCTCCTTTTTGGAGTCGATCTCCGCCAATTACAAACAATATCAGAAGACAAAGGACGCATACGATCTCAGGATTCCGCTTTTTCATACCGAAGCGTTGATGAAGCGGGAGCCGACCGTGGCGACTCTGGAGTTTTTAGGCCCGTTTACGATCTACAATCTCAATTGGTTGATCCGAAAACTCAACGAAGCCGGAGAGGAATTCTCCCTCGAAGACGAAACGATCTCCATGTTGATCAAAAGAAGAAACGAATATTGGGAGGAGAATTCGCTTCCGATCGACGAGGATTTTGAATTGTTCGCGGCGTTGTTTTACGAACAGGCCTTTCCGCATCGCGGTTCGGAGTTCGAGGATTCCGCAATTTTGAGGGAAGCGGAGGAGTTCCGTTTTTAAGCGATCTCCTTTTTTTCATTTCCGAAAAGGCGATCTTTCCGTTTTAGGAACGGTCTTTCGATCGAAAGATACAAAACCCAAGCGATTAAGAAATTTATGATAAACGCGATGCAGGAAGCGATCGTATAATGCGCTTCGAGGATTCCGCTTTTGAAAAATTTGTGCGCGATCGAAATCGTCACCGGCATGAGAATAAAATGCCAAAGATAAATCGTATAACTGACTCTTGCGATCGGTCTAAATCCGCGGAAGGAAAAAAATCCCGTGAAAGGGTTCGGTTTTTTTTGAAGTAGGATCAAGAGAAGAATCCCGAAGGCGATCGAGAGCAGATTGGGTCTTAAGATCAAAGCGGACAGCGAATCCTTGTGAAACGAATGCGCTAAGAAGTAACAGATTAAGAACGAAGGAATCAGGCAAAGGTATAGGATACGTCCCGAAAAATCCGAAGTTCTTCCGGAAATGCGTTCGTAAATTTCGTACGTCGCCATTCCCGCAACCAGACAGTCGAATTTGGAAAAGAAAAAAAAGTTCGTCATCGGATCGTTGCGGAACGCCATATAACTCCTGACGCAAAACGCGGTTAAGATCAGAATTCCGTATGCGGTCATCCTTCCCCGAAATCCGAAACGTTTCAAAAGATACAGACTCAAAACGGGACAAAAAAGATAGAAGTGCTCCTCTACGGACAAGGACCAATCCACGCTCGTAAACTGGAATTCGAACAGATCGGAAAGATATAAGGCGCTGATCCAAGCCTTTCCGACGTCGTTTTGGAGCATTCGGATCCATTCCGGGTCCGCGGACGCCGGGTTCTGCGTAAAACGGTATAAGAGAATATTCTTAATAATGAATATTATAAAAAATGCGAAATAATAGGCCGGAAAAATCCTGAAACTCCGTTTGAGGTAAAAATCCCGAAAGCGGATGTCGCCGCTCCTTTCGAATTCCCGGAACAGATTCCCGTAGATCAAAAATCCGCTTAATACGAAAAAACAATCCACTCCCGATGATAAATTCCCCAGAAAACGGACGAACGTAGGATTCATCTCCTTGAGCAGAACTCCGCCGAGACCCCAGGTATGAAAAAAGAAAACGGAGAGCAGGGCGAAGGCTCGGACGCCGTTTAGCGCGTCGATTTCGCCTTCCTTCTTTCGGAAAATAGAAAATAGGGATTCCCGCATAACACGTCCTATACGAACATAAGCGAAGATCAGCTTATCTTGTTTTGTACCCCGGTCAGTTTATCTTTTAGGATCAAGAACGGCTGTTCGATCAATAGGAAGAAAAACCAGGAAATCAAAAAAGTCACCAACACCAGATAAACGCTGCACCCGAGAAAAACCCAGACGTTCGGGGAGGTTTGGATCCAGGGAAGTATTTTTTTGGAGGCCACCGGGATCGCGAATATATGCCAAAGGTAGGCAGTATAACCGAGCCGGGCGAACGGTCGAAACACGGCGGCGCTGAAGATTCGATTTAAAAATCCGGGATAAAAGGAAAAATACATCAGAACCCCGAAGCCGAAGGAAAGTATGATCGGCCGGATCACGAGCGCCCACGCCCCTCCCGGATCCACCTGGTGCGCTCCGATCGTAACGATCAACGCGAGCGATAAAAGCAACTGCAACAGGTTTCGATATTTTCGAATCCTTTCTTCGGTCAACGGGAAATGATGAAAACATTCGTATACGATCATTCCGGCGAGGATCGAATCGAATCTCGCGTGAAAATGATACGCGGCGTCGAGACTCGCGTCGGGAAAAGCCAATTTCATCCTCACCAAAAACGCGGCCAAAAAGCCCAGGAAATAAAAAATAAAACGGGTTTTTAGATCGACTCGGAATAGGAAAACGGAACACAAAAAAGGAAGGATGAGATAAAAATGTTCCTCGATGGAAAGGGACCAGCCTCCGTTATAAAGCGCGTGAGGCAGGAAATCCGAAAGATAAAAGACGTCCACCCAGACGTTTTGGAGCCTGATCTTCGCGTCCGCCATCAGGGAAAGAATTTCAGGATTTGTTATATTTAGAGATTCTAATTTATGAAGCTGTTGCGCCTTGCTGTAGTATAGGACCGCCAGGGCGAAATAAAACGCCGGAAAAATGCGCAGCGATCTGCGGACGAAGAATTTTTTGATCTCGATCCTTCCCTTCTTTTCGTTCTCCCGGAACAGGCCTCCGTAGATCAGAAATCCGCTGAGTAAAAAGAAAAAATCCACTCCGGAGGAAAGGGAACCTAAAAAAAGACGGAGAGGATCCGGCTCGCCGGGAATGATCGTTTTAGCGGTCACCCAACCGTGAAATACCACGACGAATAGTATGGATAACGCGCGGATTCCGTTCAGATTTTCGTATTCGTTTTCCTTTTTTTGAAATATCGAAAGGAAGTAGTTCTTTAAATTCCTTTTATTATAAATACCTTATATATAAAATTTCTAAATTTACACGGAATTCGATCCGTATCTCCGCCGGACTTATAAAAAAAGCCAAACCTTTCCCCTTAACTTCTGGAACGGAATCAAGCCGTAGTTCCTCGAATCCGTGGAATGCTCCCGATTGTCTCCGAGTACGAGGAAATAACCGGGGGGAATTCTGCCGGCGTCTCCGATCGGAACGTTACCCTTCACCGCCGTCATAGGAATCATGGATAAGGAAGGGGCGAGGGTTTTAAAACCGGGTTTCAAAAAGGTTTCCTGAAGCGGCCCGTCGTTGATGAGGATACGATCGTTTTCGAAACGGAAATAATCCCCGGGAAGACCAACGACCCGTTTTAGGCTCAACTCCTCTTCGGCTCCGTCCAGCACGAGAACGTCGAAACGTTCCACTTTTCCTTCGATAAAAGAAATTTCCCATTTTCCGATTCTCGCCGGAAAACCCAACTTCGTCACGAGAATCAAATCCCCTTCCGTATAAGAAGGCGCCATGGAGTAGCCGGATATGAAATAAATCTGAAACAGAAAAATCCGCATCAATAGGATTGTGAAGAGGGAAAGAAAAATTGGAAGAATCTGCAGAAATAGTTTCCTGATTCTGTTCTTCGATTCCAAAGTTTTCATAATAGACTGGAACAGAATCCGAGAAAGTGCGCTAAAGGAAAAGTCAAAAATCCTAGTCGGAAAGTTTACTTTAAAAATCCGCTCCAGATTTCATAACTTCCTTCTTTAGATACTTTGAATTCCGAAAGAGCCTCTTTCATTTTTGGAAGTAGGATTTCCCTGTCCCAAACGACCGGTTTTACGATCTCCATTCCCAAGGAATTTTTTTTCATCTTTTCCCGAGTCGCGGCGTTTACGGAGGAAAGATCGTACTGCACAAAGGCGATCTTTCGATTTTTCCAAAAGGAAGGGCTTCGTTTTAGTATGGATAGGATCTTTTCGGTCGAATCGGCCGTAAACGTCACCTTATCGAGATAATGCGGACCGATCGTGTAAAAGGAAAGGTAATCGGTGTATATCCAAATGTCCGCGTTTATCGATTCGATTACGGGAGAAAATTTTTTCACGTGGAGACTTCTCCCTCTTTGGATCCCCAAACCCGCCAAGCCGAGTAGAAAAGAATAAACGAAACACGCAGTCAAAAAACGTTTCGTTTTTTTTCTTCCGCGCCGGATCGAATAAAACCAAAATTTGCGCACCAGGATCGAATAAGGAACTATAAGAGGGGCGAAAAATCTAGGTCCCCAATTGTTGAATCCGTCGTTCGGAGCCGTGATCAAAACGAGAACCAGAAATAAAAAAGAGGATCCGAATAAGGTCCGATTGTTGACGGATAGTCCGCGAAAGCGGACGATTAGGACGAAGAATAAAAACAACGAGGCCGGTAGATATCCGAAGAAGCCGATCTTCAACGGACCGAAAAACAACAGATTCACGATCCAATCCAAGCGCTGGTTTAGGGAAACTTGAAAGCCGTGCGCGTTAGCCAGATAACGCGAACCCAACGGATGTCCGTAGTCGTACCAGTTCCAAACGCAGAACAGGGAGAATAACGTTAGAAATCCGAAACAGGCGGAGATGAAACGGGGGAGCGTTTTATATATTTCTTTTTTTGAATATATTAATCCTATCATATAAAATAAAAGGACACAACCAGCATAAATCAACCCTTCCAGCCGGAACCAGACGGAAAGACCTAAGAACGCACCGGCGACAAACGTCCTATTCCGGCTCGGTTTCCCTTTTAGAAGAAGGGTCAAAGGAATTGCGGAGATCAATACGACGAGGTTGTTTTCGGAAAAATCGAGGGATAAAGGCCAGGCGAAGGTGCAGAAAAAAGATGCAAACAGAAAGAAAAAATCGAATTTCCAATATTTTCGCAGGAGGATTAGGGAGCATAACGCGAACACCGCGGAAAGATACGGAAGGTTTCGTATTCCGAAAAGATAGTAGAAGGGAGAGCTTAGGACGGCGAATGAAACGGGAAACGCGCTGATCAATCTGCCTTCGTTCACCAGATGAAGGTTGTGCGGCAAGTGATAGAATTCCAAATCCTTATCCATGACTTTTCCCGGATAAAACAATTCCTCCGATCGGAATCCGTTTTTGATAAGCGAATGAATCTGGATCGCCTTATCGTGGCTGTCTTGAAACAGGGAATATGCAGGAATTGTAAAGTATATGGAGGCGAACAGGCCTAAGACGAGAAGAAACCAGGCGATCGTCTTTCGACGTCCCGATTTATAAGTTAACCGTTGAATCCGTTCGATAAACATAATGGCGGCGTTTCAATTGTGCTGTATGGAAGGAAACCGATCGACCCGTTTCTATCCGGCGAAAAAGCAATCCTAGGTTGGGCAGTCTTTTACGGGAAGCAATCAGAAAACAAAATTGATTTACAGATACCCCTATTTTTTTTTACATGAACTATCTCATAAAAGCACATCTATGAGGATGTTATGAAAGCTGCATTCCTGTCAATTTTCGAAAAGCGAACCTGGGAAAAGGATTCCTTGAACGGTCTTCGCGCGATTTCGATGATTAGCATCTTCGTCTTTCATTTATCCGATCCGATCCGGCATCAGCTTCCCCAAGAGGATGCGATCCTCAATATATTCATCAGTAATCTTACTTCGTCCGTGGACCTCTTTTTTATTTTGAGCGGTTTTTTGATCTACGGGGTGTTGTATCGAGGTTGGGAAAAAACCGGGACGCTCAGCTTTAAGGAATTTTACGTCAATCGAAGTCTGCGTATTTTTCCGGCTTATTATTTTTTCGTTTTTTTAACGTTAGGCGTTAATAAATTATATCTTAAGATGGCCCAGGCGTCTCCGGATCCGAATATTCAAGCGTTGATCCCGTCCTATAAAGAGACCATCGATCGCTGGATTTACGACGCATTGTATATTTCCAACTATAAAACCTCGTCGCATTTTCACACGTGGTCGTTGTCGCTGGAGGAACAATTCTATCTCGTTTTTCCCCTGATCTGTTATTTTATCCTTTTTAAACTCTCCAAAAAGCCGCGTTTGATCTTTTTGACGGCCTTGTACGCGTCGGCCGCTTTGATCCGTTATTTCGTTTATCAATCCAACGCCGGAAACCAACCGTATCATCTTTTCGATCTTCTTTTTCACAGACCCGCACATACTCGCTTCGATTCGATCGTCGCCGGGATTTTGACTTTCGAGCTTTATAAGAATTGGAATCTCGTTCCGGAAAAACACGATCGGATCAGGGAATGGTTTTTTCTCGTTCCCGGAATCGTCTTTCTTGCGATCGCCAGTTTCGTTCCGTATTCGTTTTCGGTTTATTATACGGTATTTCGTTTTAATTTCTCCAATTTGGGATACGCGATGGTTTTGACGGCAAGTATCCACAATCTTTCCTGGATCGGTAAATTCTTAAGTCTGCGTATTTTTACGCCTCTCGCGCGGATCAGTTACGGAACTTATCTTTGGCATATCGTGGCGATTTTCGCGGTCAGTACCCAATTGGGTTTAAGTTCGGATCGCGCCGTTTCCTGGATCTCTTTCGGAAAGGCGCTCGTGTTCGGATTCTTTTACGCGCTTCTTTTCGCTTTGTTCTCGTATATGGCGGTTGAATTTCCCTTTCTGAATCTGAAAAACAGACTGAAAAAGGACTGATCCCTCCGCTTTAAAAATATATTAAGTGATAGGTTACGGGAACGGTGTAGGACTGGATTTTTATTTTAGATTTTTATAATATTCTATCGCGTGAAATCCCTTAAACGGGGTCCGTTTTTTCTCGCCTCCGAAGCGGGTCTCCAATCCGTTCTCCAACTCGACGGATTTTTTCCGATCTAAAAGCGGAATCGAATTTCCCAGTCTGCGTATTTCCTTCTCTTCCGCGAAAAAAAGGGACACGGAGGAAAGGGAATCATCCGACGCGATCTTGGATAAGATGTTGTTTAGGTCCGTGCCTTGATTGACGCAGAGAATCTTTCGGTAGAGATGGTCGATTCCCGCCTGTCCGCACAAAATCGGATCGGTAAAAATCCAGAGGGACGTTTCGTTTTTCGCGAAGGAATTTCGGAAAGATTTTTCCTGTTTCGAGATATGGCGCATTATCTTCAACGTAACTCCCGATACGGAGAGGGAGAATACGACCGAAAAGATCGAAACGCTTTTCCAAAAACCGGCTCTTCCCGGATTCCATCCGCTCCATAATACGAGAAGGGGCGGAAGCAGGAGTAGGAGATATCTCCCCGTGATCGTTATACCGTCGTTAGGCGCCGTGGAGAGAACCAACACGGAATAAATTCCGATTAATTTCAAAAGGAAATCGGAGTTTCCGTCCCGCTTTTTTTTGAGGACGAGATAATACAGGACGGGAAGGATCAGAAAAGGGGAATAAAAGAAGAATCCGAACTTGGGAACGCCGTCCACTAAGTTTACGAACGCGATCGAAAAGGAACGCGCTATTCTTTCCGTTATCGAAACCTCCTCCCGTCCGAAGTTGAATATGAATCTCACTCCGAGCGGATGACCGTATTCAAGTATATTCCAAAAAAAGAATGTAATAATCGGAATTAGGGAAAGGAATATTGAAAATACGTTACTCGCTCGTACGAGATTTTTCCTCTCTTGTCCCGAGATAGGAATTTCGGCCGCGACCAATGCAGACAAAAAGAGAAGCGACTCCAACCGAAACCAAACCGCTACGGAGAACGCGGTCACTGCGGTACAAAGAGAGGCGACTCGTTTCGTATCCCGATAAGCGAGCCAAGAGACGAATCCGAACGTATTCAATAGGAAGAAAAGGGGATATTCTCCGAAGTCGGAATTCAACGCCAACAAAATCGTTCCGCAATATCCCAATACCATCGTCTTTTGATCGATTCTTCCGTTTCGGTATAGGAGATACAACGCGATCAGGGACAACAGGGAATTTGCGAACGGGATGTATTTCCAATCCAATCCCGCAGCACGATATAAGGACGCGAAAATCGAAAACGCGATCGGATATTGGCCGATGAATTTCCCCTTTACGTTTTCGGCGAATCCGGGTAGGAAGAATGCTTCGTGAAGCGGATCCAATGTTTGCGCGGGATAACGGATCTCGTCGGTTTTAAATCCGTTGACGATCAGGGATTCGGTTTGCATCGCCTTTAGCGCCGAATCCGCGATATAAAATTCCCCGCTGTCGATCCAAAAGGAAACGGAAACTAGGATAAGAAGAAGGAAAAGAAGGCCCAGATTCCGTCTCGTTTTCTCTACGATCGGGGAACGGGTTTTTTCCTCCTTTTTCGAATTTCGCTTATTAAATTCATTAAAACGAAGGAACGCGTACGCTTTTTCGATTCGGATTTCCCTCGTCTGCATGAATGCATATACGGAAGTGCGCCGGAGACTCCGCCATTAAAAAGGAGACCGAGACGGTTATTTTAGCCGCGATTCGTAGATTCCGTATAGGATTTCGATCGACCCCATCCTTTTTTTTCCGGTGATTTTAAAGGAAGGCATTTCGGAAATCGCGTCCGAATCGAACCTGTTGAGATATTCCACGAGTCCCGCTTTGGCGCCCGGGTCGTATTCCAAATTCTTCATACCTTCCGTATAATCCTTCGCATAAGCGAAGTATTCGAAAGGAACGGCTTGTTCCGCATGGTCCTTTCCGGTTTTTACGCGGGAATATTTCTCCAAAAGATCCGCGAGCTCGACGACGTTCGTGGCTTGATATACTCTGCCTTGAAAGTATAAATCGGCCCCGGCCATTCCTCCGATCAAACCGTTCTGAAAGATCAAAAGATTTTCCTTCGGTTCCTGCAGAATGAAAGCCTGGACCGATTTAGAATTTTTGGCGAAACCCTTGGTCGTCTTATAATAGATCCAAGTCGGTATTACGGATAACGTAAGAACGAGATAGAGGACGGTTTTCGCGGTTTTTCCCCTGTTTTCTGCGACGGTCAATAGACGGGAAGCGCACAAAATCAATCCGGGAATTCCGGGAGTCAGGTATCGCGCACCGAATTCGGCGCCTCCGTCGTTCGGGGCCGTGGCCGCTGCGATCAAAATTCCCGAAAACGAGGAGAGGATCAGAGAACGTTCGGAAATCTCCATCCGCTTCCAAATTTTCGAAAACGAATAGGCGAAAAAGGAGATTCCCAGAAAAAGGAAGGGGGAATATCCGAAAAGACCTAACTTTAAATTTCCATAAAATAATAAATTTATAAAATTCTTAAATAAATTGGATCCGCTGGCGGAATCGTAGTTCGCGTTGAACCGGGGACCCAATACGGAACGGAAAAAGGAATAGTTGAACGC
Organism: Leptospira ellisii; assembly: GCF_002811955.1. Taxonomy (GTDB): domain Bacteria; phylum Spirochaetota; class Leptospiria; order Leptospirales; family Leptospiraceae; genus Leptospira; species Leptospira ellisii. The sequence goes on from NZ_NPEF01000012.1 coordinate 26,274, forward strand.
GCAGTACGATATGAAACCGAGGAAGAGCACCGAGGCGGCGATCCAAAAAAGATCCTTCCTTTCTCCCGAGCGTTCGGAGGAAAATAGGGACGTTACTGCTTCGTAAAGCCAATAAATCCCCAGAAAGATCAGATATTCGAGGCGAAACCAGTAGGAAAGGGACAGCAGCAACGTTCCGCATAACGTTAAAATCGCGGATTCCTTCCGTCGCGACCTCCGATACAGGATCGAACCGAAGACGAACAGAAAAAGCGCGACCCCCACGTCCATGAAAAGATATCCGTTCATCACGATCGGTGTGGCTAGGGAAAAGAGCAGCATTCTGCCGGAAGGGACGGAAAATTCCCGGCCTAAAAGATAAAGGGAGGAACCGATCAAAAAAGCGGAAAGGAAATAAATTCCGTACGGTCCTCCGAAAGGAAGCGCGGCCGCGTATAATATTCCCAAAGAAACCGGAAATGCGATGATCTTGTGTCCGTTCACCACGGACATCTTTAAGAGGCTGAACTTCAGCTCGGGATCGAAATCGAAACCCGGATAAAATACGTCCAAGGATCGGAAGCCGCTTTCGAAGATGGATTTTCCTAAAACGAATTTTTCGTAGTGATCCGCGGAAAGAAGATATCGAGGCGGAATCGAAAGATAGACGAACAAGGGAAACAGAAAGGCGGCCAAAGGAAGGGAGAACCTGCCCGTTAAGAACGTGTTCCAAAAACGTTTCAATTTCGAAATCATCGTTTCTTATTCCCGGCGAAGTCAGAGTACGTCGCGTGCGTTTCCGGTCAATTCGCTTTCGAAACGCGGATCGATCCATTTTTTTAGCGGAAATTTTTTCATTGATCCCGCGTTCGAATTATGCAAAACTTGAAGTTATGCAACAGGAGATTTCCGGTCAAAATCCAATCAGTCAATTTCTTTCACAATCTCCCGTGAAAACTTTGATCGATCGTTATCGGTCCGAAAAAGGCAAAATACGCGCCTTTATGGAAAAGCTGCCCTTGTATTCGAGCGGTTTAAGGGGCTCCGAATTTCAGAACACGGATTCGCTTTTACGGAAGGAACTCGCCTCGAAGGTGGCTTTGTTAAAAGAGCCGCTTCGCCGTCTGGAGGAGGGTTTCGTTTCGGCGAAAAAGATGGATCTGATCGGAAGCAGCGAGATCGCGGTGGTTTTGATCGATAAACTTACGCAGGCGATTCAAGCAGCGGGTTACGGTTTAAACGGTCTAGGAAGCGGACTCAAAGGAACTCCGGACGAATTGGAACGGCTCGCCGAATTCGATTTTTCGCTTTTTCGAGAAGTGGACGGAATTGAGGAGAAGATCCGTTCCCTTAAGATCGGAGCGGAGTCCTCTGTGGAGGAGATTCGGAATCTGGTCGGCGAAGTACGATCCGCCTTGGACGGGTTGGAGAACGCTTTCCGCTCCCGTAAGGATCTGTTTACGAAACTCTAAAATTCGAAAACGGGTCTTACGTTTCGAATGATCTCAAAAAAAATCCGTCACCCGTTCTATACGGGAATTCGACCGAAGGAATAAAAATATGGCATTGATAGACGTAATCAAATACGAAGGACAACCCGGTGAAATCGTTTGGAAACATCCGAGAAACGACATCAGTCATTTCGGACAACTGGTCGTTAACGAAAGTCAGGAAGCGGTCTTCTTTAAGGAAGGAAAGGCCTTGGACGTTTTCGGGCCGGGAACACATACGTTAAAGACCGGAAACATTCCGATTCTGGAGAAACTCGTCAATCTCCCGTTCGGAGGTCAAACCCCGTTCACCGCCGAAGTTGTCTACGTCAATAAGGCCGTGATCAATATGACTTGGGGAACCCCAGTCCCGATCCAGATCGAGGATCCGAAGTATCACATCACGCTAGGCTTAAGAGCATTCGGAAATTATAATATTAAAGTGATCGATTCCAAGTCGTTCGTAAACGGAGTGGTCGGAACACAGCAGCGTTTTAATCACGACGGAGTCGATAAACTTCTGAAACCGATGGTGGTGACCCGTCTTAGCGATTTCATCTCCGAGGTCGTATTAAAAAACGGAGTTCCTATCACGCAGATTTCGCAGCATCTCGAAGAGGCTTCCTCCGCGGGAAAAACGAAAACGCAGCCGGATTTTCAGAAATACGGATTGGAGGTCGTGGATTTTTTCATCCAATCGATCAACTTCGATCAGAACGATCCCAACTTTCAAAAGATTCAGAAAATTCTCACGGACAAATTCGAGATCGACACGATGGGTAACATGTATCAGCAAAAGAGAATGTTGGATATCGGAGAAGAGGCCGCGAATAATCCGGGCGGTTCGGCCGGCGAAGGTATGAGCGCAGGGATGGGATTGGGAATGGGAATGAACATGGCCGGTATGATGGCCAACATGATGGGTCAAAATCAGGCGGGGGGCAAACCCGCGGGAGAAGACACCGCGAGCAGACTGGCTAAACTGAAATCCCTTCTGGACGGCGGGCTGATCACTCAGGAAGAATTTGATACCAAAAAAAAGGACATTCTGAATTCTATCTAAAATATGGTCTCCACTCTTACCCGATACAAAGCGGAATTCGAATGTATCAACGATTCCTGCAAAACTCGATACGATCTCAACGAGATCGTTTACGAATGTAGAAAATGCGGAAGTCTGCTTCAGGTTTCCCACGACTTGAACGCGTTGAAGTCGGTTTCGGGGGAAGAATGGAAGAACCTTTTCGATTCCCGTTTTCGTTCCGTGAAGTTTCCCAATTCCTCAGGAATTTGGAACAAACGCGAATGGGTTCTGCCTCATATCGAAGATAAGAATATCGTAACTTCCGGAGAAGGTTTATCACATCTGTTCTTTTCGGATCGATTGACCGAAGATTTGGGGCTCGGAAGTTTTTACGTCAAACAGTGTGGGATCTCCCACACGGGTTCTTTTAAGGATTTGGGAATGACGGTGCTTTTGTCCCAGGTCAAACAAATGATTTCCTCCGGGGTTCCGATCCGCGCGGTCGCCTGTGCGAGTTCCGGAGATACTTCCGCAGCGCTCGCTTCGTATGCGGCCAAAGCGGGAATTCCCGCGATCATCTTTCTTCCTGCGGGAAAGGTTTCCCAAGCACAATTGATTCAGCCTGTATCGAACGGGGCGAAGGTGATCGCACTCGACACGGACTTCGACGGTTGTATGCAGATCGTTAAGGAAGTAACGCGCGAAGCCGGGATTTATCTGGCGAATTCTATGAATTCGCTTCGAATCGAAGGACAAAAGACGATTTCGGTGGAAATCACACAACAGTTGGAGTGGAAGGTTCCGGATTGGATCGTCATTCCCGGCGGAAATTTAGGAAACGTTTCCGCACTCGGCGCCGGTTTCGAACTGATGTTGTCCCTCGGTTTGATCGATAAACTGCCTCGGATCGTTTTGGCTCAAGCGGAACACGCCAATCCTTTGTATCTTTCCTATTTGAAGAATTTCGAAAGTTTCGAACCCGTGTCGGCGAAAACCACTTTGGCGTCCGCGATTCAGATCGGAAATCCAGTTTCGATCCAAAAGGCGATCAAAACGTTGAAGCGGTTTCAAGGAGTCGTGGAACAGGCTAGTGAATCGGAGTTGGCGGACGCAGCTTCCCGAGCTGATTTATACGGTTTATACAACGATCCTCATACGGGAGTGGCCTTGGCGGCTTTGGAAAAACTTTTGAAAAAAGGAACGATCGCAAAAGGACAAAACGTGGTCGTCATTTCCACCGCGCACGGACTCAAATTCACCGAATTTAAACTGAAATTCCACGGAGGGGAAATTCCGGGGACGGATTCTAAATTGGTCAATTCCATTCACCGAGTGGAGTCTAAATCCGGTAAAGTCATGGATCTGATTCGGAATTTATTACATTTGGGATGACTTTTTAAAGGGTTCCGGCCTTTTTTTTAATACTTTTTTTCTTACGACTTTTTTTTTCGTCGAAACTGAGAAGTTTTTCGTCATATTTTTCATCCATGAGGGATTTTGACGATCTGTCCGCAGACTTTCAAATGGAAGTCGACTCCGCCATTTCCAGAGAAATCCCCGTCTCATTGATCACCTATGTCCTAACTCCCAAGGGCGAAAAAAAGCTGAAATATATCATTCAAGGGATTTTGACCCGTTATGATCGTTTGGATCTGACGGAATTACTCTATACATCCTCGAAAGAATTGATCGTTAATGCGACAAAGGCGGCTATCAAACGGATCCTTTTTAAGGAATCCAAACTCGATATCGAGTCTTCGGAAGATTATCGAAAGGGAATGGAGTCGTTTCATAGCAGTTTGAGCGATAAAAAGTTCCCATTTTATAGAGAGAAAATGAAGGAACACGATCTTGCGATCAAAGTGACATTTTATTTCAATCAACATCGAATCATTTTGAAGATTTTGAACAATTTTCCGCTTACGGATCAGGAAGAGAAACGGGTTCGTGAAAAATTCAGGATATCGAGAGACTTCGACAACCTTTTCGAATTTTTTATGAAGTTCGGAGATTCCACCGAAGGAGCGGGACTCGGAATTACGATGGTGGAAATTCTGGTTGCACAGAGCGGATTTGACAGACACTTGTTTACGATTTACAGTAGAAAAGGTATTTCTCAAACTGTAGCAAGAGTCGAAATCCCGTTGCGGGAAGATTATATTCCGCGAAGATGGAAATTCGCCAAGGGTCAAAACCTTGCGGCTAGTGTGTAGACGAGGATGAATGGAACCGAGTAATCAAGTTAATAAACTTCAGGAACAAGCGAACATGATGAATCTCGCGCTTGAATCCGTACTTACGGAAGAACAAGCGGTCGAGCTGATTCAGGGAAAAATCAGGGACGCTTTTTTGCTGAAAATCCGTATCGATATTGAAAACAGAAGCGGCGCCGTGGTGGCGCTGGTAAGCAAGTATAAGAACGACGTAATCGAGATATTCTCCTTATTTTCCAACTCTTCGTTGATACGTAAGATTAGAAGTTTCGAAGATTCCGCCGCTTTCGCTTTGGATATGGTCGAGGCCGCGAAATCGGAGCCGTTCGATCCCGGGCTTTCCGACAGCATCGGAAGAATCGTATATTCCAAACTTACGAAAGCCGTTTTGGAATCCTCCTATCCGAATTGGGAAAGGAACGACGCGGCGAGTTTCGTCAACATTCTCGAAAATCAGATTAAAACATCATTAAAAGTGAATATAGTTCGGATTCAAGCGGACGTGGAATACGTTTCCAGCGTGAAATTCCGCGCTAAGAACGTCTTTTCCGGAATTCTTCCCGCGGTCAATCGGCCTACGGAAGAACCTTCGATCGGGCAAATTCCCGAAACGCAGGAGAAAACTCCGGTTCAAAGACAGATCGATCAATTCCGCAGACCGTTCGGCAGGGTTGTGCAGGCGAAGACCGTTTTGTCTCCGGTGGGCGGCGTGGATTTCGACGATCTCAACGAAGGCGATAAACTTTTGTTTCAACTTCCGACGGGCACCATGGATGAAAAGGCGATGGCGAAGACTTTGGGCGGTTACGACGACGCAGGAAATCCGAAGAACATCGTCGGAGAATTTATCGGAATCGCCGCCGGAAAAGGGGAATACCATATATTTGCCAAGGGTCCTTCGGGCGTTTTACTACAGGCCTTTGAAGAGCGGCCGGTTCGTCTTGCGAAACTGAAAGGTAAGTCGGCTCCTGCGGCCGCCCCTTCCAAAGTGGAGACCGGAGGCGGTTCTTTGGGAATGATCATCGTGGCCGGCGTCGTGATCGTTCTCGGTTTACTCGTGTTTTTGATCTTAAAATAAAGAAAGTGTGGGAACTCACACAAAGTAAGAGAGCGGATCGTCATCGTCACTTTCGTGGTTGAATTAATTTTCGGAGATTTGTGGGAACTCACACACAATCGAATTTTGCTACTGCGTATTTTTACTTTGAAAGATAAACCGTGTGGGAACTCACACGGATTCCGGTGAAACCGGAGATCTTTCTCGCGATCAAC
>NZ_NPEF01000120.1 GCF_002811955.1 Leptospira ellisii
TGGAAACGAGTTCGATCTCCTTTTTGAGGAGATTATGGAGGGTAGAAAGGATCAGGGGAATGAGGAGCGTAGGTGGAATGAGATTTTCTCGTGGTCCCAGGGTTTTATTTTGTTCCAAGATCAAAGTTGTGCGGGAACTCTCACGCAACGGAGCACAGTATGACTCCGATATCAAAATCGTACGCCCTTCTAACAAAGAGGGATTGGGATTTTCCTTGTAGGAACACCTAAATGAAAAAATAATTGTTCATCTTATGATTCGAATTGAAATCACGAAAAATTTCTATTAATGAATTCGAGAAAAAATCCGTTTTCCGTTTATGAAAATCATTCTCTTACTTTCCATATTGTATCTTGCGGTTTATATTCTTTGTATCGAAATTCAAAAGCGGATTTTAAGCGGAAAACGAAAACGAATCGAAGCCGAAACGGTCGCGCGAATGGATCTCGAAATCGAATCTCTCCGGAACCGTTATCGGACCGAAACGATAGGGCGATGGGTTTCGTGTCAAGGAACGTTTAACGTTATACGAAACAGCGAATGGACTTTTTACCGCAACGGGCAAGGTTTCAAAGTGGAACGGAGTCTGCGGGAGGGAGAGATTAGGACCGGGTTTTTTTGGAGAAAAAACGCGGAGTATTCCATAGATATTTATGAAGAAGAGGGGGAATGGCAAACCGTCCACTACGATTTCCGCGTCGTCGCGACGGACGTAGGCCCGCTTCCCGCTCTCGTCGAAATCGATGAAACCGGAAATCCGCTCCAGGAGTTCGGAATTTTGGAAACGCCTCTATCGTTTTTGGAGGAAATCGAAAACGATATGATCGAATCGGGCGGATAATTCCCTTTCCGCTTTGGTCGTTTGATCGATCTTTAATACGGATCGGACTTAAACGTATTCTAAAAGATAATTCTTTCCTTTGAGATGGCTCGGAAAAAGGATCGGAAATTTTTTTCCGGTTTTTGCCCGAGAACGTCGATACGACTTTGAGGAATTCCAAAAGGTTTCGTATTCGGAATCGAGCCGAAAAAGCAGTTTTTCCCAGAAAAGAAAATGCGAGTCGATGAATTCCTGACGAACGTCCTTGGCGCGCAACGTCATCGGACATTTGCCCGTGAACTCCTTCATAAAAACCAAACCGATCAAAACCCCTCTCGTGTCCAGATACGGTTCCAACGGAAATGTGCGACAGCTGATGGAACGATTTTCACGCTCGCAAAATTGAATTCCCTTACATTCGCAGAACAAGGTTTCCCGGGAATCGTATTCCTTCAGCATTTTCTTATCCTGTTCGGTTTCGGGTTTCCACACCTTCCAAAGATCGCTTCTTTTTTTCAGTAAGGAGAATTCGGAACGATACAAGGTCGGAACTGCGTTGTCCGCGATACAACAGAAAGGAATCCCTTCGTTGTCGGGCTTACAAAGTTCTCCGCAGTCGAATTCGGTCAGTTCTTCCTGCAACAGAGTATAATAATATGCGATTTCTTCTTCGGCGAGATGTTTAGGATCGTTTTTCTTTGCTGTTTTTTTCACGGGAAGAGGTGCTCCGACCTTGTCGAATTCGATTGTTTCTGGGGAGGATCAATTTTCGAAAGATCGCGTATCCTGAAAAAAGAATTCCAGCAGAACATAGAATTCCCCACTTTCTGTAGAACAATTCGGCGCCGGGTGAGAGAAAACCATTTTTCTGGGCGAGGGCCATCGAAAGTGCGAAAATCGTCAAAATGGAAAATGCGCTTAGAAAGAATAAAACCGTGGTTCTTAAATTCCAGAGAGTCGTTTCCAAATCTTTTTTGAATTCCAAAAACCGGTTGTAGAATAATTTGGTTTCCTCTCCTTCGGAGAGCTTTTGCACTTTATAAAACGCTTCGAATTCTTCCGGAATCTTTCCAGGGTCCAAAAGTAGGAACTCATAATCCAGAGTCTTATCATATTCTTCCCTGGTTTCCGGGGAACTTAGCGTCAGATAGGCGCGTATCCCTTCTTCCCGGTCCAGATCTCGGGAAGGGTTCCAAGGATCGGATTCTAAGCCTTCCAAAAATTTCTCAAACGCGCATTCTATAGCTTGGAAGTCGGAACTCCTGGACAGATTCAGCAGCTTGTAATAGTTGGGTTTTACGTTCACTGCCATCGGGGTTCCAAAAGGGGTGGAAAAGGAATTCTTTGCAAGAAAATTCCAACCTTCCTACTTATGGAAAACCCCTTTACAGCCGTTCCGGCAAGCAGAAATTCAGTCCTATGAGCGTTCTGGAACTGGAAAAAAAGTCGGGAAAGGTTTATATCGAGACTTACGGTTGCCAGATGAACGAATACGATTCCGGAATCGTAGCCAGTTTGATGAAGGACGCAGAATATTCCTCTTCCTCGGATCCGGAAGATTCCGACATAATTTTCCTTAATACCTGCGCGATCCGGGAAAACGCACATGCCAAAATCTACAATCGCCTTCAATCCCTGGGATATCTCAAAAAGAAAAATCCCAATTTGGTCATCGGTGTTTTGGGTTGTATGGCTCAAAATTTGGGGGACGATCTTTTTCATCAGGAACTTCCCCTGGATCTAGTCGTAGGACCGGACAATTACAGAAGTTTGCCCGAATTGATTGGAAGGATCCGTTCCGGAGAACAATCCCTAGCGTTGACCCGACTTTCCAAGATCGAAACTTACGACGAGATCGAACCGCGCGTGGTGAACGGAATCCAAGCCTTCGTAACCATCATGCGTGGATGCAATAATTTCTGTACTTTCTGCGTCGTTCCTTACACTCGGGGAAGAGAACGCAGCCGGGATCCGAAAAACATCGTTCGCGAAGTGCAGGATCTTGCCGAGAAGGGAATCCGTCAGGTGACCTTACTCGGACAAAATGTGAATTCCTACAAAGAACAGGGGACCGACTTTGCCGGTTTGATCCGGATGATTTTGGATGAAACCTCGATCGAACGGATCCGTTTCACTTCCCCGCATCCCAAGGATTTTCCGGTTCATCTTTTAAAATTGATGGCGGAGAATCCGCGTTTTACTCCCAACATTCATCTTCCTTTGCAAGCGGGAAATACTCGCGTTTTGGAAGAGATGAAACGTTCCTATTCCAAGGAAGAATTTTTGGACGTGGTCCGCGAGATTCGAAACATCGTTCCCGACGTCGGAATCACAACGGATATCATTGTCGGTTTTCCGAACGAAACGGACGATGAGTTCGAAGACACTCTTGCCGTGGTCCGCGAAGTGAAATTCGACATGGCGTTTATGTTCAAGTATTCCGAGCGGGAAGGTACGATGGCGCAGAGGAAACTTCCGGACAACGTTCCCGAAGAAGTGAAGTCCGCCCGTTTGACCAAACTCGTGGATCTTCAGACTTCGATTTCGCATGAGCAGAATCGGGCGCGCATCGGAAGAACGTATCCGATTTTGATCGAGAACATTTCCCGCAAATCTTCGAAGGAACTCTGCGGCCGAACTCCTTGCGGAAGAATGACGGTGTTTCCTCTTCCGGATGGAAAAGAGGTTTCCGACCTGATCGGCTCGACGGTGGAAGTTCGAATCCAAAGCGCAACGAGCGCGACTTTGAAGGGAAGGATCCTTGCTTGAAGGATGGCGACAATCGAAAAAAAGCCGCCTCCTCAAAGGCGACGTCCAACTCGTCCGCAGATAAAAAGAATTCCTCTTCCGAATCGAAATCGATAAAAACCTCCGCCGTTTCCAAGAAAGGCGGGGATTCCTCTTCCCTTCCCAAAAACGCGAAATCGAAAGGAGGTGACCGCTCCTCCGACCACGCCCGGGAATCCAAAAAAAGAAATCGATCCTCCGACCTTACTTCGTACGAGGAATACGAAACCCGGCTCCGTTCCTTATCCGACAAAAAAAATACAGCGGGAGTCTCCAACTCCGGTAAGGATTTGAGAACCGTCCGCTTGAGCAGCGTAGAGGATCTTCCGCCGGACTTCAAGGTTCATACAGATAAACGCAAATTTTATATGATCGTTCCGATTCTGGATCGATACATTCTCAAAGAAATTCTTTCCCCGTTTTTGGTGGCGCTCGCTTTTTTTACGATGGTCTATATGGTTCTCGCGCTGCAGAAGATGATCGGACTTTTCGTGGGCAAGGGCGTCGATCCGCTTCGTCTTCTGGATTATTTCGGTTATCTTCTCGCCAATACGCTTCCTATGACCATTCCGATGGCCTGTCTTATGAGCGGGATCATGGCCGCCGGAAGACTTTCCGGAGATTCGGAAATCACGGCGATCCGTTCCGCCGGGGTCAGTTTTCCCAGAATCTATATTAACTTTCTTGCATTCGGTTTCGTGATGGCCTTGGTCGTCGGATATCTCAATTTTTATCTTTCCCCCGAAAACACAAGAAAGATGAACGAATTCAACAAATGGGTGCTCGCCTACAATCCGCTTTTAGCCATCACTCCGGGACAATTCAGCGGGGACAAAACCCAGGATCTTTTCGAAAAACGCGCAAGGACCATGTATACCGAAGGAATCAATCGCGATACGGGCGAGCTTCGCGGGATTCAAATTCGAGAATGGGAAATTTTTCTGGAAGGGAACGAATATTTCCACATCGGAGGAAAAATGATTCCGATGGGCGGTTCTAGAATCATCCAGATCATCAACGCGGGGAAGGGAAACCTCGTCGAAAAGTTGGGACCCGACGGAGAATACGAAAAATCCATACGACTCAAGGACGGTTGGATTTTGGAGTGGGGGGACGATCGTAAAACGTTCTCCATCACCGATTTCCGTGACGGGGAAATGGATTACAACATTCCCAAAGGAAAGGAAAAGAAAACCCTGGAGCTGAACGTAAAACCGGAGACGTTCTCCATGCCGGTCCTGTTTCAGATCCGAAACAACATCGAAAGCGAGGGGCTCGAAAAAATTCCCGGGCTCGAAATGTTAAAAGAGATGGGGATCGAAATCAAAGGTCTGACCGGATTAAAACAACTCGTCGAAAAGATGAAGATCGATTTGGCCATGGGCGCCGCCAACGGAACCCTCACCCCCGATCAGATGACCCAGTCCTACTCCGTTTTAACCCAGCTTTTAGCCCTTATGCAGCAGGGGAAAAAAGTTCTTACCGATTTTAACGTGGAAATCCATCGAAGAATCGCGATGCCGATTTCTTGTTTGATCTTTTTCTTCATTTCGTTTCCGCTCGGACTCGTGGTCAAACGATCGGGTAAAGGGATGAGTTTTACGCTTGCAGTCGTTTTCTTGATGATCTATTTTACGTTTTTTACCCTGGGAAGCACGATTTCCTACAATGAGAAGGTGCCGGATTGGATCGGCCCCTGGAGCGCCAACATTTTGATCGCGATCATCAGCATCAATATCATGATTAAAAGAACGGATATGGATCTTCCGAAGCCGATTCAAAAGGCTCTGGATCGAATCTCCGATCAAAAATCAAAATTGACAGAGAGATTACTAAGTTTAAGTATATGGGGAAAGATAAAAAAGATCACGAAAAGAGGTTCCTAACCGGGGTAAACCCTTTGGTTAGTGTTACGATAAATACGATGAGTCAAAAAAACGCGATCATTTGGCATCTCACTTCGGGAAAGGAATTTCCGATTCAGATCTGGAAACATCCTCGGGTCAACATCGAACTGAGTAAGGTTTCTCTGGACGGTCTCGGCGCGATCGATCTGATGAAGGCCGACATTCATATCTTTTTCCTTTCGGTCAATTTTCCGGAATGGAATCAAATCAGAGAATTCATCCGCAAATTCGAACTCCATCCTTATGTAAGTCTCATCATGATTTATTCGGAAGAATCGGAAAAGATCAATTCGGTCGTCCCCGAAAGCGGTAAAATCGAAGTGTTGGAATATCCGGTTCATTCCAGAAATCTAAGACTCATTCTGGACAGAACGATTCAATCCGAATTCTACAAATTGGCCGCGAACGAAATCGGAAACAGTTGTCTGACCAATATCGGATTTTTCGAGGGCGTATTCGAACTCGCACAGAAGGAATATAAGGACGCGACCAAAGCGAACGAAGCGCTTCAGGCCATTTTGGAATTCGAATCCAAGGTCAAAAAGAACAACGAAGAGATCAACAGGGCCCTCGAACGGGTGAACGAACTCAAAAACAAGGAACTTCTGGCGTTGCACGAACGGTTGAAGGTTTCGGAGATCCTGGATTCCATGAAAACCCAGGAACTGAAGGACGCCTTGGATTTCAAGAAAGCGACCGAACAAGCATTAGATTATTCTCATATAGAAGAGATACAACTCGACAAAATCCTGGAGGCTCAGGATCGGCTGTTCGCCTACACCGAAAAGGAAATCAGGGATTTGATCGAGGAAAACAGAAATCTCAAAAAACAACTCGGAATTCAGTGATCAATCCTTGAAGAGTTCGCGGGAGAATTCCTTGTAGTCCGGGGAATTCTTGCCGAATTTGAACTCCGCGTACAAAAGTCCGTGTTTTTTGCGGAGAATGTCGTATTTTTCCCTCGCTTCGTCGTCCCTATTCTTTTTGGAAAGTCTATACGCGCGTTCATAACAATTCGCTAATAAACCTTGCGCTTCCGAATCCTCGTAGTATTTGTTTCCGAGGTTGATATATCGTTCCAAAAGATCCATCGCTAGAAGAAAATTCCTCAGCGCCAACTGGTGTTTGACGTATTCCCTATAAATTCCCGCCTGCAGTTCGCGGTAACTTTCCGAATCCTTGACCTTGGGATTTTGGATTTTTTCCAAGGAATTCATGGCCGCGACCAGATGATGCACAGAATCCGAACGCGCTTTGTTCAGATCGCGCAAGACGGAACGTTCGAAATTTTCCTTTCGATTTTTTCTCTGCCATTCGTACCGATCCGCTTCGAAGGTAAGACGTTCGAATTCCTTCCTTTTTTCCTCCGCAAGATCGGAAGCCTTACGGAAAAGATCCACGGATTTCAGAAAATCCTCTTTCGATTTTTCGAAAAGGGTTTGGGAAACGTTCTCGTCCACGTCCCCCAATAAATTAAGATCCTCGAACGGAAGCGCGTTTTTCCCCCAATCGGAGTCGGATCCCTCCGGAATCAGAATTTCTATCTTCTTATCGGGCGGATTTTTTTCCGCAAATACGTGTCGTGTCGGAATCGCAAAGAGGATCGTTGAATATACGAGAAAGAAAACGTAGAAATAAAGAGGTCGTTCGGCGGGCGAGTTCATCGTAAAAAAGCGGGAGGTTTTTGCGTTATGGAATCCGTCAAAAAAAACGGCTTCGGTCAATTAAGGATTGGTCCGAAATCGCCGTCATCAAAAAATTAGATCGAAACAAAAGAATCAAAAGAGCGACGAACAATGAAAGAAGTTCAAGTTTCCGCCACGAAACGGATCGCGTTGGTGGCCCACGATAACCGCAAAGACGATCTGGTTCAATGGGTAAAAACGCATCGGGAAATATTATCCAGACATCATTTATACGGAACGGGAACCACAGGTAAACTGATCAACGAAGAGGCGGAACTTCCCGTTTACCGGTTTTTATCCGGTCCGTTGGGCGGGGACCAACAAATCGGAGCTAAAATCGCGGAAGGGGATTTGGACATCGTGATTTTTTTCTGGGACCCTTTGACGGCCCAGCCCCACGATCCCGACGTAAAGGCCCTGCTGCGGATCGCGGTTCTTTACAACGTACCGATGGCCTGCAACCGTTCGACTGCGGATTATATGATCAGCTCCCCCCAATTCACGGCGGCGTATAAAAAACTTCTCGTGGATTACGATACGAAAATTCGAAAAAACTAATGTTCCAAAAGCGGATTCGATAAGTTCTTTCGAATTCGTTTAACGTAAATATAAATTAATCCGGCATTTTAATCCGAATCTATGTTTCAGAAATTCGTGCGAAATCTATTTTTCCGAAAGAACGAGAATCCGGCCGTTCCGCTTCGCTTCACTGCGGCGGCGGAGGAGGCGATTCGAAAACATCTCGACCAAAGAAAGGAATCCGTATTTCGGATCGTAGTCGATCGGACCGAAGGCGGGACCGACGTAAAGATCGGATACGATCGGAATCGAAATTCGGATCCGTTATACGAATATCCGATTCCCCTGGAAATTGACCCCGAGGACGAGGTAAGTCTGGAGGGGGCGAGGATCGATTGGGAGGCCGCAACGGGAGAATTTCGAATTTATCCTGACGTGGATCTGGACGTCGAATATCAACCGATCCGGAACCGTTTTCGGATCGATACGAACCGGCGTCTTTTCGACGATTTAGATCGAAGGCGATTTCAGGCCGAGAACGGTTATCCGGAATGGATGCCTAAGGCGGTGGATCCTTCAAAGATCGGAACGTTGGAAATCCGGGGATCCGTATGGATTCTTTTTCTGAACGGAGCGTATCGCTCTAACTATTCCGATATTCTAATATTAGAAAAAGAGATTGCGGATTCCGTTTTGGATTTTTTCAGCGCCTTCCCCAAACGGATAAAATAGGATACGATCTATTTTTTCCAAATCACACGATCCCCCTCTGAGATCGATTTCAAACCCGTGATGCCGTTGTCCGGCGCCGCCTTGGAGAGGAAATAATCGGTTTCGGTTACGGTCGCTTCTCCCGATTTTCCCGAGGTATTATACGTCTGAATTTTGGAGCCTTTCTTCAAGCCGTCCAGGGCGCCTGCGTTGATCAGTATGTCCTCGTCTTTCACTTTTAAAACGGAGGCCGAAGGAGGAATAGCGGTAAGAATTTTCGCGGCGGAGCGGGATGCCGCTTCGGGGATAAAATCCCTTCCTTTGGAATAGATCCGGAATGTGGTCAGGACTTTTTCGTGTTTTGCGTCCTTGATCGTCCATTCGATCGAAAGCGAATGGTTCTCGTATTTTAAGGAACCGTAAATTAGAAATCTCGGTTTTACTCCGTTTTTGACGTTGTCCCTGAGTTTTAAATAGAGCGGCTCCGAATAAGGAAGAAGACCGGTATAATTTTCGGGCGAAACGTCCAAAGAGGAAATGTTGGATCGATTCGATTCCAGCACATCCGAAAGCGCGACGGTCGGGTTTAAGGAAAGAATTTTACGAACCGAAGCGGAGACCAAAGCGGAGAGATCCGGATAATCCCCGAGAAAGGTCTTATCCGAAAGATCGAATGTCAAAATAACGGGCGGGGTTCTTCCGTAATTCTCCAGAAGGTTGTCTCCGGTGATCTGAAGCATTCCTTCCCGATACGCGACGGATTGTTTCATCGAATCGAGCAGATTTTCGATCTCGTATTGATATTTTTCGTTTTCCGGATATTTTTTCCGAAGCAGAAGCAACAAATTGAGATAGCGCGGGAAAAAGCCGGTCCTTTTGTATTCGTTTAACGTTTGAAACTGAACTTCCGGTTGACCAGGTATCAGTTCCCTTGCCGAGGATAAATGATGCGAGGCCATGTCGAAAAGGAGCGAGTTTTTGGAGGAACGGAATCTCTGCATCCGATATTCGCCGAGTTTTCTGCGGAAAGCGTGGTTCTCCGGAAAATAAGTCAGGGCAACGGTTTCCGCTTTTTGTCTTGAGACGGAATCCAAATCGTCCAGTTTCAAAATTTCCGTTAAATCGTTCTTTAAGGAATCCTTATATGCCGTGGATCCTTTGTCCGATTCCTTCGCTTCCGAAAAAGCCTTTAGATAAAGATAAGACGGATTTTGCGGATATAAAGAAACCAATCGCTGAGAAAGCGAAACGGCGGAACGAAAATCCCCCTGCCAGATCCTGATTCGCGTGAGAAGATCCACCGCCTCCTCGAAATCGGGATACAAAGAAACGGCACGCTCCAATTTTTCCGCGGCCGCGTCGAGTTTTTGCCTTTTATCAGAGGAGGCACTTTTTTCAGCCCAATCGATCAATAACGAAGCGACGTTGAAAAAAAGATCGGGATCATCCGAGGAAGAGGCAAGGATCGAATTCCAAAGTTGATACGCTTTCGCGAAGTTGCCGGTTTTGCCGTTGACCTTGGCTTCAAGGATCTGAACTTCTTTGGAGTTTTGAAGTTTGGAGCGGGATATTTCCAGCTTTTTCAGCGCGGATTCATAGCCGCCCATTTCCAAAAGAATTTGTATCTGAACCGGCGCTAAAACTGGATCGAACGGATCCGTATCCAGAGCCGCCTTTAAGAGATTTAGAGAATTCTGATATTCTTTTTTTCTTACATACGCTAAGGCGGCTCCTTTGAGCGCGATCTTATTGTCGGGCGCCAATGCAAGGGCTTTGCGGTAGGCCTCGAACGATTCTGCATCCTTATGCAGATGTTGAGCCGATTCGGCCAAGCCGAGAAGGGCACGGACCGACATCGGATTTTGTCCCGAAGCTTCGGTGAACGACTGATAGGCGGCGACGTAATTCCGCTCTTTTAGTCGGGACTCCCCCTCCGCAATCTTTTTGACCGTATCCTGCGGTATGAGCGGATACGAAACGATCAAAAGGGTTAAAGTTATTGCAGTTCCGACCTTGTATATACGTCCTAGATCCGTCATTTCGTAAAAAATCCCGCTTCGACCTTTCCGGAGGAATTTCTGAAATTCGATTCTACGACCAAAGGTATATAAAAATCCTTTTTGTCCGCATCCACTCTGCTTTTAAAAGAAACGATATAACGTCTGTCCTTATGCGCAAGTATCGAATCATATAACGTTTTTTCTTGACCTTCTCCGGGAATCACTATGAATTTACCGCCAGTGGAGGAGGCAATCGTTTTGTACGTCTCCACCGCCGGTCCGGAATCCGAAAGAGACAGAAAATAAATGGGAATCGTGTGAGCCTTGGAATATCGGATGATTTTTTCGGGGGATATCTGGGTAAAGGAGTCTTGGTCGGAACTACCCGAGACCAAAACGAGGACAGCCCTCGGGCCGAGGCGCTCCAAGAGATCGGATATCCCGCGATAAATCGCTTTTCCGGTTTTGGAACTATAATCGTTCGGGGACGTCCGAAAAATTCTGAAAATTTCGTGCATGGAGTATCCGAAGTCGGAGGCTTTGATGAGTTCCGACCCGGAACGAAGAACTTCAACACCGTCATATTGCCTCAAGGACATAAAAAGAGGTTTTAACGACTTTTCAAAGACGGAATAGGCGGCTTTTACTTCCGAAGTATTTTCATAGATCAACGAAAGTGAAATTCTATTGTTGAATTGTTGCATGTCGGCCAAGCCGATCAATGGCGAAAGATTTCCGTATTCATAAATTCGGAAAGAGTTCCGCGGTATTCCTTTTAGATCCCGACCGGATCGATCCCTTACCCTTAAAAAGACGGATATATCCGGATATTCCCTATTGATCACTTTCTCCACAACCAAATCTAAATTCGAGGAAAGCTGATTTGCGGGACTAAATATCTCTACTCGATGTCGATTAAAATCTGCGATGTACTGTGTTCCTGTATAATCGAATGCCGAGGAAAACGGTTGGTTTAGTTTCCGAATTACATTTTTTGAATCTCGAAAGGAATCCAACCTTTTCCAGGTATTTTCAACCGTGTTATATATGATGAGTCCCGACTTTTCATCCGCGATATAAAGATCGTTTTTACGTATTGTAAGATTTCGAGGTGAATTTAGAACGTTCGGATTTTGGATTTCTTTAATAAAATTGCCTTCCGAGTCGAAAACTACGATTCGTGAATTTCCTCTATCAGCTACGTAAATTTCACCTTTAGAATTTACCTTTAACCCGGAAGGATTGCGAAGAGTTCCGAATCCTATCTCTTGCACGAATGTTCCGTCACTTTTTAACTTCTGAATCCGATGGTTGCCGGAATCGGAAATATAAAGATAACCGTCTTTCGTAAGAAAAATACCCGTGGGTCCATGAAATTCACCGTTTGCTTTGCCTGTTTTTCCGAATCGATTCTTATATTCCCCTCGAGTGTTAAACTCGAATATCTGGTCTGCTTTAAAATCCGAAACGAAGCTCGATTTTCCTCTCAAAGAAAAAAAGAGAGGGCCCGATAAATTCCGACCTAACGGGCCTTTAAAATTGTCCACTGGATTTCCATTGGGG
>NZ_NPEF01000121.1:0-9454 GCF_002811955.1 Leptospira ellisii
CGTCCTCTTCTCCCTGAAAACCTCCCGTATCCTCTACGACTACCGCAAACTCGGGAATATACTTTCCGATTCCGACGGCGGATTTGATTCTTCCGTCCTTGCCGTCCCCGGCTTCCGTCACTCCGAGATGAAGCGGATAATCCATCCTGAGTTCCCCGAATCTAGAGGCGAGCATTCGATAGGCCTGAACCATCACCTGTGGATTGGAGGCCTTCATACTTACTATAATATCATAATAATTTAAACTTTCCGCGATGCGTATGAATTCGATCGCCGATTCCACCATACCTTGGGGGGTATCGCCGTAGCGGTTCATGATCCTATCGGAAAGGGAACCGTGATTGGTGCCGATTCTCATCGCGGTTCCGAGTTCCTTACACCGGAGAACGAGGGGCGAAAAAACCTCCGCGATCCGTTCCAATTCCTCGTCGTATTCCGTGTCCGTATAATCCCGAACGTTGAATTTTTTCTTATCCGCGAAGTTGCCCGGATTGATTCTTACCTTCTCCACGTATTCCACGGATTTCATCGCCACGCTCGGAGTGAAGTGGATGTCCGCGACCAAAGGAACCTTACTTCCCGATTTTTTGAGTTCCTTGCGGATCGAAGGTAGGTTGTCCGCGTCCGGTTGGGAAGGAACCGTGAGGCGGACGATCTCGCAACCCGCCCGTTCCAATTCGATGATTTGACGGACGGTCTCTTCCGTATCGCGCGTATCGCTGTTGGTCATGGATTGGATCCGGATCGGATTGTCTCCGCCGATTCCCAAGTCTCCGATTTTGACTTCTCTCGTTTTTCTTCTTTGATAAGCGAACGGTGTGGAATTGTATCTAAAGTTCATATCGACTTCTTATGTTCCGGAAGTTTTCTCCGTGGTACTCTAATCAGACAGATTTACGGGGAATTCCCGCCTCGTCATTCTCCTTTTTGTCGAAAACGGCCCCTTATTTTTTCGAAGACGATTTGATTCCGCTTCTTAGAACTCCGATAGTACAAACACATCCAGGGAATCGAGTGTATATGGATTTTCCTTTTAACAAAACGCCCGAAACGTATAGAATCCGGGTAACGGTCGCGATTTATCGCGGCAATATTCTGTCTTATAAAAACGAGGTCATCATTCCCTCCGAATACGCGAGAAGAACCGAAGCGAGGGCGCATATTCAGAAGGAGATCTCGGAGCGATTGTTTCATTCTAATTTTTTCCGTTCTCCCCGTCCGGACTACGACCTGGTTCGTTATACGGAAGAGGCTACCTGCAATACGTTTCTTCGTTATCGGATTCTTTCCCTGAGATCGGGGGAAGGATTGATCAAAGAAAGAATTTAGAGAACGAGTCGAATCGATTCGGCTCAAAAAACGGACCCGGATCCGTTGCTTTTGGCGGAGAGATGAATATGAAGGTTCCTGCTTTTCCCGTTTTCGCGCTGATCGTATCCGTTTTCGCGACCGTGGTTTTAGGTTCCACGGAGCTTAAATACGGAGAGATGTTATTCAAGTGCCGGTTGGACAAACCCCGTTGTCCTTCCCGTTCCGTATGCGGAATCGAGGTTTATGGTTATCCTAAGGACGAAGGATATAAGGATTTGTTCGTCACGTTGTATCAGGGACAGGAGCGGAATATTAAGGATCCTGAATTTATTTACGATACGAAGATCGCGCTTCCCGCCAAATACGAGGCAAATAACGGAAGATACGTCATTCACGTAAATCCGGCCGAGTTTCCTCCGATGCGTTTTTTTTTGGAAATTAAAGTCGACGCAGAAAAACCCGAAGCCCCCGTCATGGGATTCTTCCGGGAAAAACCCGAAGACGAACCCGTCTTATATTACTGTAGACAATTGAAGGCGGGACTGAATCATAAATAGGAACGAAGGGATTTTCATTTTGTTTTCGAAAGGATCGGCAAACGATCGGCGATCAAAAGTATGAAATCGAATTCGGATTTCGACGGATATGAATCAAAACACTCGAAACTACAATAACGCGCAGTCCGAGGAAGAGCGGACGATCTGCGACATTCTTTCCCGGGAGATCGTTTCGCATCTTCCCGAAGCGGAAAATAAAATCTGGCACGGTCATCCGGTTTGGTTTTTGGATGGGAATCCCGTCGTAGGTTATAGCAAACTCAAACATTGTATCCGTCTGCTTTTTTGGAGCGGGCAATCGTTCGAAGAAAAGGGTCTGACTCCCGAGGGAAGTTTTAAGGCGGCCGAAGTCCGTTATACGAATCCCGATCAAATCGACAAAAAGGATTTAAAACGTTGGATCCAAAAAGCGAAGAAAATCCAATGGGATTATAAGAACATCGTCAAAAGAAAAGGCTTGTTGGAAAGGTTGAAATAATTTTCCGGTTCGGTTGCGAAAGACGCGGAGGTTTTATGGATGATTCTTGGTTGAACCGATGGAACGAAAGATACAGCGGTTCCGAATACGCGTTCGGCGAGGAGCCCAATCTTTATCTTGAGGAAAAGTTGAAACTCTTAAAACCGGGAGCCGTTCTGTTTGCGGCGGAAGGCGAAGGACGAAACGCGGTTTTCGCCGCAAAACTCGGATGGTCCGCTTCTGCGTTCGATATCAGCGAAGAAGGCAGAAAAAAGGCCCTTCGTTTGGCCGAAAAAAATCAGGTTACGATTGATTATCGAGTGGGGGAGTTGGATTCCCTGAATTTTCTGCCGGAAACGTTCGACGCGATCGCTCTCATCTACGCCCATTTTCCGGCTTCTATAAAATCAGATTATCATAAAAAACTAAATCGTTTTTTGCGTGTGGGCGGGACGGTTATATTCGAGGCTTTCGGCAAAAAACATATCGATTACGTGACTCGGGACGAACGGGTCGGAGGTCCGAGGGAAGCGGCGATGTTGTTTTCGCAGGAGGAGATCCGGGCCGATTTTCCGAATTACGAAATTTTGGAATTGGAGGAGCGGGAAATCGATCTGCGCGAAGGCCAGTTTCATAACGGAAAAGGTTCGGTGATCCGGTTCGTGGGGCGAAAGGAATCGTTTCCCTGAAAAATCGGGAAGTCCGTCTTACGGGTTTTGATTCGGTTTTTTCGACCTAAGAATATTCATTTTTTGTGATATAGTAGCCGAGGAAGTTTGTTCGGAATTCGGTCCTCGGTTTTTGCGAGGGATCGTCGTCGGGTTTTCTTTATATTCCGAAAATTTACGCTTTTCTATCGCAACCGACGAATTACCTGCAACGTCGGCGGTCTCAAGGAATCTTCACGTGCGCCAGAATTCTACGAAGTTCGTATATCCGCACCGTTCGTCAGGGGACGCAGGAACATCCTTTTTCATTCGATTCGGATTTTCGTTCCGTACGCGCTCCGTTAGCCGTTTCCGGGATCATTCCCAATGGTTCCGAAATGTCTTGAATTCCTGAAAACGGGGCGAAAACTGTCCAATCGACGGCCGGAAACGTCGTTTGAAGGAACGTTCCGATTCAATTTAATAAATAATTTATGTCCGGAAACGATAAAAAAATCATAGAACAAAATTCCCACGGAGAATTCGAACTCACTCCCTACGGGGAATTCCTTAGTTATTTTCATACGCACGTTCAGCTGTTCAACGGATTGATTTCTGGAAAAAAAATCTCCCCCGCCGATCAGGAAGTCCTTAAACAAAAGATCCGTTCTTATATCGTAGGCAACATTCAAAAGACCGAGCAGTTTTTCGATCACCTTCCCAAGTTCGCCGAATATCTGGGAATCTCCCAAAACGAACTTTCCTCGTTTATGACGAAGAATTTTATGAACGCTCACGCCGGGATTAAAAACAAACTCATCGAACAGGAAAAAGCCGGTGCGGGAAAACCTAAGAAAAAAAGATATTCCCGGATTTCGGAGGAGTTGGCGGAAACGATCGGAACCCTTGTTCCTCCCGGAAAACGTTTCGTCGGAATGGAAGGTTACGTCGTTCTCCGGGACGACGCCACGGGAAAGGACGTGGAACCTTCGATTTCCTCGTTCGGAGATTCGGGTAAGGAAGGGGATTCTTCCGCGACGACCAAAAAGGCGGCGCCTCCCGTTCCGATTCGTAAGGGGCCGGAGACTTTGATTCTCACCGAGCTCGTGGAAAAGTTCGGTTCCGAATTTTCGGGGAAACCGATCGTTCTTCAAAAAGAGGAACTGGAGGACGACGACGTTCCCGCCGTGGCTCCTTCGGGCGGAGAGGAATTGTTAACCGACATCGACGATCTTCAGTTCGGAGGTTTCGACGAACCGTCGTTCGCCGATGAACCCCAAGAGCCGGAAGAACCGCCGGTGATCATTCCGTTTTCCAAATATATGGAAAGTATAAACCGTGTGCGTCAGTTTCAAAAGGACGGGCAGGCGGACGCGTATAAAAAATGGGTCATGACACTTCCGCCGGAACTCGGCGCGCTCGTACAACTTCATTCCTACGTTTTGAAGGAATTAAAAAACGAACCCGTGGATTGGAACGCGATCCTTTCCTCTCTTTCCTCCCGGCTCGGAATCGGGGAAACGCGTTTGTGGAAAGTCCTGGATCTCACGCGGACTTTCGCAAAGCTGAGGAACGCTTTGGAGCGGGCTTTCGTTTCTTCCAAAACCGCGGGACCGAGTATGGAAGAACTCGTTAAAAAAGCGTGGCCTCATATCCTCAAAATCTACGACGAATATCCGGACACTGCCTCCCTGCGTCAAAAATTGGATCAGCTTTTTTTAAGAATTCCCGATGCGACTCAAAGAAAAAAACTCTCCGATCTTTTTCTTCCTTCCCTCCAGATTCTTTGAAAATCTCCGTTGTTTCGTTTTCGCTTCTCCGCTTCGTTCCAATTTACCGTCGATCTTAGGGTGCGAATTGCTTAATCTTAAGGCAGTTTGCACCGGCTTCCGAGGTCCTTTCCGATTTCCGTTTTTGAAAGTCCGGTTCTTGTGATACACTTGGAAAACGAAAGAGGATACAGTATTTCAATCCTATGTTTTAAAAGAATGTTTTCAATTTACGCAACTCTCGTTTTATTGGACATAGCTGGGGAATTTTGCTGAAATTTCAGCCAAGGGCGTACCCGACGCTTATGTAAACCAGGGAAATCGGATGATGAGGGATCTCGG
Source organism: Leptospira ellisii (assembly GCF_002811955.1). Lineage (GTDB taxonomy): Bacteria > Spirochaetota > Leptospiria > Leptospirales > Leptospiraceae > Leptospira > Leptospira ellisii. The sequence continues at coordinate 5,084 of NZ_NPEF01000121.1, forward strand.
CAGATGAATGACGTAAAAGAACAATTACAACTTCAACAGTATCTGGAAGAAAACGGCCTTTATGAAAAGTCGTTCGAACATGATAACTGTGGAGTGGGATTTGTTGCTTCCTTTCAGGGAGAGAGCAGCCACAAAATCGTATCTATGGGTCTGAAGGCGGTCGCTTGTCTGACGCATAGGGGAGCTGTGGACGCGGATATGGTTACCGGAGACGGAGCCGGCATCATGATCCAGATTCCCAAAAAGTTGTTCGCCACATACATCGAGGAGATGGGGCATCGCAGACCGGACGAGGATTCCATCGGAGTCGGAATGATCTTTCTTCCGAGGGAGGACATCGACAAGCAGGACATGTGCCGCAGTCTCGTAGAGTCCGCGCTCATGGAATTCAACTTTAAACTTTATGCATGGAGATACGTTCCCGTAAATCCGGAAGTTCTCGGACCCAAGGCGAACCAATCCAGACCTCAGATCGAACAGGTTCTCATCGGCAAACCCGAAGGAATGTCCAACGACGACTTCGAAACCAAGTTATTTTTAATCCAGAAAAAACTCATGAGGGACGCGGACCGTCTTTCACTCGCGGGAGATCTTTACATCTGTTCTCTTTCTTCCGAAAGAATCGTGTTCAAAGGTCTCTTCAACGGAAACCAGGTTTCTCAGTTCTACGAAGACTTGAATTCGGAAGATATGGTTTCCCCGTATTGTATCTTTCACCAAAGATATTCCACGAACACTTTCCCGTCTTGGGCTCTCGCACAGCCGTTTAGAATTCTCGCGCACAACGGGGAAATCAACACGATCGTGGGAAACAGAATCTGGATGCTCGCGCGCGAGGAGGAACTCGAGTGCAAAAAATGGGGAGAATATCAAAAAGAAATCCACCCGATCATCCGTCCTCACATGAGCGACTCCGCAAGTTTGGACAACGCCATGGAGGCGATCGTCCGTTCCGGAAAGGACGTACTTCAGGCGAAGGCGATGCTCGTTCCGAACGCCTGGTCCAAAAACCTCACGATGTCGGAGGAACTGAAAAGTTTTTACGAATATAATAATACTTTAATAGAGCCTTGGGACGGCCCCGCCGCGCTCGCGTTCGCGGAAGGGGATTGGATCGGAGGAGCGCTCGACAGAAACGGACTTCGTCCCGCGCGTTACGTAGTTACCGAAGACGGTCTGCTCATCATGGGTTCCGAAGCCGGCCTCGTGCAGGTGGACGAGGAGACCGTGATCAAAAAGGGACGTCTCGGACCCGGAGAAATGATCGGGATCAACCTAAAGGAGAAAAAACTCTACTACAACGAAGACATCAATTCCCTCTTCGAAAAGAAATACGATTATAGGGAATGGTCCAAGGAGAACGTTTCGTATCTCAACCAGGATTTGGACGCTTCCATGAACGAGACGATCACCTACAAAGGCGACGACCTCAGAAGAAGACAGGTATTGTTCGCGTATTCTCCGTTCAAACAAAAATCGGTGATCAAACCGCAGGCGGGTCAGGGAAAAGAAGCGATCAGTTCGATGGGAGACGATACTCCTCTGTCGATTTTGATGCTTTCCCGCATCGGTCTTTACACATATTTCCGTCAGAGATTCGCGCAGGTAACCAATCCTCCGATCGACTACATCCGTGAAAAGGGCGTGACCTCTCTTTACACTCGTCTCGTCAAAAAGATGAACCTGTTCGGAGACGACAAACCGCAGAACTGTTTGGTCCTTTCTCATCCGTATCTTACCAATCTGGATCTGAAACGGATCCGAGAGATGGACGGTAAACCTTACAAAATTCTTACGTTAGACGCAACCTTCGAGGCCCATATCGAAGCGGAAGCGAATACCAACCGCAACTTTCTCGAAAAGGCCCTCGACGCGCTTTTAGAACAGGCGCTGCAGGCGGCCAAAAGCGGAACGAACATCCTCGTTCTTTCCGATAAGAAACTCGCGAAAGAAAGAGCTCCGATTCCGATGGAACTCGCGGTCGCTGCGGTTCACAACCATTTGATCCGTAACAAAACGCGTTCCGCAGTTTCGATCCTTGTGGAAACCGGTTCCGCATTCGAAATTCATAATGTGGCGGTCTTGCTCGGTTACGGAGCTTCCGGCGTGAACAGTTATTTGATCTGGGACACGTTATTCGATCTTTGGGAAAAGGGAGAATTCGACGCGGAAGAAGGCGCGGCTCGTCCGGAGTTTCACAAGATCTGCGGAAACTACCGCTACGGAGTGGACGACGGGCTTTTGAAAATCATGTCCAAAATGGGAATCTCCATCCTTTCCTCCTATGTGGGAGGTCAGGTGTTCGAGGCGATCGGTCTTTCCAGAACTCTCGTGTCCAAATATTTCCCCGGAACGTATTCTCGGATTTCAGGAATCGGGATCGGAGGAATCGAACAGAACATTCTCAGAAATCACGAACAGGCATTCTACAAAGAACTCAATCCGGACGATTTTATCTCCGAGAAGGACGATCAACCGCACCGTTGGTCTCCGAGAGTCGTTAAATTCTTAAGAAAGGCGGCGGTCGACAACGACTACGAAGCGTTTAAGGAAGCGACTAAAATTCTCAAAGAAAGCGATCCGATCAACATCCGCGACTTGTTCGACTTCGTCGCAAGGAAACCTATCCCGATCGAAGAAGTGGAAACCGTCACCGAAATTCAAAAACGTTTTCTCACTCCGGGAATGTCCCACGGTGCGTTGTCGATCGAAGCGCATACGGATCTTGCGATCGCCATGAACCGGTTAGGCGCTAAGTCTTCCTCCGGAGAAGGCGGGGAGAATCCTTCGCGTTACGTCGTGAACGAAAAAGGAGATCTCGCGAATTCTTCCATCAAGCAGATCGCTTCGGGAAGATTCGGCGTCACTTCCGAATATTTAAATTCCGCGACCGAAATCGAAATCAAAATCGCACAAGGCGCAAAACCCGGAGAAGGCGGTCAGCTTCCGGGTAAGAAGAACAACGAGGAGATCGCAACGAATCGTCATACTCCGCAAGGAATCGATTTGATTTCTCCTCCTCCTCACCACGATATCTATTCGATCGAGGATTTATCGCAGCTCATCTACGACCTGAAAATGGCCAACCACAAGGCTCAGGTTTCCGTAAAACTCGTGTCCGAAGCGGGTGTCGGAACGATCGCGGCCGGCGTAGCGAAAGCCAACGCTGACGTGATTCTCATTTCCGGTCACGTGGGTGGAACCGGAGCGGCTCCGATCACTTCGATCAAGTATGCGGGTTCTCCTTGGGAACTCGGACTTTCCGAAACACATCAAGTTTTAGTAATGAACGGACTCCGCGACCGCGTCGTTCTCAGAACGGACGGCGGGATCGTTTCCGGAAGGGACGTGATCATCGCCGCTTGTCTCGGTGCTGAAGAATACGGAGTGGGAACCGCTTCCCTCGTCGCACTCGGTTGTATCATGGCGAGAAAATGCCACTTGAACAACTGTCCTACCGGAATCGCGACGCAGGATATCAAGTTCCGCGCGAAATACAAAGGATCCCCCGATCAGCTCGTGAATCTTTTCACTTGTTTGGCTCTCGAAGTCAGAGAATATCTCGCGGAACTCGGATTCAAGTCCATAGACGAGATCATAGGAAGAACCGATCTTCTCAAACAGATCACCCGTTACGAAAGGGATCGTTTGGATTCTCTCGATCTCAATCCGATTCTGGTTCGTTTGCCTTTGTTTTACGACGCGGCAAAGCAGAAAAAAGACAGATCGGTCCGCAAAGAACCGATCGGAGAAGTATTGGACGATCGTATCGTCAAGGACGCGGAAAAAGCGCTCGAAGGAAAATCCTCGATGGCTCTTTCCTATCTGGTGCGCAACACGAACCGGACCGTGGGTGCGAAGATCTCCGGTTTGATCGCGAGAAAATACGGATCGAAAGGACTTCCCGGAAAACTCGAAATCATTCTGGAAGGAACCGCGGGACAATCCTTGGGAGCGTGGCTCGTCAAAGGAGTTCAGATCACCTTACACGGAGATGCGAACGACTATGTAGGAAAGGGTCTTTGCGGCGGCGTGATCGTGATCAAAAAACACCGTAAGTCCAAGCTCAAGGCCTATGAGAATACGATCATCGGGAACACCTGTCTTTACGGCGCGACTTCCGGAAAACTTTTCTGTTCGGGAAGAGCGGGAGAGCGTTTCGGGGTGCGTAACTCGGGAGCGGAAGCAGTTGTCGGCGGAGCCGGAGATCACTTTTTGGAATACATGACCAGCGGAACCATCGTTTGTCTCGGAAGCGTAGGCAAAAATATGGGAGCGGGAATGACCGGAGGATCGGCGTATTTCTATCAAAAGGGATGGGACATTCCCGGAGTGAGAAAACGTTTTTGAATTTCGGTGACGGTTTCCACT
>NZ_NPEF01000121.1:9464-11890 GCF_002811955.1 Leptospira ellisii
TGATGGGACATTCAACCGCTTCTCAACAAGGAATACGTAAAAACGGTGGATCTGGAAAACGGAGACTACGAGGTCATCAAAAATCTGATCGGCGAACATTCCAAACTTACCGGGTCCGATCTTTCCGAGGGAATTTTAAAGGATTTCGAAGGAAACAAAAATTATTTCGTAAAGGTAGTTCCTAAATAAGGATTCGCAAAACGAACGAAATCCTCTCTCGGACGGTCATAGGATTAAGGGCGTTCGAAGGGAGGTTCGTTTCCGCCTACGATAAAAAGAAAGAATCTTCTCATTGAAGAATTTTCTAAGGATCCCGACCTACGGGTTTCTTTTCTGGAAAGAATACAATGTTAAGAATACACATCGCACTCGCTTTTTTCGCCACGATCCTTCTCTTTGCGGTCGCCAATCGCCAGCAGAAAAAAGAAATCAGTCCGGTAGATTTTAAGTTCCCAGAGACGGAGGAAGCCGCGCTCGACCCCGTGTCGGGGGTGAAAATTCCGGTAACCAGATTCTCGTTCGAAGAATTGAAAAAAAAGGCGCGTAGTATGGCGCACGGACGTTATGTGAAACCGCAATTCGTCTCCACCCACTTCCTAAAGGGGTTGAGTTGGGACGAATACAAGAATATCCGATTCAAACCGGAGGTTTCCCTCTGGAAAAAGGAAGGGAATCCCTTCCAAATCCAGTTCTTTCATCCCGGACATTTATACAACACCAACGTAACCTTGCACGAGGTCCGTTCGGATTTCGCGAGACAGATTCCGTACGACGGAAATTACTTCGATCTGAGTCATCTTAAGATCCAGGGTGAAATTCCGCCTAACTTGGGTTATTCGGGTTTCAAGATCCATTATCCCTTGAATACGCAGGAACATACGGACGAATTCACCGTGTTTCAAGGCGCGAGTTATTACCGTATGGTCTCCAAAAAACAGGTCTACGGACTTTCCGCCAGGGGAATCGCCGTCAATACCGGAATGTCCTATCCGGAGGATTTTCCGGGATTCACTCATTTTTGGATCGTTCATCCCGACAAAACCGATTCCACGGTTTTCGTTTACGCATTGTTAGACGGAAAGACCGCGACCGGAGCTTACGAATTCCAAATTTCGCCGGGAAAGGTTTCCTCGGTGCACGTGAACGCAGAGGTCACTTTGAGGACGAAGGTGGACCGTCTCGGGATCGCCCCTTTGACGTCGATGTATTGGTATTCGGAAACGCGCGGGATTCCGGAAGGACAGGCTTATCCCGAATCCCACGATTCGGACGGGCTTATGATCGAAAACGGAAAAGGAGAATGGATCTGGAGACCGCTCGATAATCCGAAACGGGTTACGATCAACGCTTTTCTCGACGATAATCCCAAGGCTTTCGGTCTGATTCAAAGGGACAGAAATTTCGCGAGTTATCAGGACAATTCGATGAAGTATCATCTGAGGCCTTCGGCTTGGGTGGAACCGGAAGGGAACTGGGGGAAGGGGAGCGTTCAACTTCTGCAGATTCCGACGGTAAAGGATTCGGACGATAACATCGGCGCGTTTTGGGTCCCCACCTCCTTTCCGGCACCCTTACAACCGTTCGAATTCAGTTACACCATACGCTGGTTAAACGAGGATCCCCTTCCCGAAGAACTGGCGAAAACCGTTTCCACCCGCGTGGCCCCTGTTCCGGGAGAATCCGATATGCGCGTTTTTTACGTGGACTTCTCGGGCGAAAAACTGAAAGGGCTGGATCCGTTCACGTATCTTCAGGCCTCCATCGATACGGGCGAAAACGCGGAATTAGCGGATTATAATATTCAAAAAATTGAAGAGACCGGAGTGTGGAGACTGACGTTCCGCGTCGTTCAGAAAAACAGGAATAAACCGGCCGAACTCAAGGCGGTGCTCAAAAAAAATCAGGAAGACCTGAGCGAGATTTGGACGTTCACCCTTGAATCCACGATTTGAATCGGACGTATTTTCGTCCCGTTATCGGAAATCCCTTTCCCGTTTCTACACCAAGGCCGAGTTGTACTGTGCGGCGTCCGGGATCGAGGATCCCATTCTGATCCATTCCGAACTTTACGGATTTCTAAAGGAATTGCGGATCCGTTCGAAAGAGGGGACGCAGCGTACGACACGGAATGAAACCTCTTCTCGGGAACCGAAGGACCCGCTCCGTTCGGACGACGGGAGCGAATACGAAGAGGAGTGGATGCGGCTCTTTTTGGAGTCGGGAATTCCGAACGTAAAAAGAAACCGATCGCCCGAATTACCTGCGATCGAACCGGCGAGTATGATACCGAATCCCGTGGATTTCGGAACCCTAGGGGAACTTGCCGAACCCAAGGAAAAATTGGAACCGGTGGCGATCGTTTTGTCCGTGCTGTTTTGGGCGGCCGTTTATTCCTTTTTGTTATACGGACTTTTACGATGAGCCGG
>NZ_NPEF01000122.1 GCF_002811955.1 Leptospira ellisii
TATTCCGGTTATCCGGATTGCAGACCCGAGTTCATCAAAATGTACGAGATGGCGATTCAACTCGGAACGAAAAAGTATTCAAATAACGTCGGAATCTATATTCAAATTCTATCCCTAAGCACCAATTCCTTTAACCAAAATTAAGCGCATTATCCGAAGAACTCTTTCAGAGCGCGTCATATCTCTTGGGAATTTTTCAAACTGTTCTTGATTCGAGCGAATCAACATACCTTTGAGTGCTTCGATTACTGACTGAGCTTCATGTCTGGAAAGTTCGTTTAGCGATTTCTTAAACATTCTAACTGGAAGAGAATCCGTCGAGAGATTCTCATAATTTTCCGATAAATTGAGAGCTGTTACGAGGTTTTTAATTAACTTGTTTTGATCTGGTGTCAGCATCGATTTTAGTTTAGAAATGTTTTTCGGAACCGATGAATATTTATTTGGAGTGCGGCGAGAGATATTTTTCTTTTTCAATTCAGGATGTAATTTGTAAATTGCGGTTACAATTTTTCTAAGTGAGCTTTAGAAAGATGTTTTGTTGATCTTTTTCCTGAAACGGATTCTACAAGATTACGGAAGTTCTCCTCCGAAATATCGGCTTTAGACTTTAAAGTCCAGATTTGAGAAAGACTACTCATTGATTTTTCTCGCTAAATAATCCTATAGATTCTCCCGAAACTGTCTTACGAACAATCGGGACCGACCGCCAGCAGTCGAAGGTTTGAACCAGAACTCACGATCCTCTCCGGCACTGTTGTTAAATAGAACTTTCAAAAGGCCACCAGATACCATTCTGTTTTTGTAGAGCTCTTGCCAATTTCCGGGTGTAATCTCCTTTTTTGGAGGTGCGGAATTCGATATGAAAATTTTCTTTATACTTGGATGGATCTCATGATTTCTCCGTTTGATCGTTTTGAGTGTAAGGGATTTTTCGAGTATGGGGTGAAGAATTTCTATTTCGGGAGTCATTTCGGATTCCTCTTATCTAAACCGGTATTTCGAAGTGCGACAAAAAGGATATCCATATTAATTAAACGCTCTCCACGATTTTTTTTTGAATTAAAGTCATGCAATGATATTGTTGAATATAAACCAAACTTCCAAATCGCGTTTTAATTTTCCAGGCATCTCCTGTGGCTGCCGGAGTATCTAAAATTTTGGCTTCGACATATACGAAGTTTTCATTTGCGTCAACACAAATGGTTACAATATCACCAATTTCAATACGTTCTTTATCCGACATTTTTTTTACTCCTTAAACACCGCTTCCGTGTATTTCTCTCCTATTCTTCCAAATCTGTCATAAGATCCGATAACAAATATGCAGCGTTTAACATTTCAGTTCCCACGTTATAAATTTCTTCACGAATGGCAGAAAAATATTTGTCCGATGCTATGAAATTATTTTCCAAACTTTCTAACGCGGCAACAACTTTTATGATCTTATCTTTAACTTCACTAAGACGTTTATTATAATTTGTTAATTTATCTTCTTCCACTTTATTCCTCTCCGATGATTCCGCTTAGATATGGTATACTAACTCCTTTTCAAATTCGATAACCCAAACCCAAGGGTTCTTTTTCCAAGAACCTTGACTGTTCCGACTATCCCAAAGAACTTCGAATAAATCACGAGCCGACAACGTTTCATCAGCATCTGGAATATCTCTTAAAAATTGAACACCTTCAGCCTCAGCATCATGCTCGGAGATTCTGTGTAACTGTTCGATTCGAATATCTTTGATTTTAAGTTTGATTCGAAAGATCTCTTTCGGCATAAACAGAGATGGCCGCCAACGACAAGGGGATTCACCCGGCTCCCAATTAAAATATTCGTTACCTCCTCGCGGAGACCATGCGGAAAATCCCTCTGCCTCGGCATCGACAATGGATTGATCGACGAGTTTTTTGAATCTGGATTCGTCGATAATTTGGATCCATTCTCTTCTTGCATAATTATTCGCTCTATAATCTACAGCGATTGATTTTGTGAAAATATCCCATGCACCAACTCGCCACGTTTCCTTTATCCAAAGGAGATCCCCTTTGGATCCATAAGGACACTTAATCCATTTTCGCTCCCCGGTATTTCTATTGATAAATAAAGCTGATAGATAGGTTCCTGAATGGGTAAATTCGTTAAGCGTTTCTACAAATTCCCATTTATTAAGATTTTCATTTATTTCTTTAAGGTTCGAAGTCCGACGTGTCTGTGTCTTTCTTCCAAAAAGAGTTTCACAAACCAGTTTACCAGACATTAAGATCGGACGTTCTATAAATTCGGTTGTCATTTTAAATCTCTTTCCGATTTTTCTTCTGAAGAAAAGTTATTGCAAGGTTCGTTTGATATCTCTTTAGATTGATCGCTTGTTTCTGTTATAAACCAAGAAGAAAAAAACGAAATAATATCTACAACAGCACGGGTCAAAATTGATAAAGCAAACCAGAAGAGAATAGTTGTCCCGAAAGTATACATAAGTATCAACTTCAAGATTTCCCAATGATTCATCTTTGTTCTCCCGCTTTTCTTTTTTCCATCCATTGTTTAAGTGAACTATCTTTATGGGTTTTAATCGCATTTCGATTCGTTATTTTCAAATCCAGTATTTGTTCTTCTGTAATTTCGAATTTTACTTGAATAAGCTGATAAACTTGAGAGATCGATTTTGCGTTTAAGACAAAAACCGTTGAAATCAAAAGACCACGATCAAGAAATGAAACGCGCCCAAAATACTTTTGAATCATCGTTTCCTCCAAATCGTAAACCAACGAGCATTACATCCTCTTCCGGTTCCAACGGAATAAACGGAAACTTCTTCAAATTGAATGGAGGGAGATGGATTCGGCCACTTGTAATCCAGAACACCTACAAGAGATCCTTGATCTACAAGGTTCAAACAATCGATAAGAAGTTTATTTAAATTTGGGAGCAACCCTCTTCCCGGAGCGTATCGATCTGCGTTCTCTTCATCGTACGGCCTGTCAATGATAACCGCCTTTGGACGTTCCAAGTTTTGATTAAATGAACTTTCTTTCATCATATTATAAAAAAGATCCTGATCCGGAAAAGGAATGAATTCAAGAGTTCCGTCTTTTTGCAAAATGAAATGTTCTTCTATTTTCCGGACATCAATACAAAAGTCAGGATTACATTTCGGGTCCAAATCGATCGTCTTGTCGTTCTTTCCAAATCCGGTAAGATATACACCACCGCGAATTCCATTATATTCTTTCGCCTTTCCTCCCGGGATGTGCCAGATAGAAGCATCTTGATCTCCTCCGACTAAAAGTAATCTTGCACGTTCCAAGAATCCCGCAGGATAACCTCCGTGGTATCCATGTTTACATCGACCGAGAATCATTGTATCGTGCACCAAGTCAGTTTTATATGGCACACGAATAGGATACTCAGATAAACAGGAAATATTTCCAGTGAGGGGGCGTTTCATTATCCTTTCCGATCCTCTTTCAATTTTTCAATGGTTGCCAGTGATACTCCTAAGCGTTTCTTCGCGTATTGAGTCATCGTATTGATATTCACGATTCCATATTCACCTTGAACTGCATCTGAAAAATCGTTAAATTCCAGATCTTCGAATTGAATTTTGAGCTGTGCTTTAAATGTTGTTTGCATTAGGTTCCGCCTTTATGATCTTCCATCCTGAATTTGATTCATGAAAGAATTTGAAAATGAATAGCTCTGCTTTTTCGGAACATTTTGGGATTTGTATAGTTTTAGATTCAAAATTTTCAGTAATCGGTAGATTCGTGATTTCGTTTTTAAGATCACTTACTAATTGTTTAGAAAATTCTAAGAATCCTTTCCATCCAAGTTTCGGATCTTTAAGATTCTGTTCTTCTTTTCGTTTTTCCGCATCCGGCCAAATGGCCGCATAAACAGTTTCGATTTTGTGCATATACGCATATGCTCCGGAAATGTTTTCTGTTGCGGAAATCCAAAAGGATTCCTTACCGAATTTTGGGTGTTTGCGAATCGCGATTAGTTTTTCGAGAAGGTCGAGAACTTTTTGCGCCGGTATTCCATTATTCATAAACTGATTCAGAGCAATCGTCTCTTTCTGAATGCTTCTAAAATAGGATCTCTGGCGAGATTTCAAAAAGCTCTCCACCACGGAGAGCAAATTTGAATAGGTTACTTCTGAGGTTGCGGGAAAGACCATTAAGCGGCGTCTCCCACAGCTTCGATTTCTGCGTCGATTTCACTTGGAGTAATGTAGAGCCTTTCCGATTCCTCGTTTAACTCGACCCCGATCTTTTGCGTTGCCCTTAGCGGTTCTGCTAAGATTTGTTCTTTATTCAGTTCCAATTTTACACGGAGATAGATTCCGCTCAATTTTGAAACGAGATTATTGAACTTTTCTAAAAGACCGTTTTCGGATAAAATTTTATCGAAAAGTTTTGTAGAGGCACGAGTCTTCACCGATGCCGGAACTTTTCGAAGTTTCAATTCTCCCGTTGGCAATTTACACGTCTTATACTCCGGATCTGGGAATAGTTCTTCCTTGTTCTTGTCAACGTAGAGTTTAATCCCCGAAACAATGTGCTGGATTTTTATATCCAGCGGGGCAAGGTCGGTTTGGAGTCGCGTTGCAAGCTGGCTGATTTGGTCGTCTACCTCACTTTTGACGCGATCCCTCTCGCGCTTAATCTCTCCAAGCTGTGCGATAGCTTGGGTGAGATCGGCGCGGGTTTTGTAAAGATTTTCTGGAAGATCTATTTTGATACTTTCAGGTGTTTTCTTAGCCACGCTTTACCTCCTTATCTGTTTCGGGATTCATATCTACAGCGAACCCTTTCGCGGAAGTAGGAACCGACGTTGCTGGCGGAACCTTTCCCGTTTTTTTCTTCGCCGTTTTACGTACGGCCTTTTTCTTGACCGTCTTCTTTTTTACTGGCATACCTACGCTCCTTTTACGCGATTTTACCTAGAGCCTTATTGACCTCGTAATCCGCGATTCCTGCCTTCATCTGAACCATTTTATCGGCCATGTCCTTTTTCTCGGAAGAGGCCGACTTTTTCCGATCGCTGATTTTTGTTTTCAGAGATACTGCTTCCTCGTTCAGAACTTTTAGTTTTTCTTCCCACTCTTTCAACTCCGTATCGTTTTCGAGCTTTCCGACGATTTCTTGAATTTCAAGTAACGCCGTTTCTTTTTCACTTTCGGAATTGATGATGTAAGGTTCTGGTTTTATTTTAGGCACTTTTTCCTTTTTCTCACCTTTCCCTTTTTTCTTTCCTTTTGTTTCTTCTGTTGTATCGTTTGCCATTTTTCCTCCTAATTAAAAAAATGCGTTAGACTGCCTTGGCCTCGTCTTTTACTTCATTGAGCAATTTACTAGCGTATTCACGAACTGCCTCAGCTTTTGTTCCGTTCCGTTTATGATTGAGGGCTTCATTGATGTATCCTACAGAAATCTCTTCTTTGGTTTCTTTTTTGATGTAACGCATAATCATTCGATTGGAAATTTTATATTCCAAAAGTGCTTCCTTGAAAGCCTTAGCTTTAAGCGTTGTTAAAGAAGAACGTGTAACTACTCCATTGAATTCCGGAAGAAGCCAAAGAGATTGTGCAAGGTGTTTGATTGAGGCAGGATAATCGCCAGTCGTATCAAGGAAATCTGACTTTGCATAATCGTCCTTAAAGCTAAGATTGAAACGCTTTTCCGCGATTTCAATAGACTCCTCTGGAGATGGGAGATCCATTTCCTCTAAAAGAACCCGTTTGCCAATTTCGCGAGTTCTGAAAATTTCTCCAAATTGAGGAGTGGCTTGGAGGAACATCACCATCGCGAATAAATGCGTTTTACCCATGGCTTCAATTTCGTGAATTAGTTTAAGTTCTCTCATCATATTATGAGAAAGGTTATGACTTTCTTCAAAAACTATCACGACCTTGTTACCGGAATCAAGAGCATCCACTAAAACACTTCGGAGTAGTTTATATTTCGATTCTATCGCGCCAGGAACATGCACATCCGGATTTATGGCTCGGATCATTTCTTTCATGATTGCGGAAGAGCGAGGTTGAACAGAATGAAATACCGGAACTTCGATAACTATATTCTTTTTATTATTTTCGAGTTGTCGTATAAGTTCCTTTCTGATTTCCGACTTTCCGACTCCAGGTTTTCCGGTAACGACAGCCCACTGATTCCGGTTGATTACATTCTTACAAAATTTCAATACTCGTTTCGCATTTTTTGTTTCAACGAATACGTCTTTGCACTCTTCTAAGGCTTTGTTTATTTCTTCTTTCATTTGTAGTAACTCCAATTAGTAATTTATTAATCGTTTGTTCCGGTTCCCAAATAGATATTTACGATTTCGTAAAGCGATCCGGTTGGAACTTCCCCGAACCGATCGATAAGCCGACCGAATACTTCCCTCATGGTTTCAAGATCTTCTTCGCCAATTTCATCAGCGGTAAATCCTGTCTCGTTGAAAACGTAAGTTATAGCCTCGTCAATTTTCATGATTTTTGAAGGAGCCATGGCGACGTGTGTTTCTGCTTCTTCACCTTGCGGAGGAAAGTATGTTATATTTGTTTCACGCAGATAAGATTCTGATCTGATTTTCTCTTTGAATTCGCGGGATACTTTTTGGATTTGTTTTCGAAGTATTTGGAGTTCTGTTTGTCTGATCTCATGACCGAGATCATCAAGGATTTCGTAAGTTTCGATATCGCGCTGAATTTTTCCGTATGGTCTTACTTGAAAGATGCGACCGTCGTCAGATTGAACGCATCGATTCCCTTCGCTATTCGTAAATACTACGACTTTCGTTCCACGAGGTAGATCCGGACTTACAAAGAATTGTTGATTATCGATTCGAATCGTTCCGTATGCAGTGATGACTTTTTCTGTTTCGGTGACGAGTGCGTCTTGAATGTTTTTTTGACTGGCTTTCGTGATTGGATTTTCTTTCGTTCCATCCACCCATTTTTGAAAACCACCTTTCTTATTATTATCAAAGATTAAATAGCGACTGTCGTGATTACGCAATTCATCGAGTGAGTAAATCTTGTTTTTATTGATCGTAACTCCGAATGATCTTTTATATGCTCCGACTCTTGCCTCGACTGCACCTTTTGCGCTTGCGCGCCCAGGAAGGTGAGTTCTTACCTCGATTCCAAGTCGTCCAAGGAAAGATTTCATATGATTTGAATTTAATCCAGAACCTTCATCACAGAAAATTAGTTTTGGAATTCCCTGGATCGGAATTCGTGAATCGCTTTTTGCAAGCATCGCGTAAGTTAAAAACGCAATCCAGTCAGCAGTATTCTCTCCCCCATGTTTCGCACCGGCTGTTTTGGGATCGGGAGCAAAAGTCATCATCAAGTAACATTTCGAGTAATTATCTACGATGAAATAATCCCAGATCCTTTTAAGGGAATGTTTCTCAAGGATATCCATCCCGTGAGAGGAATCGTATTTAATGTCCGAACGGAAATCGATACGTTCCTTTTTTATGTTTAGAAAATAGTGGTTCTTTACAGTGGCATCTACGAACCAGCAGTGATTCGGATAAGGGCTTATGAGTTCTGTCGCTACTGACGGAGTATCTACAAGTTTCGTTGAGATTCCGAGTTGATTCAGTAAACGATCCGCCGTGGAACGTGTGTATTTTCCACGAGGAATAAGTCCCTCGTTTTCGGCGGCGGTGATCGCAAGATCCGTCGAAACACCGTAACCTTGACGTCCTACCTTTCCACCGCGCTTTATGAGAGCGATTGTCATCATGTGCGCCTTTTCTTCTTCGAGTTGGGATTTGGTTTTCCGGACTTGTGCGACTCCCGAGTATCCCGCAACGATCGTTCTTGAAACACCGTTCTCAATCTCGCGAAAACGGTCATAGATTGTTTCTTTCGAAACCCCAAACTGTTCCGCAAAGGTAAGGATTATGGTTTTCTTGTCCGAACGTGACTTTGCATTTTTCCACATCATGAACCGTTCATTGAGAATTGTTATATCGATCTCTCTTCTTCCCATATCTTTCCTACGGGGATCTTAAAGATCCCCTTTGAAATTTATTTTAGTTCTCTTCCTGAATTGCGAAGAAGAACGGATTCCAAACGTTATTGATTTTTGTTCCGGCCAATTTTAACATCGTTTCAAGTTGTAGAACACTTCCTGCGACATCATAATCGCTTTTCAACGTGTCATCAATGCTGTTGATTTCCGTGACAGCTTGTTCGATAAGAAGAAGCAGTTCCATAATTCTCTTGGTAGCTCCGACTTTTGTGGTTACGGTTGCGATCAAATCGGACTCTGTTCCTTTTTCTTTTACGATATAATCGATTGCGTCCGATAGTTGTTTGATTTTGTCGGACTGTTTTTCTATAACACCTTCGTTTACTTCAAGATCACGTCCGATTCTTTGATTTTCTTTTGTGAGCTCTTTATGTTCTTCAACGATTTTTAGAGCATCAGCATAGGTTTTAGTATTTTGTGCGATATCTTCTGCACGAATGGATTCATATTCCTCGATTGTCAGTTCCTGACCGTCAATTAGATGCACAGTTCCCATCTTGGTGATTTTATAGACGTCGGAATCGGAGGCAATTTTTGCTAATGTTTTGATCTGATCCTGGTCTACTCCTGAGTATTCTTCCTCGCTCATCTTATCGGAGAGCATAAGCATGTTTTTTGCAAAACTGATCGGAATGAATTTAGGCATTGTAGCTTGTAAATAATCTTTGAAAGTTTCGAATCCTAATCGCGTAAAAAGTCGTCGATCTCTCATCTCCTTTAAATCAAAGCAGAACGCGATAAGATTACTCTGAATTCTCTGACTAAGATACGTTGCTCTAACGAGTAATTCTCTTTCTGAATCTCCATCCGTTTTCGGGACGAGGGCGTTCTCATTGTTTTGAATCTCTAAATTCATTGTGTGATTGTCTCCTTGATTGTTTTCAAAATTTTCGGTTTTTCCGAAGATAAGTTCATCGCGAATTCTGGCGCGAGTTTATACTGCACTGGATTCGTTTTGCTTTTTAGGTTATCGACTGCGTGTTTCATTACGAGTCCATGTTCGACCAGAATATTCAGATTGTGCTGAATCGTGTTTGTTGGGCGTGCTAACAAGAGAGAAAGCTCAACTACGGTCCAAAGCCCACTCGTATCCGAAATAAAATGTTTGATGAGTTTCAGTTCCAATCCAACACTTCGATCGGAAGAATACTCAGTAGGTGCTGAAAGGCTTTCACGGATTGCGGTTTTTTTCCCGTACATTGAGTTTATGAGTTCGGCATTTAGATAAGAACTGATCCGATATTTCTTGAGAAGTTCCGCCTTATGTAATCTTTCAAGGGAACGATGGACCGTGCGTTTCCGATCTTCGTTCAATGTGAGTAACGCAACATCTGCATAATGCCTAAAAATTGAAGGATGTGTGAGAAAAACTTTCAAAATCGTCAAATCTATGTTTTCGGATTTCGGTTTAGATTTTAGTGCGTTCATGAAACCGCCTGCGCTGTTTTTGAAGTCTGAATATACCAATTTGCGAATGTATTTATTTCTTCTCTATTGAGTGATCTTCCTTGCCGCTCTAGCTCTTTGTCCTCTCGATAAATACGGCGGATGTCTGCGATCGGAAGTCCCCAGGATTCCTCGATCGCCTTTATATAACGTGGTGTGTTGCGAGTTCCTTTTATAACGTCCGCCAAATGTTCTCTGTAGCATGGTCCCATATAGTCAGGTGAGTTAACTAAATGGGACCATTTGTTCGAATAAAAGAAGGCTATGTCCCGTAAGGTCATCTTGCTCTCGATAACGATCAGTCCAATCCGCTCGGACATTGCTCGCCCACGACGCCAGAGAGCGCCTCGGTGTATGAGTTTTCCGTTCAATAGAACCCGGCTCCCTTTCATAACTACGCGACCGCGATTTCCCTACGAATGGTCGGTTTGACTGAGTATGCGTTTGTCTGAACGAGTCTTCGTGAAACCGTTGGGAGAATGTGTCGAATTAGATACTCGGTAAGGTCGTTGCAGTTTAACCGCTTAACCATGTTTTCAGGAATCAATCTCCAACACTCATCGAATACTTTCTTGGGAGCTTTTAGATTTTTGAATATTTGAGTTTTCTTATCAAGTCTCATGCCACACCCTCCGGATTATTTGAATATTTGGAATAAAACGGACGAACTTCGTTTATGGTTTCGGTCCCTTTTGTGAGCGAGGGTTTTAAGCAAGCTCGACAAAGCCCTTTCTGAAAAATTTGTTCCGATTTGGTTTTGCACTGAGCGCAGTTTTTAGGATTCAAGTTCTAAGTTCTCCTTGATAATTTGTTCGGTTTGCCAAGCTGAAAATTCTGTTTCGAGTTTTTGGTCTTGAATGAAAACATCTTGGACTGCGCAACGTGTCAGAAGGAGACTGATAACCTGGTTAAGGGTCCGTCGATTTCCGTTCTTGTCGTAAAGTTTTGCAAGAAGGATGCTCTTTCTTAAAAAAGATATGCGCTCGGCTGTATTCATTCTGAACATTCCTCTTCGAGAATATATTCCAGAATGCCCATAAACTCTTCGATCTTCTTAGGGCTT
Source organism: Leptospira ellisii (assembly GCF_002811955.1). Taxonomy (GTDB): domain Bacteria; phylum Spirochaetota; class Leptospiria; order Leptospirales; family Leptospiraceae; genus Leptospira; species Leptospira ellisii. Next base: position 10,565 of record NZ_NPEF01000122.1, read on the forward strand.
TTTTGACAGATTTGAAGGATGTCGTTTTTTACAAGAAAGAGAGATGTAATTTCTTTATCGCTCATTTCAGAGTGATCGTTCCATCTCCAATCAAATGTTGGGAATTGTTCACGAACGAATTCTGCAATTTGGATGATCGTATTTTTTTCGATATCCGACAGAACAATCGGGTCAATATCGCGTTCTCCAGTTGCAGAAGTTGTAAAGGAAGTCGAATGGTTATTCATGCGACATTCCGGCTTTTTTTGTTGCTTCTGTTTTGAATTCCACGACGCGAATTCATTTGAAAGGGAACATTATATTTCAGAAACGCGTCGCGAACTTCTGTATACGAATGCTGACCGTTTAGACTTTTTGTGAGATAATCGTAGTTTATATCAGCTTCTTCCGCGAACTTTCTCAAAGTTCTCATTTGAAGTGTTTGGCGGATAAAATCTTTACACTCTTCTCCGTTTGTGATGATCATCTTTCGTCTTTCCTCCGTCTTGTGAGTGTTTTCTGATTGCGAATTAGCTCTGAAATGCGATACGTGACTTATGCAATTTGCATCGCAATTCGGGAGAATTCGGGTTCTCATTGGCGGGTTATGTCCCGCCTATAATCACTATAGTCACCATTTGGTGACTAGTCAAGAAAAAAAAACTCCATTTGGTGACTATTTTGAGTGAAACTCCTTCTGACCGTCTACTGGAAATTATGAAAAAGGAAGGTTGGACACAAAGTAACCTGGCAGAATTTGGAGAGACTTCGAAACAATCCGTAAGCCGCTATATTCAAAAAAAACGGGGAATTGATTTCGATTTCGTGTACAATTTGCAGCGGAAAACGGGCTATAATTCGCTTTGGATTTTGAAAGGAATTGGGCCTCAAAAATTACCTGCGGAGCTAAGAACAAAAATAGACGAAGACAAATTTTTTGAAAGAGTTGATCAAGAAAGAGCAATTCTTCGAAAACTGGATAAATTCTCGGGAGCTTTTGAATTTTTAGAACAAGTTTCGAATTTAAAACCTTCCGATTTCAATCAGTTGAAAACTTATTTGGAAAGAATGTTTCCATGAGTTTAATAATTTCAACAGTATAATTATGTATCAAAGCCTTTGAAGGTATCTCTCCGAATCGAACCTCTAAAATCATTGCACGCCAATCGTATCGAAGCACGAGCCAAATAGGCAACCGAACTTTTGGGA
>NZ_NPEF01000123.1 GCF_002811955.1 Leptospira ellisii
TTGAAGGATAAGAAGGATTATTTCAGAAGTCGTTTCCCAATTTCTTCCGAAAAACGCATCGCGCTCGTAACGGGAACTCTCTTGCGATTTTCGGGTGTAGATCGAATTTTGGATTCCTTGCCGAATTGGCCCGAGAATTGGGTGCTTGTATTGCACGGTTGGATTCCGGATCCCGATTTCAGAGAGGAAATCCTAGGAAAAATATCCGCTTTCGAAGGAAGGGTTTTTCTATCCTCCGAAATTCTACCGGCGGAGGAAAAGTTTTCGGTTTTTCAATCCGCCGATCTTTGTTTTGTTTGGTTCGCTCCCGTGGATGTTAACTTAAAATACGCCGCGGGCTCTGCGGGTAAATATTATGATTCTTTAAGATGCGGCCTGCCTATGATCGGAAACAGAATTCCGATGATGAAAAAACTTATGGACGGTGTCGGCTTGGTTGCCGAATCCGAATCGGAGATCGTGGATGCGATTCGAAAGATACAGGCGAAATACGGGATTTATAGGGATCGGGCCTTCGCAACTTTCGCGGATCAGGAATTCGGAAAGTCGTTTTCGCCCGTATATAAAAAAATCGAAACCCTCGTGAAATGAATCTTATGTTAGTCAATTTAGGATGTGGAAGCCGGTATCACAAGGCTTGGACCAATATTGATTTTTTAAAAAGCGGTCCGGATGTGATTCAGCACGATTTAAGATCGGGAATTCCTTTAAAAGCGGATTCCGCCGATGTCGTTTATCATTCGCACGTTTTGGAACATTTTTCCCGCCAAGACGGGCTTACGTTTTTGAGAAACTGCTTTCGTATTCTAAAACCCGGAGGCTTCATCAGAGTCGTGGTTCCGGATTTGGAAACCATCATTTCGGAGTATTTGCTTCAAATGAAGTCGGCGAAAGAGGGAAACATTGAAGCCGCCGCGAGGTATGATTGGATCCTTCTCGAATTGTTCGATCAAGCGGTCAGGAATTTTTCCGGGGGAGATATGCTGGGACATTGGAAACGAAATCCGATTCCGGCAGAGGAATATATTATCGAAAGACTTGGCTCCGAGGTCAAAAACGCGCTTAAAGAAATCCGGAGTCAATCCGTTGTATCCGATAAACAATATTCACCCACGATCCTCTCGAGAATAATAGCAAGATCAAAAAGATATTGCCTTCGTATTTTAGGATATACTCATGAAATGGCCGAGATCGGAAAATTCAGGAAATCCGGTGAGATTCACTATTGGATGTATGACGAATACTCTTTGAAACGCGCGTTGCTGGAGGCGGGATTCGTGAATCCGAGTCGACGCGCTGCGGATCAGTCGGCGATTGCGGATTTTAATTCCTATAGTTTGGACACAGAAATCGACGGTTCCGTTCGTAAACCGGATTCCCTCTTTGTCGAGGCGATGAAACCTTTGTGAAGGTATGTCTAGTCGGTACGAACGACGGAGGCGGCGGTGCCGCCAAAGCGATGCAGCGCATCCATCAGGGATTGTTGTCCGTCGGAGTCTCTTCCAATATTCTATGCAGATTCAAAAACGGTAACGATAAATCGATAGAAGCCGTTTCTCCGAAGAGGGGATTTAGCTCCGATAAAAACACGTTTACTCAGATTTCTTTGGATTTAATCCATTCTCATCTGGAAAAAAACAGAACCTCCGTTTCCAATACGCTTTTTTCGTATCCTTATCCCGGTTTGGATATTTTCGATCATCCGATCGTAAAGGATTGCGACGTAGTTAATCTACACTGGGTCTCGTATTTCCTATCTCCCAATAATATTCATAATCTGTTGAATTCCAATAAGCCGATCGTTTGGACTTTGCACGACGAGTCACCTTTTACGGGAGGATGCCACTATACTGCAGGTTGCGAAAAATTCGCGAACGATTGTCGGGAATGTCCTCAACTCGCTCGTGAAAGTTCGGCGATTCCGGAATCGTGCCTATCCGATAAAATCGAACTTTTTTCGGATAGGATTTCCGTCGTTGCCCCCAGTCGTTGGATGTATGAAAGGGCGAAGTCTAGTTCCATATTCAAAAATTCGTATGTAGTCCGTATCGCCAATCCAATAGACTCCGAGATTTACAATCCTTATTCAAGGGAAAAAAAAAGATCCGATTTGAATTTCTCTGACGATACGTTTGTGCTTCTTTTCGGGGCGAATTCTGCGGCGGAGAAAAGGAAGGGTTTCTGCGTGCTTTTATCCGCTTTGAGATTCTGCAATGAGGATCCCATTTGGAGACGTTATGCAGATTCCGGTAAAATTCATTTTTTGTTTTTCGGAAATCCCGCGGAAGAATTAAAGATCATGAATGTTCCTTATACTGATTTGGGGACTATTAACGACGAGGCGATCCTATCGGAGGTCTACTCCGCCGCGGACGTTTTTGTGCTCCCTTCCTTGGAGGATAATTTGCCTAATACAATGCTGGAATCGCTCGCGTGTGAAACGCCGGTAATCGCTTTTTCCATCGGCGGAATCGTCGACGTCGTAAAAGAGGGGGTGACCGGTTATCTTTCGGAAGTTCTCCGTCCTGAAGCCTTGGCTTCGAAGATCCTTCAGTCCTTGAAGAATTCCGATCAAAGGAAAAGGATGGGGAAAAAGGGAAGGGAACTGATGATCAGCGATTATTCGCCGAAAACGCAGGCAGAAAAATACGTCTCGGCATTCGCGTATAGAAACGAAAGAATAACGGCGAACTCGATTTCTCCAAGATACAGATTCGAAGAAGTCGGACCGAATACGCTTAAGAATTGGGACAGGATAAAAAAAGAGGTCGGATTCGGTTTTTTGGGATTTCGCGTTTTGTTGCTTTTAACAAAAAGACTTTTTTCAAGGATGATTCGATTTCGATTCGAGTCGCGTTGACGGAATTTCATTTTTTTAATTCGTTTTTAACACCCTTATTTTAGGATATAAAAATTATGCTTAATTTTGCTTTGGTCGGTTGCGGAAGGATTAGCGTAAGGCACTCTGATCTATTGGGAAACGGTATCATTCCCAACGCTCGGCTCGCGGCTGTCTGCGATATCGATATGAAGAAAGCGGAATCGTTGGGGAAAAAATACGACGTCCCAGCTTATGCCGATATGCACTCGATGATGAAGAATGAAAAAATCGACGTCGTTTCGATTTTGACGCCGAGCGGTTTACACGCTGAACACGTGATTCAATTGGCGAAGTACGGAAAGGATATCGTAGTCGAAAAACCGATGGCGCTGACTTTGGAGGACGCGGATGCGATGATTCAAGCCTGCGATGAAAATGGCAGTAAATTATTCGTGGTCAAGCAGAATCGATTCAACGTCCCCGTTTTGAAATTAAGGGAAGCGCTGGAAGCCAAGAGATTCGGCAGATTGGTTATGGGAACGATACGCGTGCGTTGGTGTAGGACGCAGGATTATTATAATCAGGATCCTTGGCGCGGAACCTGGGAACTCGACGGCGGGGTTTTGACGAACCAAGCCAGTCATCATATCGATTTATTGGAATGGATGATGGGGGATGTAGAAAGCGTATTCGCAAAGGGAAATACTTCCTTGGTAAACATCGAGACCGAAGATACCGCGGTTGCGACCGTTAAATTCACGAACGGAGCGTTGGGAATTATCGAAGCTACTACCGCCGCACGACCGACCGATTTAGAGGGATCCATTTCGATTCTCGGAGAACAAGGCACCGTCGTGATCGGAGGTTTCGCCGTGAACAAGATTCAAACATGGAAATTTTCGAAGGAAACCGACGAGGATCTTGAAATAATGGATCGTTATTCGGTCAATCCGCCTAACGTCTACGGCTATGGACATCAGGCTTATTATGAGCACGTAGTCGATTGTATCATTAATCAAAAGTCGGCTTTGGTCGACGGTCTGAAGGGAAGAAAAAGTCTGGAGTTGATTACTGCACTGTACGAATCTATCGAAACCGGAAAGGAAGTGTTTTTAAGGTTTCAGCCGAAAAAATGTAGATTAGGAATTCGTAATCATTGAGCGATCAAGCTTTGATCGCTGGTACGGCAATCGTTTATCCAGGAGTCATTCTGGGTAAGAATGTGATCGTGGAGGATTATTGTATTATAGGTAGTCCTTTTCAAGGTTACTCCGGTGAAGAGACTCTCATCGGCGACAACAGCATAATCCGTTCGCATACCGTGATTTATGCGGGAAACAAGATCGGTAAAGGGTTTCAAACCGGAAACAAGGTGAATATCCGAGAGCGCAACACCATCGGTAACGACGTAAGCATCGGAACACATTCCGTAATTGAACATAACATAATCATTGAAGATTCCGTAAGAATACATTCCCAAGTCTTCATACCTGAATATTGTATAATCAAACGGAACGCTTGGTTGGGACCTAACAGCGTTTTGACGAACGCCAAATATCCCCGTTCTCCGGGCGTAAAACAATCCTTAACTGGAGTCGTAGTGGAAGAGAACGCAAAAATCGGCGCGAACGTTACGATTCTGCCGGGAGTCACGATCGGAAAAAATTCCCTGATAGGGGCGGGATCCGTAGTCGTTTGCAACGTCGATCCCGACGTAATTGCGAAGGGTAATCCGGCGCGATTTTTAAGAAAGATCGACTATCGCTAATGTTGATTGTCCGCATTCGTCAGGATCCCGCTTTTAAAATCATCGATGAAATCCTCTCTTCTTTTAAATGGAAACTTCCGACGCAAATAAGATTCGCGTCAATACGGTGAATACGAAGTGAAAACTGAAAAAAAAGGCAAAGTATCGTTCGTACTCGGCTCGTACAATCGACGCGAATTCCTGAAGCTCGCTGTACAATCGATTCGGGACGAAATCAAAAATTCCGATATAGAGGCGGAGATCATCGTAGTCGACGGAGGCTCGAACGACGGCAGCGTCGATTGGCTCGTTGGACAGAAGGACGTGCTTCTGATTCTTCAGCACAATCGAGGAGTTTGGAAAGATAAAGAGATCGAACGAAGATCGTGGGGATACTTTATGAATCTCGGATTTAGATCCTGCGAAGGGGAATATATCTGTATGATCAGCGACGATTCTTTGATCGTACCGGGTTCGATCAAACGCGGGATCGAAAGTATCTCGGAGGCAAAAAAAAGAAATCCGAAGCTCGGCGGGGCCGCGGTCTATTGGCGTAATTGGCCCGAGCAACGGGAGTATCTGGTCGGTTTGACCTTGGGAAGAAAAATCTTCGTTAACCATGGACTTTATACGAGGGAAGCGATGCAAGCCGTAGATTTTATCGATGAAGACTCGTTCCATTTTTATCACGCTGACGGAGACTTATGTCTTAAGATGTGGCATGCGGGTTACGAGATCATCTCGGCGGAATCGTCCTACGTCGAACATTATAGCCACGCCAATCTGAAGATCCGCCAATCGAATAACGAAAAACAGCAAAAGGATTGGGCCTGGTATCTGAAAAAGTGGAGGGGAATCTTCTATTTTCCTAATACGCCCGAGGAATACGAGGGCGGTTGGATGTACAAATCCCACGAAGACCTTAGCAGATCCGCATTCAAATTTTATAAAGCGATTTCTCTGCCGGAGAGGTGCTTTCTTCTGCTTAAGGAGATCCGTAAACGATTCAAATGATGAAACTGCGCAGAATTATATCGTATCTGATCCGATACGTAAAATACTTAAGAAAATTCGCATATTTCAGGAAAAATGAAGCTCGTTTTTCCGTTCTTTGGAAAGACCGATATCCCTGCCTATTCGACGACACTTCGAACACGGGTTTCGACCGTCATTACGTATATCATACGGCTTGGGCGGCGAGAAAGGTGAGTGCAAAAAAGCCCCGCGTTCACTACGACTTCTCCTCCTATCTGTATTTTTCGGCGATGGTATCCGCGTTTGTTCCCGTAAAGTTTTTCGATTTTCGTCCCGCTCAGCTTATCTTGGACGATTTGGAAACCTTATCCTGCGATTTGACAAAACTGGAATTCAAAGACGGCACGATTCCATCCGCGTCGTGTATGCACGTTTTGGAACATATAGGTTTGGGAAGATACGGAGATCCGCTCGATACAACCGGAGATTCGAAGGCGGCCGCCGAACTTTCCAGAGTTCTGGCTTCGAAAGGGGATTTATATATCGTTCTTCCCGTGGGAAAACCCAAAATTCAATACAATGCACACAGAATATATGGCTTCGACGACGTGCTGAGATTGTTTCCGGATCTTACATTGCTGGATTGGTCCCTCATCGGCGAGGATTTTGCCGACGGCGGGCTGATTCGCAAAGCGAAAAAAGAGGAATTCGAAAAACAAAACTATGGCTGCGGTTGCTTCCATTTTACGAAAAAGTAATATTCTTCGATTGGTCGCTCGTATAACGACCGTTTTGTTGTGTTCGATTCTTCTTTTTGCCAGGAATTACGCCACTCCATACGACGGCCTTTTTCCGGATCATCCCGATCGGGGGATCTGGATGGATGCGGCGTATAGGATGCAAAAAGGGGAGGTCGCATATGAAAATTTCCGATCCCCGTTCGGTTTTTTTTGGCTAAAAATCAACGCGTTATCGACTTTATTCGGCGAAGGTTGCAAGGGATTCCCGAAAACGGTCGCCTTGTTGTATTCTTTTTTCGCGATCTTATTGGCCTTGGATCTTAGAAGAAGATTTCCGTTTTTTTTGATCGGCAATTTGTATATTTTCTCCCGCTTCGCCGCGGTTCAATATCCGGATTACAACGTTATCGGCGAGCTGCTTTTCGTCGTTTTCGCTTATACCGTTTCGAATTCGCGCTTCAGGATTTCGTTCGTCGAAATTCTTATCTCTTCCCTCGTTTTGTGCGTTTTATTCCATTGGAAATGGAACTTTCTTCTTCTCGCCTCGGGTTTTCTCTCCGTGCGACCTTTGCGGTTCGGTGTTAGCAGAAATACGGTCCTTGAAGTTCTGTCGATTCTTCTTCTTGCGCTCGTATGGATTCTAATTTCGGTTTTTCTTTTTAAAAACGAATTCGTATTTTTTAATTTTCTTAAGGACTTGTCCGTTTCTTTTTCGATCAAATCCGAGTCGGTAGGACCGGCTTCGTATGTCCTCGCATTTCTGCTCGTTCTAAAAAAGTTCGGACTCTATTTCTTCGTCTACGGTTTCGTGTTTTGGTATTTCGAGATCCGTAGAAAAGGAAAGAAGCGAGTCGTCAGGGAGTCCGCGATATTCGCTCTTATGATCGCTTGCTCGACGCTCATGAACGTTACGAACGCAAGTAAATGGGAGGCTTTCGGGATCGAGTGGCACGCTCTCTATTGGTTGTCTCGGAGAAGTCTTTTTCATTCGAGTAAACGGAGAACGTGGATCCGAACCTTGTTTCTTCTGTCCTTTTTACTGGCGGTTTGTATACCGCGTTGTAAGGATTTCTATTGGGAAGCGAGACGGGGATTTCCTAAAAACGTTTCGACTTGTTCGACCGTCGGTTACGAATATTGGAAGTCGCTTTGTGAGGGAATGCGACTTTTGGAAACTGCGAAGCAGGAAAGAAGCGTCCTTTCCGTGACGTTTTCGAATCCCATGAACGCGCTTTTAAAAAGGAAAAGCCTAGAAAACGACCTTCTACATTGGAATTTTTACGATTCCTTCAACGAAAAACACGTTCCCGATTTAACGTCCATCTTCCGCGATTCTCCGTTCGTTTTGGAACCGAAAACGTTCGCCGACGATTACCAGAGGACCATTTATCTGGAAAAACGGAAGCTCATCGATCCTATCTTAGATAAACAGTATATTCAAAAATACGAAAATGAATATTGGAAGTTGTGGACTCCTCGATGAATAAAAGCGTCGTTGCGGACGTTTACGGCGGATTGGGAAATCAACTTTTCCAATACGCGATGGCCAGAAATTTGGCGGATCGGCTCGGTGGAGAGCTGTATCTGGATCTTTCCTGGTTCGGAATTTCCGGAGAGGAACTGGTTTCCGCAAACGTCACTCCGAGGAAGTTTCAATTGAATTTTTTCGAAACGCGTTTCCGCAACTTGACGGACGAAGTAAGACGTCGGTATTCCGATTATTTCGGATTGTATCGTAAGTTACTCGGAAGGATGGGTGTTCCGCAGAAGGTGACCCGATTCTACGAAAAGAAGTTGTTCGAGTTTCAGAAACTTCCAAATACGAAAAAAAGCGAAATACTGCTCGTCGGAGGATATTGGCAGAATTTAGGATATATCGACGAAGATATCTCCGTTTTACGCCGTGATCTAAAACTCAAACGGGAATATAGAGGTCCCGTCGATCTACTGCTGAAAGACGACTCCGCAAAGAATGCGCTCGGAATTCATATTAGAAAAGGTGATTACGTTTCCAATCGGGAAGTCGGTCAGATCCACGGAATATGTTCGGAAGAATATTTCATAAACGCATTGCGTGTTTTCGAAAAGGCGAAGGATATAAAGACGATCCATATTTTTTCGGACGATCCCGAATTCGTTCCCGACTTTTTGAGGAATCGAAGGGAAAGGATCGTTAAGGTTTCCTCGTTCGGTTTGTCGGACGTGCAGGAATTCGAATTGATGAGGAATTTTCCGAATTTGATCCTCTCCAACAGTTCCTATAGTTGGTGGGCCGGATTCGCCAACGAGAATCCGGTGGCTAAGGTCGTCGCCCCCGTACCTTGGTTCGACGCTTATCCGGTCGAGTCCACGCGACTCATTCCGTCTTACTGGACTCGGGTCGCCAAAAACGCATGAAGGAAGTTACGTTCGTGGTACCCGCTTTCAATGCGGAGGCGTTTATAGGGGATTGTCTTTCCAGCATTCGAAATCAGACTTATACGGATTGGGATGCGATCGTAATCGACGACGGTTCGACCGATTCCACTTTCGAAATCATCAAGAGGTTTTCCGAGGATAAACGTTTTCGATATCATAAAAATTCGTCTAACCTCGGTTTGGCGGGCGTGAGAAATTTGGGAATCGATCTGACTAAGGGCGGATCGTGGATCGTTTGGTTGGATTCGGACGACATAGCGCATCCGCGGAAAATAGAACGTCAAACCGGATTTTTACGCAAAAATCCGAATGTCGGTTTATTGGGAACTTGGGTTAAAACGTTCGGATCGTATCGGACCAGCTGGAGATATCCGATTTCGAACGAAGAGATCCGGTGTAGGATGATGTTCGAAGATCCTTTCGCGACGTCTTCTTTGATCGTAAAACGCAGTCTTTTGGATTCTTCCGAGTTCCGTTTTCGGGATGAGTTCGCTCCGGCCGAAGACTACGATCTTTGGAGTCGATTGATCGAACGAACGGTTTCGGCTAACTTACCGGAATTTTTGACGTTTTACAGGATGCATCATTCGAATGCGTCCAATTTGGCCAAGGAAAAACAGAGATCGGCAGTGCAAAAGATACAGATTCGGGAAGCGATCAAAATCGGAACTTCGGATTCCCGCGATTTGGAATCACACCGGTGGATCGCGTCGATAACCGATCGGGCCGATTCCAAAGAACGACTCGAGGAGACTTTACTATGGGTCGATAAACTGACCTCCTTGTTTTCGCGGAGCGGGCGAAATCCCGAGACGGTCCGGACCGTATTGGGCGAAAAATGGTACGGATTGTGTTATCGATCCCGTTCCTTAGGTTTCTTCCGGTTTTTATTCTGGATTAAGACGGCTAAAATTAGAAATTATAATATTCTAAAATACTTACCCCGGTTTCTCCTGAAGACCGCTTTCGACGTCCTTTCGAGGAGAAATTGACGCGGTGAACGGTCGCCCGTTTTCGAAACGAATCGATTCTCCGGACGGAGGCGAATGAAGCTGTTTATTTCGGCGGAGTTCGGAGAATTCGGAGGAACCCGCACCGCGCTCGAAAACGTCCTTTCGGCTTTGTCCGATTCATCGCATCAGATCGTTTTCGCGTACGATTCGGAAGAGACCGTTTCGGATCTCAGAAAGTCCTTCGAATCGGAACCTAAGATCGTATGGTTTCGTCTTCCGCGGATCTTCTCATCGATTCGCATACGCTTTTTCAGAAAATTTCCGTTCTTTCTGATTTACGATTTCTTTTTGTCGCTTTACGTTCTTTGGAGGATCAACCCCGATCTGGTTTTGCTCAGCGTAGGCTCGCCTCCGATCGGTTCCTTGTTCTTTTTTTTCTTTTCCAAAATCGTCTATTTTCAACACACGTATCCCGAGTTCCCGGTTCGGGGAATCCGGCGTATCGCCGTCTGGCCGTTCCGAATTCGTTTAACAAAAAGCAGGAAAATTCTCACGGTCAGCGAATTCTCCAAACGCAGAATCGCGGAAGCCTGGGGACTTAAAGCGGAATCGGAGCATATAGAAGTGCTTCCGAATCCGATCACTCTCGGTGGGCGCGGGGTTCCGAAAAATGACGGTTCGGATTCTTCGCATAAATTGTCCGTTTATACTTTCGGTCACGTGGAGGAATATAAGTCCCCTTTTTTGTGGATCGAAATCGCCAAATCGGTTTCCGAACGGATTCCGAGCGAGTTCGTCTGGTACGGAGAAGGTTCTCTTTTGGAGGAATGTCGGCTTCGAACACAAGGTTTTTCGAATATTCAATTTTTAGGATGGAAAAAGAACCCGATCTCCGAGGTTGCGGGAGGTTCCGTCTACTTGCAACCGAGCAGGATAGAAAGCCAAGGGATTTCCGTTTTGGAGGCGATGTCCGTAAAAATTTCCTGCGTGGTTTCCGATCAAGGGGGATTGCCGGAAACCGTAGTGGACGGGGTGAACGGTTTCGTTTGTCCGTTGTCCTCGCCCGAAGTATTCGCGGAAAAACTGATCTTGCTCTACGAGACGCCGTCGCTCCGTTCCAAAATGGGGAACAACGGGTTTGAACGGGTCGAAAAAATCTATTCCCGCGATCGATGGAAGTCGAATTTTTTGAAAATTTTGGAGAACCTACTTCGAAGTACTTTGTCTTAACTTTGTTTCCTTTCGCGATTCAGGATTCTGGATCGGACGACGTTTCACAAGCCTAAGATTTATTATAAAATTAGAATGTTTCAAGTTCCCGTTTTATTCCTCGTATTCAATCGCCCTAAAGAGACCGGGGTCGTATTCGATTCCATTAGACGGATGCGACCGAACCGTCTTTATATCGCTGCAGACGGACCTAGGGAAAATAGGCCCGGAGAAAAGGAACGTTGCGAACGGGTTCGTTCCATCGTTCGTTCCATAGATTGGAACTGCGAGGTGAAAACGCTTTTTCGCGAAAGGAATCTCGGTTGCAAAAGAGCGGTTTCCGAAGGGATCGACTGGTTTTTCGAAAATGAAGAGGAGGGAATCATATTAGAAGATGATTGTCTTCCTTCTGATGATTTTTTCGTTTTTTGCGGAAGTATGCTCGACCGGTTTCGAAACGATCCGAGAATTATGCATATCGGCGGAACGAATTTTATTCCCGAACACATGACGAACGGATCCTACGAAGTCTACTTCTCCCGGTATCCTCAGGTTTGGGGATGGGCGAGTTGGAGACGGGCTTGGAAGAAGTATTTACGAACTTCGGACGTATGGAAAGAACGCCTCGTTTCCCCTTGGAAGGGGAGCGGATCTTCCGTTGTCCGTTTTTGGAGGGATCGTTTGGAAAAAACTTATTCCGGTTTGATCGACACTTGGGACTTTCAGTGGGTTTACACGATGAATATCGAAAACGGACTTGCCGTTAATCCCCCGGTCAATCTCGTTGAAAATATCGGTTTCGGAGAACAATCCAGCCATACGGATTCGGCGAACGATCCAAGGGAAAGGTTTAAGCAGAGATCCCTGCCCAAAGAC
>NZ_NPEF01000124.1:0-11447 GCF_002811955.1 Leptospira ellisii
CTTCCGTCCTTTTCTCCGTTGGTTTGGGAGAAATTGATCAACGCGGAGGTCACAAGATTCTTCTTATCGGCTTTGAGAAGAGAAGCTATGGTTTTGTTGGTCTCCCGCAACCGCGAGGAGAGGATTTTCACCACCTTCATAGAAAAGCCGGGATTGGTACGGATCAGATTGAAAAATGCGCCTTCGTTGATCGCGATCAAGGACACGTCGGTTCTGGCGACGGCTCTCGCGCTCCGAGGGGTCTTATCGATCAGCGCCATCTCGCCGAACATATCCCCCTCTTTGAGTTCCACTAAAAGTTTATATGCTTCTTTTATTTTTTTATGAATTCCTACTTTTCCTTTGACGATGAGATACATTACGTCCGCGTCCTGATTTTCCTCGAAGATCACGTCGGATTCCTTGTATTCGACGCCGAGTTTGTGGACCATGGATTCGGAATTTTCATCTTTCTAACCGACCTATTTCGCATTCCGTCGATCGCAAACCGCGTTTTCGCAAGGGGAATCGGTTTCGTCCGATAATTTCGATCGGCACCGCGTTCGACGAAAAGAACAACACCAGCTTCAAGCTGCAATGAAGGGGAATCAACAAAATATCCCCTTTTCCAACGGGTTCCATTCGAACGCAAATTCCTGTTGACTCTCTTTGCGTCCGAAATATTTTTTCGGGCGTTCTCGATATTATTTACGGAGGCTGCATGAATCGGAAACGGATTCCGGCCCTTTTATTCGTTCTCTTTTTATTTTGTACGGGTTATCTCGCGTTCAAACCTTCTCCCATCGATCCTTTGGCGTACGATCCGGAACCTCCGCCCGCGATGACGGGCGTTTATGCCCCGAACGATCTTCTACTCGAGTCGGAATGGATCGCCCCCGGAAAACTCCAAGGACCCGAAGATATGGAAGTGGACGATCAAGGAAACGTCTACGCCTCCTGTGAAAACGGTAAGGTGATTCTCGTTTCGGCGGAAGGACACGTAAAGGCTCACGCAGCCACCTCCGGTCGTCCCCTGGGAAGCAAACTTCTTCCGGACGGAAGGCTGATTCTCGCGGATGCGGACAAGGGTCTCCTGGAGATCGGAACCAAGGGAGAAATCAAAATTCTCTCGACGGAGGCGGAAGGGGTTCCGTTCCGTTTTACGAACGACCTCGACCTTTCCAAGGAAGGAATCGTATATTTTTCGGACGCTTCCTTTAAGTACGGAAGCGGGGAATATCTTTACGATCTCATGGAGGCCCGCCCCAACGGAAGGCTGATGAAATACGATCCCTCCGCGGGGAAGTCCGAGGTTTTATTAAACGAATTATATTTTGCGAATGGAGTCGCCCTTTCAAAGGACGAGGATTTCGTGTTGGTGAACGAAACCTACAGATATAGGATCCGCAGGTATTGGCTCAAAGGTCCGAACGCGGGTCGAAACGACCTTTTTATGGAAAATCTTCCCGGGTTTCCGGACAATATCTCCGCGGACGGAAACGGTACGTTTTATATCGCCCTTTTCACCGTTCGTAATTCCCTGTTAGACGATATCCTGCATCCGCGTCCGGCTCTTAAGAATCTGATCGCAAAACTCCCCGAGATTTTCTGGCCCAAAGCCGAACCGTACGGATTCGTCCTTGCGGTCGACGAAAGCGGAACTCCGATCCGCAGTTTTCAGGACACGAAAGGCGAACGGATGAAGGCGGTCACTTCCGCGAAATTCAAGGACGGATTTCTTTATATGGGAAGTCTTCATAACGACCGCATCGGAAAATTCAGATTGAATCCGTGAAAGACCGGTTTTAGGTTCGCGAAAGAATGAAGAAAAAAAAGAAATTCCCGTTCGAAACTCAAAAGACTCTGGAGCTTCTCTCCGCGATCTCGGATCCGGTAAAACTCAAGATCGCGAAAATCCTCTCCTGTCATCGGGAAGTGAAGGCGGGGGATATCGCCAAGGAATTCGACGTTTCCAGAACGACGATCTCGCATCATTTGAACAGAATGAAAATGTTGAATCTCGTAAGTTCCAGAAAGGACGGAAAGGAGATCTATTACTCCGTGGATAAAGGGCTGATCGTCGAAACGCTAAAAGAGGTTGTAAAATTTCTGGAATCATAGAATATCCGCATATGTCGATATGTATGAACATATGAATATATTAGAACTTACGTTTTAAAAAGGGATTCGATACGCGTTAGGAAAGTTCGGAGGAAATACATGGATTTTACGATACCGAAGGAAGTGGAAGACATCAAGGCGAGGGCGAGGGATTTCGTGGAGAAATACGCGATTCCCGCCGAGGCGCATTACGACTACGATCACGGAAGGATGCCCGAAGCGGTCACCGAAGAACTCCGAAAAAAAGTGAAGGAACTCGGTCTTTGGACTCCGCATCTTCCGAAATCGGAGGGAGGACTCGGGCTCGATATGGTCGGAACGGCGATCATATTCTCCGAGTTGGGCCGTTCTCCGATCGCGCCGTATCTCTGCAACTGCGACGCTCCGGACGAAGGGAACATGCACCTTCTTCATATCGCCGCCAACGAGGAACAAAAAAAGAAATATTATCATCCTCTTATACAGGGAAAGATCCGTTCCGCGTTCGCGATGACGGAACCTCCGCCGGGAGCGGGAGCCGATCCCCAGTCGCTCGCGACCAACGCTGTGAAGGACGGAAACGAATACGTAATCAACGGTGACAAATGGTATTGCACCGGCGCGAACGGGGCGGCGTTTTTGATCGTGATGTCCAAGGTCGCGGATTCCTTCCGAAGGACCACTATGTTTCTCGTTCCGACCGATACGCCCGGTTACAAAATGGTCCGCGAAATCGGGGTGATGGGGTCGCACGGTCCGGGAGGACATTGCGAATTGAAGTTCGAGAACGTCCGCGTTCCCGAGTCCGCGATTCTGGGAAGGGTGGGGGAGGGGTTTAAATGGTCCCAGGAACGCCTCGGTCCCGCCCGTCTAACACACTGTATGCGGTGGATCGGTTTGGCGCGGAGATCCATGGAACTCGCAAGGGAATACGCCTTAAAACGAGAGGTTTTCGGACAAAGGATCGCGGATCATCAGGGAATCCAATGGATGTTCGCCGAGTCCGCGCTCGAAATAGAATCGGGTTATATGCTCACTCTGAAGGCTGCCCACACATTACGCGCCGGCGAAGATGCGAGACAGATCATCTCGATGGCGAAGTGGAGCGTTTCCGAAACGTTGTGCAGGGTCATCGACCGAGCGATCCAGATCTGCGGTTCCCACGGATACGGGCGAGATATGAAATTGGAGCTCTTCTATCGGGACGCGAGGGCGGCGAGAATCGCGGACGGTCCGAGTGAAGTGCACAAGATGGTGATCGGAAGGAATCTGGTCAGCGGTAAGAGCGAATTTTAGAATATTAGAATTTACAAAACTATGAACGATACAGAATTGAAGAACGTTCTGGAGGGTTATCTTTCCGGAAGATTGAAGGGCAGGACGGAGATCCATTCCATGGTTTCTCTGAGCGGAGGAGCTTGTCAGGAGAATTTCTCCGCGCAGGTGCAGGTTCTGGAAGGTCCGGAAACGGGTTCGTACGACACGGTGTTCCGCACCGATAAGGGCGCGGCCCTTTTGGCGTCCTTGCGCCGCGAGGACGAATTCGGCGTGTGCGATCTCGCCTATCGCGCGGGGGTCAAAACTCCACGTCCGTTTTGGCTCGAGACGGACCGTTCCGTGACGGGAAGTCCGTTCTATTTTATGCAGAAAATTTCCGGGAAGGCCACCGGAAGATTCATCGTCAAAGATCCTTCGCTTAACAAAATCAGAAAAACTCTGACTTACGAACTCGCGGAGAATCTCGCTAAAATCCATTCCGTAAAACCGAAGGATTGTAAGGACGAAGCTCTGAGGAAGACGCTTTGGATGGGACAGGATCCGGAGGACAAAACAGTTGCCGTCGGGTCCGTCCGTTCGCTTCGTCTCGAATTGGAACGTATAAGCGAAGCGTATCCCGCGATGGAGATGATTCTCAATTGGCTCGAAAAAAAGGCGAAACCTTCGGACGAAGCGGTCCTGATCCACGGCGATTTCAGAACGGGAAATTTTATGGTAACTCCGGAAGGTCTTCAGGGTATCGTGGATTGGGAGTTCGCGCATTGGGGCGACCGTCACGAAGATCTCACCTGGTTGTGTATGCGGGATTGGAGATTCGGGAAACTGAACAAAGAAGCCGGAGGTTTTGCGGAACGTTCCGAATTCTACGAAGCGTACGAAAAGGCGTCGGGCGTCGTTCTCGATCCTTCGATGGTTACGTATTGGGAAGTGATGGGGAATCTGCGTTGGGCGATCGGCTGTATCGGTCAGGCCGATCGTCATTTGTCCGGCAAGGATAAGGGAATCGAACTCGCGGCGATCGGAAGAAGGGCCTGCGAGATGGAATACGAAGCTATGAGGATCATTGAAAATGCAGGATAAACCGACGTCTACGGACCTATTGGATGCGATTCAGGATTTTCTAATGAAGGAGGTTCTTCCGCAATTCAAGGATAAGGATCTTCTTTCCTATAAGACATTAGTAAGTTGGAATATGCTCGGCGTCGTTTCGAGGGAGATCCGTTCCGGAGAGGAACTTTTGGACCGCGAGCTGCAACGTTTGTCCTCGCTTTTAAAAAAGGACGCGGTCGTTCCCTCCTCCCTGAACGGAAAAAAACTCCTCGTTTCCGAATGGAACCGGGAATTGCGGGATCGTATTCGAAAGGAAAAACTATCCTTCGAAAATCCTGAATACTGGAATCACGTAAAGGAAACCGTCCGCGAAAAGGTGGAGATCACCAATCCTCGATTTACGACGGAAAGCTGAATCATGTCCGTCGTTTATATCATACGTCACGGACAAGCCGATTCTCAGGGAGCCGATTATGACCGCTTGACTCCGCACGGTAAGCGGCAGGCTTTCGAGTTGGGCAGATACATCGCGTCTAACGGAGAGGTTCCCGATCGTATCGTGACCGGAACGCTGAGAAGACATCGGGAAACGGCGGAATCCTTTTGGGAGGGAATCCGTTCCTTCGAAGTCGATTTCGAAATTCCCTCCGAACCGAAGACGATCCGCGATGCGGGGTGGAACGAATTCTCTCCGGAGTTATGGAGCTCCTACTCCAGACTTCTCGCGGAGAAGAAACCCGAGTTCGAAAAAAGTCTGCGTCAGTTCGGCCGAGTCCGCGCCAAAGGAGGAATCCGTTCCGCTGCTTTGTTCTTTAAACTCACGGAGGAGATTCTCCGCTTTTGGAAGGAAGGAAAGGAGACGCCGGAGGGAGTCGAGACGTATCTTCGGTTCGAAGAAAGAGTATTCAATTCTTCTAATGTTTTGTTCTCCTCCGGAGAGCAGGAGCGGACGTTCGTGTTCACGTCGGGCACGCCGATTTCCGTGGTTTTAAATTCGCTTTTGAAAAAGGACGGGGACGGGTTCGCATGGATGCCCTGGATTTGGAACACTTCCACGAGCGTTTTCAGACGCGTGAGGGGAAAATACATTCCCGTTACGATCAACGCCGTGCCTCATCTTCCCGAAAAAAAAGACAGAACCCTTTTTTGACCCGGTCTCATAATTTATTTCCGCGTTCTTCCGTCCCATCCCAAAGAACGGGAATTCCCTTTTAACGTTCCATTTCCCGCGAAAATAGGTCGACGCAGTCGTCGTCTAACGTCTATACTGTTCGTCGTTTAAGAGCCTCGGATGACAAAGCCGCAAGTTCAATCGCAATCCGTTCCGCCTAAATCGGGACTTTGGATCCTCGGGATCGGCACGGTCCTGACGGCTCTCGCCTTCTTCGGAAATTATTATTTCGAAGACAGACTTACGGACCGGCTCGTGGACAACATCCATTGGACGATCTCCTATGTCTGCGCCGCCGCGCTTGCCTGGATCGGATACGCCTCCGCATACGGAGGAATCCACCGTTTTCGACGTTGGTTCGCGCTCGGTTTGACCCTCAACGCCTTAGGACAGCTTTCCTGGGCGATTCAGGTTTATCTCGATTACTACGTCACTCCGACTCCGAGCGATTATCTTTTTCCGCTGGTTCCACCCTGTTTCGTGATCGGTTATTCTATTATAGTTATTGAATGTGATGCGGTGAAGATCCGTTCCGCCGTTCTGGATGCGGCCGGTTTGATCACCGCGATTCTCACCTTTTCCCTGGCTTTGTATCTTCCGCAGAGGGAAGGGGTGGGCGTTCTTCAGCTGCTGCCTTTGATCAACCATCCGGTTTCGTTTTTGACGGCCGCAGCGTTGGGAGTTTTGCTGATTCCTTTGCTGAGACTTCGACCGGATTTTTCCTGGTTCGCGTTCATATTCGGAATGGGGGGAACGGGACTTTGTTGGCTTCTGTGGAACGCGCATTTCATCGTCGAAATTCCGCCCGACGGTACGTTTTTAAACGCGGGTTTTTCTATCGCCGCCCTGATCCTCGGCTACGGAACCTTAACTTGGTTTCCCAAATTCAACGCGAATCCGATTTGGGAAAACCGATTCGAAGCGGCTCTTCGTTTATTACCATTGTTCGAAGTCGTGGCAAGTTCCGTCACGGTGATGTTGGCGGCCACGTTACCCGGAATTCCGGAAGGAGTGAGGATCGTAACTTGGACAGGAACCGCGATCGTGATCGTGATCGCGAGTTTCCGTCAGACGTTCCTCGTCGGCGAGATGCGGGAAGCGGAACATCGCATCCGTCTCATCAACGAGGATCTGGAAGGGATCGTCGCGAAACGCACGGGCGAATTGCAGACGGTCAACCGATATCTCGTAACGAAGAACGAGCAGGTTTTGACCGCGATCGAGGAATTGAGAAGCGCTCAAAAACAACTCATACGATCCGAAAAGATGGCGGTACTCGGACAACTCGTCGCGGGGATCGCGCACGAACTCAACACTCCTCTCGGCGCGATCGTTTCCTCCAACGAAGGAATCCGTTCCGTATTGTCCAACTCCTGGGAGAATCTTTTGCGGGATTATTCCGGTTTTAGCGAAAAAGAAAAAAGGATCTGGGAACGTTTTTTTACGAAGGGAATTTCTCCTCGGGAATTTTTCGACACGAAGGAGGAACGCGCTAAACGTAAACGTATCTCCTCTTTGTTAAACGAAGTCGGAGTTCCGGAGTCGATGCAATTGGCGGATATATTGACCGATCTGGGTTTGGGACCGGATGAGGCCTCCGAAATCGCGCTTCTTATGGAGGATAAATCGAAACTTCTTCCCGTGGCGCAAAACGCCCTTTCGCTTTCCAGTCTTGCGCGCGCGAGTTTTACGATCGAAAAAGCGGCCGAAAAGGCTTCGCTCGTGATCCAGGCGTTGAAGGAATACGCCTACAAGGACCGAAGCGGAACTTCCATGGGATCGGTGGACGTCCGCAAGCAGTTGGAAACTGTGTTAACGTTGTATTATTCCAAATACAAAACGGAAGTCGAGATCGTACGGGACATGCCCGATTCCTCTTACGTAAGGGGAAACGCAGAGGCGCTGACTCAGGTATGGACCAACCTCATCGGAAACGCCCTTTACGCCATGAACTATAAGGGAAAAATGAAGATCTCCTGCAAACGGAAGGACGGCTCCTGGGAGATCGCCATCGAAGACAGCGGAACCGGAATCGAGGATTCTATTCGGGATCGGATCTTCGAGCCGTTCTTTACGACGAAACCTTCCGGAGCCGGAACCGGTTTAGGATTAGACATATGCAGAAGAATCGTGGAGGATCATAACGGAAGGATCACGTTCCAGACCTCGGATAAGGGAACCACGTTTTTCGTGACGCTTCCCGCCGGAGAGCGGGAAGACTTACAACATATCTCTTGAAGTATTAGAAAATTCTATTTTCCTAATATAGCTTGCCCTTTTTTCACCATTTCCGCCTCGTCCTTTTTATGATCCACCTTGTTGGGAATATCTTTCCCTTTTTGGAACGCGGGTCTGCGGCCCAATTGCTCCTCCCACCGTTTCAGATTGGGGAATTCGTCGAGGGAAATCTCCACGTAGTCGTGTACGTTCACCCAAGGCCAAGCGGAGACGTCCGCGATGGAAAGTTCTTTTCCGGCCAGATATTCTGATTCCCCCAACCTGCGGTCCAAAACGGAATAGAGCCGTTTGGTTTCGTTCTGATAACGGGCGATCGCGAAAGGAATCTTTTCGGGGGCGTATTTCAGAAATACTCCGGCTTGTCCCTGCATCGGTCCGACTCCGCCCATCTGAAACATCAGCCATTGAAGCGCGATACTTCTTTCCTTCGGATCCTTCGGAAGAAGTTTGCCGGTTTTCTCCGCGAGATAAATCAGGATCGCTCCGGATTCGAAAACGCTGAAGTCGCCGTTGTCCTTGTCTATGATCGCGGGGATTCTGCCGTTCGGATTGATCTTGAGATACCAATCCTCCTTTTGCTCCAGTTTACCGAGATCGATAGGATGAACCGTATAAGGAATTCCTAATTCTTCCAGCACGATGGAAACTTTACGACCGTTCGGGGTCGAAGCCGTATATAAGTCTATCAATGAGATTCTCCTAACAATTGAAATAGGGTCCTATTTCTCGGAATGTTAGACTGTTTCCGGGGAGCGAAACGTTTAAAACTAGGAATAATAATTTTACCGAAACGCGGGTTTCAGAATATGGGATTTATGGCCTGGATTTATTTGATGATCGCTTCCGCGTTCGAGATCGGATTTACGACCTGTTTGAAGTTGTCCGATAATTTTACGAAACCCGCGTGGACCGGAGGGTTCGCGATCTCCGCGGTGTTCAGTCTGGTCTTTTTGAATAAGGCGGTTCAGACGATTCCGATGGGAACCGCCTACGCGATATGGGCCGGTTTGGGTGCGGTGGGCACGGTACTGATCGGAGTCTTATTACACGGGGAACCGATCGATTTTTGGAGAGGATTTTTTCTGTCCACGTTGATCCTCTCCGTGTTGGGTCTTAAGTTTCTCGTCGCGGAATGACGCAAAGTCGGAAGAGTTTTCCCTTCAACCTAATTGCAGTTTTTCTAATTTGATCCGTTTTCTGATCTCTTTCCCGCGTTTCTGATTCACCTCCAGAACCTGAAGAAGAGTGTCGAGCGGGAATACGGTCCCGTGAAACATCCGTCTCATCGTTCTTTCGGACATGTCGTACCAGCGGGCTTTGGAGGAAACGAGAAGTTCTCCGGTTTTTTTATGATGGATCGCCGCTTTGGTATAGAGTCTCCGCCGACGCACCATCGTGACCCAACATCTCACTTCCACTTCTTCCTCGAGGGGAACGGCTTTGTGATATCTCATATAGAGCTGATCCGTCATCACGAAATGTCCGAGGTGAAAACAAAGAACTCCCTGCGCTTCGTCGAGAAGGGTCGCAAGAACTCCTCCGTGAGCGTAACCCGGCGCGCCTTCGAAGGCCTTCTCGATCTTAAACGGAAATCGAACCTCGCCGCTTTCTTCGTGAAACGGAAAACTTGCATGGATTCCTTTCGGGTTTTCGGGTCCGCAGCCGAAACAATTTTTATGATGCCAGTCCTGTCCGTTTTGGCTGGCTTTGATTTCTCGGAAGATCGTCTCAGGTTCCATCGTTTTTCTCCGTCCTATTCCATGAAAAAAATCGAGGGTTTGGATTCAAGTGCTAAACCGACATGATTTCCCGTCGAAAAACGGGGCTTCGGTTCTTTTTTTCGGGAAGACGTTCGTGTTAAACGGTTTCGAACCAATTCACCTTGACGATCGGCTTCGGGCCCTTAATGTACGTCGCGTTCCTAAAGGGAGAATCGTATATGAAAGCCGCAGTTTTGGAATCCGGAAAAAGAAAATTGGAAATCAGGGACGTCGCAGTCGCTTCGTTGCGGCCGGGACAGGTGAAAGTGAGGATCAAAGCCTGCGGAATCTGCGGGTCCGACGTTCATCTCGTCGTTCATGGAACGTTGAAGTGCAAACATTTTCCTAGAATTCCCGGACACGAATCATCGGGCGTGGTGGAAGAGGTCGGAGACAACGTGACCAAATTCAAAAAAGGGGATCGGGTGGTGATCGCCGCCGGGACTTCCTGCGGAGAATGTAACTACTGTAAGGCGGGGCACGATAACTTATGCAAGGACTTGGGCGTATTCGGATTCGATCGGGACGGAAGTTTCGCGGAATACAACGTCGTAGAAGAACGTTATTTATATCCGCTTCCCGACGCGATTCCGTTTGATCAAGGGGCGATTTTGGCGGACGCGGTCTCCACTCCGTATCATGCGATCCGTTACAGAGGAAATATTCAGAACGGAGATACGGTCGCGATTTTCGGTTGCGGAGGTTTGGGAATTCACGCGGTCGCCGTGGCGAGGGCGTTGACCGACGGGAAGGTCATCGCTTTGGACGTGGACAAAGGACCTTTGGAAAACGCGATCAAATACGGAGCGGACGAAGCGGTCAATCTTAAGGAAGTCCGCAATCCGGGTAAAACGCTGAAGGAGATCAGCGACGGAGTGGACTTACTCGCCGATTTTTCGGGTTATATGTCCAACGTGGAGGAATCGCTTCGTGCGATGAATCCGGGAGGCAGAATCGTGCTCGTCGGAATCGGAAGGCAACCCTTGAAATTTCAAATCCCGTTTATCCTGATCGAAAAGATGATCTCGGTGAACGGATCCTACGGCTCGGACCGAAGGGCGATTCCGGAGTTGATGGACTTGTATCTTAAGGGTAAAATCAATCTCAATCATTCGATCACGTCCCATCATTCCCTTGAGGAGTTGAACGATTGTCTGGAAGCCCTCGACGAAAGGAAGGGAAACCCGATCCGGTTTATTATAGAACCCTAATTAAGGCTGCGATTTCTCTATTCGATTTTCGTAATCTGAAGAGTGAACGGATATACGCGGAGCTCGAACGAGGGGAAATGCGACACGCGATGAAAACGGGTCGCGAATCGCATCTAATGCTCGTTAGGCGAATTCCTCCACGAGCGCCTTGCCGATTTCCGTCGCTTCCGGAACCGAAATCAGTTTGCCGGTTCTTACGTCGTAAACGTATCCGTAGATCGGAATGTTTTTCGGAACGAGAGGATGGTTGCGGATTCTTTTTACGTCGTCCACGACGCTGGAAACTTCGTCGGGGAAGGTCAGCCAATCGATGAACTCGGCCTCTTTGGAACCGGGACCCTTGCCTACGTCTTTCCATCCCGCTTCGGTCACCTGAGCCGTTTCCAAACTGTTCGCCAAAAGACGGCGAATGATCACGTCGGTAAACAGAGCCATTCCGCAATCCGTGTGATGAATCACGAACCATTCCTTGGTCCCGAGCAATTTATAAGAAATTACTAAAGATCGGATTGCGTCGTCGGAAGCGCGACCGCCGGCATTGCGAATTACGTGCGCGTCACCTTCCGCCAAACCCGCATACTTTGCGGGATCCAAACGTGCATCCATACAGGTTAAAATTGCGATTCTCCCTTTAGGAACGCGACGTACATTAAGGGCCCG
>NZ_NPEF01000124.1:11457-11706 GCF_002811955.1 Leptospira ellisii
AATCCGAATACGCCCAAGTCCTTGCATAAGTTATCGTGCCCCGCCTTACAGGTTAAAATTGCGAATCTCCTTCCTGGTGGAAGGGCCAGATTTCCTTTATCACCAAAATTGTTCGAATACTGCTCATTCGCAGATTCTACTTCGCGGACCAAAGCAGACATAGTCGCCGCCTCCTGAATTTAATATAATAGAATTTGATTTGTTTTATTAGATTTATTCAAATTAAAATAAATATTAATGCTGTTATTG
>NZ_NPEF01000125.1 GCF_002811955.1 Leptospira ellisii
TGCGTTACGAATTCCTATTTCGTAAAGGTGAACGTAACCGGTTTGGAGGGGCTGGGTTTAAAGCTGACGAACAACGGAATCGAAGAGCTGACGTTCGATTCGGACGGAATCGGAACGTTTCCTACTTCGATCCCGGATCATTCCGGTTATGCCGTGGTGATCGGAGATCAGCCGACGATACCTCCGCCCTACTCTCATCTGTCTCAAACCTGTTCTTTGAATACGATCCCTCCCGCACCCGCTTCGACCGGTTCCATCCACGGGGGGACGATCACGGTTCAAGCGATATGTTCCAAAGTTCTGGGTTTTATGTATTACGATTTTCGAAATTACTTCACGGAACTGGAAGTCGATTCCATCGGCTTGATCACGAGCGACGCAAGGATAAAAATCAATCTGCCGTTTGGTTCGATTTTACCCGGCTCCGATCCCGCCGCTAATTTGATCTCCAGCTTCGGACTTTATTCTTCCGGAACTTCGACGTACGTCTCGGGCACGCCGCAAATTTCGGACGTCACCGGAAATTCCTTCGACTCGGCCGCATCCTACGTTTATACGATCGTGGACGATTTATCGCCGACGCGTACGAAGGATTATTTGCTTCTTCTCGATACGACCATTCCGATTTCGGGAACGGGAATCGCAACCATGTGTTTTGACGACTCGGGCGGATACGCCTGCGACGACGGTCTGGGTGGTCTTTTATCCGGATATCCGGCTCAGTACGGAAATTACATTTATCCGAGATCGTTTAACGGACCCGCTACGATCGGGCCGTCTTACCATCATACCACCCGAGATAAAATCACCGGCCTCGTTTGGAAGACTTGTCTACAAGGTCAGACCGACGCGACGACTCCGGTTTATTGCAGCGGTTCGGCCGTGTCGATGAAATGGCCTTCGGCGCAATCCTCCTGCGCGGGTTTGAATTCCGGAAGCGGATACGCGGGAATTCGGAATTGGAGACTTCCTAAGATATCCGAGTTATCGACCTTGGTATTTTACGGCACGACCGTCCCCCCATTGATCCAGACGGCGTATTTTCCGAATCAGGGAGGAAGTCTCGATCTTTGGTCGAACACTCGGAACGCGGCCGGCACCACGTCGTGGTTCCTGCAATTTTCGGACGGATTTTCCTACGACGCGAATAACAGTTCGGGAGCGGCCGGAGATACGTTCCGAGTTCGTTGTGTCTCGGGAGGGCAATGGCCCAGGGGGGAAGGTTTGACGACTTCCACTCTGATCGATCGAGGAGACGGAACGATCGAAGATACGTTGACCGATCTTCGCTGGCGTAAGTGTTCGAAAGGATTGAGTGGATCGACTTGTTCGGGAGGCGGTTTTGATCCGAGCAATTGGAAAAACGCGCTTTCCTATTGTAGCAATTTGGGACTCGGTCCCGGCGGAAGCCTCTGGAGGCTGCCGAGCGTAAATGAATTGAGAACCTTGGTCGATCATAACTTCAACGACCCCGCTTTGGTGGAACGAATCGGAAATTTATTTCCAAATACGCAGAACGGGGATTATTGGACGGCAACCACGTATCTTCCGGATTCCACCCAGGCTTATATCGTATCCTTTGCGGACGGAACCGTGGAGGCTTACTCTAAAACGGGGGCCGTGAAGGAAGTCCGCTGCGTCAGCGAAAACGAATGAGGCGATTTCGTTTTCATAGAGCCGTTCGCCTTCTTTTGAAAACCGGTTCCATAGGATCGATTATTAAACGACCGTTCTGCCTCGGACCGGGAAGAATAGGTTTGTAAACTTTGAAAAAGAACTTATAATCGGACGCGGATTTTTGAACGTATCGTTTTGATCTAAGAATTCGAATGATGATCCTTTTTTATCTGAGCGGCGGGCTTGCGTTTCTGTTGGGTGTTTCCCAAATCGTAAACGGATTCGCGAAACGTAATTGGATTCTTTCCTGGTTGTTCTTCTCGTTGAGTTTTTATCTCGTCAAAGGAGTTTTTCTCCTGACGGGAACTTTGCGGGAATATTCGCATTTCTTTTTATTGGAAATCTTTCTGACCCTTTCCAACGGCCCGTTTCTCTATCTTTATTTTAGTCTTTTGGTCGAAGACGGAATCTTCCATAAAAAGCGGATTTATTTAAATTTTTTACCGGCTCTTCTATATCTTCTTTTTTGGTTGCTTCACACGTTTCATATTTCGGCCGGAAACGGAACCTTTACGGACGTCGATTCGAATTACGTAAGTCGTTACGTGCTTTTATATATCTTCGTTCCGATATCCCCCGCGATCTACGTTTTCGCGCTCGCACGTAAATACTTTCAGATTTTTAAGAACGATTTTTTCAAGGAAGGTTGGCCGATCCACATACAGATCATTTTCGTTTTGGCGATGGCCGCCTGCGTGGTTGGGGTTTTATTAGGGATTCGGACATTGATGGGTTTTGACAAGATTCTGTTCGAAAGGCTTTATCGGACGCTTTTGATTCTACTCAGTGCGATCGTTTTTTATACCTTTTTCGTCAGTCAGAAGTTTCCCATAACGTTCAACATCGTTTCGAATGCGATCCGGCGTATTCAATACGAACGGACCACGTTAAAAAACGTGGACGTGGTCCGGATCGAACAAAGGATCTTAAAATTGATGAAGGAAGAGAAGATTTTTCGAGAGGAGGAAATCAGTCTGAAAACTTTAGCGGCTCGATTGTCGATGACGCCCCATCAGCTTTCCGAATTTTTGAACGTCCGATTGAATCTTAATTTTAACAACCTGATCAACAATTATCGCATCGAGGAGGCGAAACGTCTGCTGACCTACAGACAGGATCTGAACGTTCTCAACGTAGCCTACGAATCCGGTTTTAATTCCTTATCGGCGTTTCATACCGCGTTCAAACGAAACGTCGGTATGAGTCCGAAAGCGTTTCGAAAACGAAACTGCAATACTGATTAGATACGAACCGCGAATCGATACGAGCCGAATTAAGCGTTGATCCTAAAGTAAACCACGTCTCCGTCTTGAACGACGTATTCCTTTCCTTCGATTCTGAGTTTCCCTTCTTCCTTGACCTTACCCTGGGTTCCGGCCCGGTTCAAATCCTCGTAACTCATCACTTCGGCGCGGATAAATCCTTTTTCAAAATCGGAATGGATCACGGCCGCCGCCTTGGGTCCGGTGCTGCCCACAGGAGTCGTCCAGGCGCGGACTTCCACCTCTCCGGCGGTAAAGAAAGTGATGAGTCCCAGCAGCTTATATGCGGTTTTGATCATGCGATCAAGACCGCTTTCGGTTTCTCCGATTTCCGTAAGGAAGTCGAGTTGTTCGTTCCGATCCAAACCGGAAATCTCCTCTTCGAAACGACCGCATAAAATCACGAGTTCGGCGTTTTCTTCCTTCGCCATCTGACGGATCTGCTGCAAAAGCGGCGTGTCTTTTTTCGCCGCATCCTTGTCCGCGATGTTCGCGACGTACATAACGGGTTTGTATGTGATGAGTTGGAAGGACTTCGCGATTTTTTTTTCGTCGTCCTTTAAATCCGCGAGTCTAGCGGGTTTTCCCGCTTTTAAAAGATCCAGAATTTTTTCGAGAACGACAGCGATTTCCTGCGCCTCTTTGTTTCCGTTTTTCGCGTTTTTGGCGACACGCTGGTATTGTTTATCGGCGCTGTCCAAATCCGCAAAGATGAGTTCCATATTTACGACCGCGGCGTCGTCGACCGGATTCACTTTTCCGTGAACGTGGGTTACGTTTTCGTCTTCGAAAGCGCGCACAACGTGACAGATCGCGTCCACTTCCCGGATATGCGAAAGAAATTTATTTCCAAGACCTTCTCCCTGGCTCGCTCCTTTGACGAGACCCGCGATGTCCACGAATTCAATGATTGCAGGAACGATCTTCTGCGGTTTTGCGATGTCGGCGAGGCGGTCGAGTCTCGAATCCGGAACTTCCACGATTCCTTTGTTGGGTTCGATGGTGCAGAACGGATAATTCTCCATCTGCGCGCCCGCTTTGGTAAGGGCGTTGAAAATAGTGGATTTACCTACGTTGGGAAGGCCTACGATGCCGCAATTCAGACTCATGCAATCCAGGTTTTCCGGGCAAGGTCTGCGCGAAAAGTAAAATCGTCATTCGAGTTCCCAGGATTTCCCAGAACCGTCGCTGTTCAGGGAAAAACTTTCCTGCTTCAGACGGATCAGACGATTCCCTCGAAAGAAAAAATTTAAAACGGAGATCCCGTTCGGAATTTTAGGGGAAGCGCATCCCGTATAATAAATGCCTTCGTTGAATCTCAGGTCTTGAGCGGAATACAAAAGCCGGATCGCGGTTGTGTCTTCCGGTTTTTCGGAAAGGATTCGATTCCATTCGTCCGCGGTTTTATCTCCGGCCAAAAATAGAATCCGTTCCGGAGTCCAGGAAAGTTCCGTGGGATTGGTAGTCGTGGAAAACCAGAATTTTAAAACGTCGAAACTCAATTCGAAAGAAGCGTTTCCGATTTGTGTTACGATCGTTTTGGTTGGAGGCGTTTCCGCCAAAGTCGTTTGTTTTGAATCGGGAATTTTTTTCTTCGTGCCGGATCGTGTCTTTTTTCCGGACTTGGTTTTGGACGCATTCGGTTGAATCGGTTTTTTATTTTTGGATTTTGCGGATTTGGATTTCTTTTTAGGCGGAAGTTTTACGGTTTCTTTTTTTTCCACGACGAACGAAATCCAAGGAACTGCGTTTGCCGCGGGTGCGGAAGTCGGCAAATTCTCCGGAGCCGTCTGCGGAAAAAGATACAAATCGTATCCGTTTTGACCCGCGAGATTCAGTTGTTCCGTAGGGGATTCGGAGGCGAAAGCCCCGTAGCCGACGAAAAATGCGGTTCCGTTTTCCTGTAGGCGTTTGTTTTTCAGTCGTTTAAAGAACAGCGACGTAGATTTGTAATAGCGGGGTTTGTCCGCTCTCGCGGAAGGTTCGCAGACGAGGACGACGCTTATCGGGTGATCCGATAAGTCCCCCGTTTCCGAAAATACATTCTGATAATAGAATATACAAAAAATTGAAACTAACAGAACGGCTTTTTTCGGATTCGTACGGAACATCCGGATTCTAATTCAATCCCGCCGATTTTAACAGGGAGGTTTCGAATCTCCTATAATTCAACTCTTCCTTTTCCTGAAAAAGTGAATAACGCGCTTCGTATTGAGAATCTTCCTCGTTCAGCGCGTTTTTCATATCGGAAAGATGCGATTCCTCCTCTTTGAGGATCGACTTTAAACTGACGGGAATTCCGTTCTCCTCCAAAATCCGATCGTATTCCGCATAGAGAAAATCGGCGCGCTCCTCGATCAGATGGGTTACGTATAAATACGAAAGATAAGAGCGTTTGGCTCCGGCGATGCCGTCCTGTTTTAGATTCTTGAGGACCATTCCGTCCAATCTCTGAAAATACAAGAACGCGGGAAATCCGCAGTGCATATGTTCCGGTCTATAATCGGGGCAGGTTCCGGGAGAAACCCGTTCGCTCATCCGTTTAAAAAAATGTGCGTGTCTCGCCTCCTCCGACGCGTGACGCAGAATCATCTCGCCGGTTCCGAAACCGCTTTGGGTCGCGAGAATTTTTCGGGAACCCATATGTTCCAGAAAAGAGATCGTGTTGAGCCAGCGGGAATGACGTATCGGATCCGTTATGATCGTCTGCAAAAAAGTGCGGATGGAATCCTTCGAAGTGGAGGGTTTCGTGGAAACGGGAGTCATAAACGTATCCTTGGAGGAGCGCGGAAAAAATCATCGCTTTTTAGGCTTCTCCTTCCAATTTATGTAGGAAACGAATTTTAAAACGGGAAGTGAATCCGGTTTATGAATACCGCCCTCTCCTCACTCAAGCAGTACGGAAGTCTGATTAAGTTTTCCCATACCCTCTTTGCACTGCCCTTTGCCGGCATTGCGTACGTTCTTGCATTTCTCAAAACTCCGGGGAAGTCGGTTGGGGAATGGGTTTCGTTGTCGTTTTTGATTTTACTTTCCATGGTTTTCGCAAGATCGGCGGCGATGGGATTTAACCGGATCGTGGATCGGGACATCGATTCCAAAAACGAAAGAACAAA
Source organism: Leptospira ellisii (assembly GCF_002811955.1). Lineage (GTDB taxonomy): Bacteria > Spirochaetota > Leptospiria > Leptospirales > Leptospiraceae > Leptospira > Leptospira ellisii. The sequence goes on from NZ_NPEF01000125.1 coordinate 6,056, forward strand.
GGATCGTGAAATTCCCGCGGGAAAAATTTCCCTCCGCGCAGCGGTTTGGTTCGTCGTTTTATCTTCGATCGGATTTTGGACGGTAAGCTGGTGGATTCATCCGATGGCGTTCGCACTTTCCTTTCCTACCTTGTTGATTTTACTCGGATATTCCTTGGCCAAACGTTTCACCTGGCTTTGTCATTATATTTTGGGAATTTCGATCGGCTTGGCTCCGCTCGCGACTTGGGTCGCGATTCGGTCGGAGATCGTTTGGGAACCGATGTTGTGGACGATCGCCCTCGCTTTGAATCTCGCCGGTTTCGACATTTTGTATGCGTTACAGGATCGGGAATTCGATTTTAAAGCGGGATTACATTCGATTCCCGCGAGGTTCGGCCGCAGGAATTCTCTGAAAATCGCCGCAGTGACGCACGTTCTCTGCGTGATTTTTTTATTTGCGGCGGGGATCGTTTCCTCTTTGGGTCCCGTGTTTCTCGTCTTTGTGGGAATCACCGCGTATTCCCTTTTACAGGAACATAGGATCGCGCGGAGTGCGGGGGAGGATTTTTTTCCTCCTCGGTTTTATCAGATTCATTCCAGGATTTCGCTTTTGTTATTCTCCGGGCTTTTGGCGGACCGCATCCTGTTTTTGGCGATTCTATAAAGGTGATGTCGTTACGTTCTGAAATGTTAAACGAATTCGAAATAAAAAGTTCCTTCACGAGGAACGCGGGGAAATCGAGACGATGAGATTGGTTTTGGGAATGGCGGGCGCGAGCGGTTCGATTTATGCGGAACGTTTTATCAAAGCCTTATCTACGATCGAAGGTACGACATTCTTCGTATGTAGCCCCGCCGCGTTGCGGGTGTTTCGGGAAGAGATGCGTTGTACGGTTGCTTCTTCTGCGGAACTTTTGGATTTCGTCCGCACCAAATACGGACTGAATTCCGCAAACCATCGTTTCGAAATCAGGAATTTCTCGGATATAGGAGCGGATATAGCCTCCGGCTCCAACACTTGGAAGGCGATGGTCGTAGTTCCCTGTTCCATGAAGACGATCGCCTCCATCAACGCAGGTTTGACGGAAAGTCTGATCGATCGGGCCGCGGACGTCACGCTGAAGGAAAGAAGACCTCTGATCCTGGTTCCGAGGGAAACTCCTTACAATCGGATCCATCTGAAGAATATGCTCGAACTACACGACGCGGGAGCCACGATCCTTCCTGCCTCTCCCGGTTTTTATCAGTTGCCGAAGAGTTTGGAAGATCTGGGTGATTTCGTCAGCGAACGGATTTTCCGGCTTTTGGGAGCGGAATTGGATTTGTATCCGAGATGGAATCCTACGCGCCTATCGGAGGATTGAGTGGAATTCGTTAAAAGCGATATTTGAATATTCAAGAATCGTAATGTAGTCTGCGAACGTTTCATGTCGAACGGAAGACTTCTTCGTCGATACAGGATCGACTTACGCCGAATATTCGATATCGTGAATTCTTTTTTTCAGAGTGGAAGCGTCCTCGTAATTTTCTTTCGAGATAGCGTTGAATTTCTGAAGATACAAACCGATCAGTTCTTCTCCGGTTTGGCCGGGTAAAAACAGGGCGCGTTTGAAATTCTCAAGATCGAATTCCGGATGTTTCGTGGAGAAATTTTCCACCAACTGATCCATTTTTATGAGGGAAGCTTCGCGTGCGATTCCCGTAGATCTCCGGATTTTTAAGGAAAGATTGGCGAGCGCGTCCAGATATTCCCGAACGCCGCTTTCCTCTTCCGGAAAGTGGACTTGTCCGCCTCCCACTTCCCTGTTCTTGCAGATTTCCACGTATTTGATTACTACGCTGTTGAACTGATCCATTCTTTCCTGGATGTAATCGTTGGACGCATCCTTGGAGGAAGGCATTTCAAAGTCTTTGATTTTGATGACGTCGTATTTGTCTATGTTCTCCGAAATTACTTTTTTGAGTTCTTCGTAACTTTCGAGTGAAACAGGAGGGAACGTGACGACCGGAAAATTTTCGCCGATTTTTAAGAAGCTGACCACCACGTTAGACGCAATGATTTTCCCTCCGGGGCTGAGAGGGTTTTCACCAAAGACGTTGCAATATACGATCAAATTGCCCGTAGGGTTTTTTTCGGATCCCTTTTCAAACTTCAAGGTTCACCTCCCGTCACTTATAACAACAGACTCTAAAGCGCGTATTATTCCCACTTTTTTATTTCTTCATTTAGATGATCGAAGATGGTTTTGTAAGCTTGATACACCGGAGTGTTTTTTTCCTTTAATACGAACGGCTTACCGTCTTCTCCCGCATTCATCACGTCCATCGTAAGAGGAATTCCACCTAAGAAACGCGTTTCCGAGGAATCGGCCAACTTTTGACCTCCACCTTTGCTAAATATGGCAGAAGCATGTCCGCAGTGAGGACAAATGAATTCGCTCATGTTTTCCACGACTCCGAGAATCGGAACCTTTACTTGGGAAAACATCGCGGAGGCTCTTGTCGCGTCGAGTAAGGCTACGGTCTGCGGGGTAGTTACGATCACCGCTCCTCCTAAGTCTATGAGCTGAGCTAAAGAAAGTTGTACGTCTCCCGTTCCCGGAGGAAGATCGATGAAAAGATAATCGAGTTCGTCCCAGACGATATCGTATAAGAATTGTTCGACGGCTTTTCCGAGCATCGGTCCCCGCCAAACCACGGGTTGTTTTTCGTCGATGAGAAACGAGAAGGAGATCAGTTTGATTCCGTCCTTTTCCAAAGGATAAATCTTATCCTCTTCGGCTTTGAGTGCGACGCGTCCGTTGACTCCGAACATTTTTCCGACGGAAGGTCCGTAGATATCCGCGTCCAGAACTCCCACCTTGTATCCTAAAGAAGCCGCCATCGCCGCCAAGTTTACGGTGACCGTAGATTTTCCGACGCCGCCCTTTCCGGAACCGATCGCGATTACGTTTTTTACCCCCGGGATTTTGTTCGAATCGTCGAGAATCAATTTGGGATCGACTTCGAATTTGATTTTCACCTTGCCGATTCCATCCAGTTTGGTGAGAGTCTGCCGGATTTGGGCTTCGAGGCCGATTTGGATCCTTCTATCCTGGTTGGGGGGTTTCAGAAGGATATTGGTGTCTCCTTCCTGTATGTCCAGGGACCCTAACATTCCCAAAGATACGATATCCTTTTTGAGTTCAGGATGTTTGATTTTGGTGAGTTCTCTTTGAATTTTGACTGCTTCGATCGTTGCCATACTATTCCTTTTCCCAATAGGAAACCAGGGGTGCTTCCGTAAATTTAGACTGTTCCAATTGATAAGTATAACGTTTGATTTTTAAATCCCGACCGTTCAACTCGATGAGATGAAATCCGCATTCGTGTCTTGAATCGGCGATTCTTGTGCTCGAAGCGGAGTTGATCACGTAATACGGAAGTTCTTCGCCCGGGAATTTGACCCAATTGGTATGAACGTGACCGTGTAGAAATGCGATCGGCGGTTTTCGTTTCAGGAGCGACGCGATTTCCTCGCGATTGATCAGCTTGTGGTGCGAAGTTTCCTGTCTGTGCGGAGGGTTCCAGATCGGATGATGGCATACGAGGATATAATTCCGGATTTTTTTCTCATCCAAAATGGTAAGGGTTCTTGATACGATATCGGGTCGAACGTTTCCGTATGCGTCCAAAATCGAAAGAGGTAAACTCGAGTCCCAACCTACGAAGTGAATGTTTTCGATTTTTTTGATTCGAATGTAATCGTCGTTCGTCGAAACGGATTCTCCCGAGAGATCGGAAAAATATTTTTCGTAAAAGGCGTTTTTACCGACCGCGTCTTGCGTATAACGATCGTGATTTCCCGGTATGTAAAAAACTTTTTTCTTGGGTAGTTCGCTTAATAATTTCCCGGCTTCCTTGAATTCGGATTCGTGCGAAACGTTGGTGATATCTCCGGAGATTACGATGGAATCCGGATCGAGTTCCTCGACGGAAGATAGAATGGAACGCCAGATTTGAAGAGGATACTTTTTCTTTCTTCGCAACGTATAATTCAGATATCCTACGATCATCTTTCCTTTTAACTGAAAGATGGGAATTCGTGTCGGAAAATGAAGATCGGACAGGTGAAGAATTTTCATTCCGGTTTTAAAAGTTCCAAAATTCCCAACACTTCCCCTTTGCGAACGATGGAACCCTTCTCTTTTATAATTTGCGTTAGTTTTCCATACACAGGAGACTCCATCGGGAAGCAGGCCTTGTCGGTAACGAGTTCTAAAATTTCTTGTCCGGGTTGAACGGAGTCTCCCAACTTCGAATTCCAATGTACGAGTTCGATTTTGTCGGTATCTCCGAGGTCCGGTGTGATTAATTCAAAAATGCCGGATTTTGATTCCATGATTTAAAACAAACTTGCGCAAAAGACTTTGTGCATCAATGATACCTAAAAAACTCGGCGGGGATATATGGCAAACCAGAAAACAGCATTGAAAGGTGGTGAGATCCTGAAAAATATCGAGGATCTTAAGAAAAGAAAATTCTTTCACCTTGAGCTGAAGGGTCTGACAAAACCCACCCGGGATATCTTATCCGAATTGGTAAACGGAATTTTGGACGAGATCGGCGCCAATCCGTTGGCGGGTTTTCATCTTTTCAGCGGTTTGATGGAGGCTTTGTTAAACGCAATCAAGGCGAATATACGTCATATCATATTCCGAGACGAACTCTTAAAAAAATTGGAACAGGGCGAGTCCAGTCGTCAGGAAGCGGAGGAGTTGTTGGAGATCATCATGGAAACCTCGGTGTTACGCGACGCGATGCACCGTTATATCGTTCCCGATAAGGTGAAAAAACAGGTGCAAACCGTTCTTTCTTTGGAGGATAAGATCCGCACGAAAAAGAAGGTTTTGAGCGAGGGTGAAAAATCGTTCCTTGAGGACGTTCGCGGCAAAATCCAAAAATACAATATGAACATTTCGCTCAAGATCCGGATTACGAGCGATGAATTGAGTTTCCGAATTCGAAACGATTCGCCGATTCACCACCTCGATTTCGAACGAATCCAGGAATCCAGATTGAAACATAAGGAACTGTTCGACCAAGGGAATTCGGCGGATTTCTTTCGTCCCGAATTTCTAAATGAAAAGGAGAGTGCCGGGTTCGGGATCGCGATGATCGACGAAGGATTTTATAGTATTGGGTTGAATCCTTTGGATTTATTGACGATCACTTCCGGTGCGCGAACGACTACGGTTTATATGAAATATCCGATCAACGGTTTGAAGATGGATTTTTGATTTGTAGCTGTTGGATGGGAACCGGACGACCAATCGTTTGTTTTCGTCCGGTTGATGAACTGATCGAGGTGGTTGACCTTTCTCTTTTTCATCGTGGGACGTCAACGTTGTTAGGCGACAGGTGAGTACAAAGTCAAAAGAAGAACTGTGTGTGATCGATTGTCGATTCGATTGTCCGGATTTTTTAGTCAGACTGGTGGGTTATTCCGGCTCTCGGAACCATTCTCGGTATTCGAATGTGTAAAAAGCGGACTCGGGGAGGCATTGGAGCTTCCGGGTCACTCGGTTGAAGGTGAGATCGAGGTGGAGGATATAACTGTAGTTCTTGTGAAAGGTGGGAACTCCCT
>NZ_NPEF01000126.1 GCF_002811955.1 Leptospira ellisii
CATTCCCACGAAATTCTACGATAAGGATCGTGAGATAGACATCCGCGTGCGGTTCTCAAGGGAGGATCGCGAAGGACCCGAATCAGTATTCGGAGTTTTTATACCGTCCTCCAGATCGGAAAAGATCGCCAAAATACCGTTGATCGAATTGAGTTCGATCCGCAAGGAAAAAGCCGAATCGAGAATCTATAGGAAGAACAAAAGGAAGACCTACGGCTTAACCGCCAAACTTGGGGAAATCGACACGGGAACCGCGGTTAGCAAAATCGAAGCCTCGTTAAAAAAGGTGTCCTTCCCCGAAAACTACCACTACGAAGTGACCGGGAACTATAAAAAATTGAAGGAAAGCAGAACGGAGATGATATTGCTGATCGTCCTCGCGTTCATCATCATCGTCTGTATCCTATCCTCCCTGTTCGAGTCGTTCCTGATTCCCTTTTTGATCATTCTTACGATCCCGTTTTCCGCGGCTGGGGTGATCCTGACCCTGTTCATTTTCAGAATGTCCTTAAACATTTCCGTATATATAGGATTCGTAATGTTAGCTGGAATCACCGTGAACAACTCGATCCTGATCGCGGAGACGTTTTTGGAAAAATTCAAATCGAACGACCGCTATAAGGATCTGGACGAACTTTTATCGACTGGAATCCAGGAACGGATCCGGCCGATTCTGATCACCACGATTACGACCGTCTTGGGTTTATTCCCGTCCGTTTTGGATTCCGGGGAAGGAAGTCAGCTTTGGAGACCGTTGGCGGTCACGGTGGTGTCCGGTCTTTCCATTTCGACGGTTCTTACGATATTCCTATTTCCCGCATTTTTTAAGATCGTGGTTCCGTATCTGTTCGACGACTACGAAAGTGTTCCTCTTGCGGAGAAGAAGAAAAAACGATGAGTGATGTCCGATTTTAACGAACGAAGGCGAAGAAGATGGAAAATACCAGCGAGAACGAATGTTTTGAACCGGAGTATTTAAAGGAATTATTATATTCCGGAAATAAAATCCCGATTTATCTCAAAAAACACATCAAGGACTGCGGAATCTGCCAGGGTAACCTTCTCGATTTCCACGCCGAAACGGCGATCCCGAAACGCGCTTTCGGAAAGGATTTCGAAAGGATCGTTTCCTCCTGGAAGAACGAACTTCCCGCGGATTCCGAAAGCGGACAGGACATTTTCCGGAACAGCTCCTCCGTATACGATACGGCCTTATTCAAATTCGTTTATAGACATAGGATTTGGATTTATATACTCGGATACGTTTCGGTCATCGTCGCATTCTCCTATTTCTGGTTTATTCTCATCTCGCGATAGGCAAAAATTAGAAATAAATTATAAATCGGCTCCATAAGGCGGGAAATAAATCTTGAAAACGGAAGGACCCGGATTCTCCTTTCGGAATGTATTGGAAAATTCTTTCGTTTTTGATCGTTTGTTTCGTATTTCAGGCGTTAAACGCCGGAGAGAAAAAATCCCCGAGATACGTCGTCACCCTCGAAGGCAAGCTGAACGTCCGTGAAAAACCAAAGGACGGAAAGGTCCTGTTCCAGTTGGAAAAAGGGGAAATCGTTTCGATCAACGAAGACGCACAATCGGAGGAATGGCTTGCGATCACGACCCGCACGGGAGCCAAAGGATACGCGGCCTCGGAATTCCTAAGCAAAAAACCTCCCGCCGATTTGGAAAACGCGGTTCTTTTCGGATCCGTTTATACGAGCACGGAAGGTTCCTGGTTCAGATCCCTCGCGCTTCGGATCAAGAACGAATGGTTTTCGGCTAACGACTATTCTGCGGAAGCGTATTACTTGGAGAAACTGAAAACACAAAACAAACAAAAGGCTACCGTTTATCAAAGCACGAACGTTGTGGGGGAATTCAACCCCGAAAAGAAGGAAACCACCGGTTGTCAGGAAGTCCGCGTTCTCAAGGGTTCTCTTTTTGCGTTCGGAAAAATAAACACCCTGGAAACCTCCACGTTCGGAATATTCGGATCGAAAATCGAAAGTAAAGTCAGATCGGAGCGTTATACACCTTCGGAAAAGACGGGTAAACAATTGGACGAATCGATCGCCGCCGTCTTTAGGAAAAAACATCCGAAACAGGAGGAACTGAAATTCCTGAAACGGGGGGATTTTTATAAGATCGTATCTCCGGATAAGGGATACGTTTTCGTACGTTATGCGATAAAACTCGAAGTGGAGGAAAAATCGTATTACTCCGCGCTGTACGAATTGAACGGCGACGTTTTCGGAAAAAAGATATTCGAAAAGTTTGATACTCTAATAGGAGAGCAGGCGTTTTACGGAGGACAGTATCATTTTCTGGACGCGTTCGATTTGGACGGAAACGGAACTCCGATCCTGATCATTCACCACAACGGATACGACGGCTTCATCAACGAATTCATGCGTCTTCAAAACGGAAAACTGCAGTCGATGTTCCTCGCGGGAGGGGACGCTTGTTGAATCTTTTTTCGGATCGATCGTCGACCTCCGCTTCAACTTAACGAATCGAAACCGAACGCTCCGTAAAAAGAAAAAAACGAAGACTAAATTCGGAATTTCCTCTCCGCACCCTCCAAGACAAAAACCCGGCCGATTTTTTCGAGCCGGGTTTTTGCGGTTCAGATCAGACCGGAAGCAAGCAACTGTTCGATATGCTCGTGGAACGTATCCTCCGGATTTCGATACGACAATCCCAAATCTTTTTTACCGTAGGAAGTGTCCAGATCGAACGAAATTCCCACGTTACGCGAAATATACTCCCAAGACAGACCGAAAAACGGCCCGATCATATAGGTCAGAAATTTCGGAAGGGAACTTTTCGGAGTCGGAAATCGTTTTCCGTATTTCTTCCGAATCGCCTCGGCGACGTCCAAAAACTTCAGCGTTTTCGAGGAAACGATATGTCTTCCCTTCGCGTTCGGAGTCAACCCAGCGAGGATATGCGCGCGCTACATCGCGGACGTCCACGAATCCGATCGTCATATCCGGAACCCCCGGCGCGAACTTTCCGTTGATCATCGATCGCATAAAATTTACGCTGGTTCCGTCCGCCCTTTCCGAAAGGGAAGGTCCCATCACGAACGAAGGATTGATCGTCAGCAAATCCCAACGAGTCTGATTCTCCGCGATCTTCCAAGCCTCCCTCTCCGCGAGGGTTTTGGAATACGGATACGGCTGATGTTTCAAACTGCTAGTCGTGTTCCAATGTTCTTCCGTAAACGTGCGGTTCGGAACCGCATCCGCGTCCGCGTTATCTCCCATCACCGCAGCGACGCTCGAGGTTAAAACCACCCGTTTGACGGAAGGACTTTGATTCGCGGAATTCAGAACGTTTCTCGTTCCTTGTAGGGCGGGATCGACCAATTCCTTCTGCGGATTTTTGATTCCGTCGATAAAAAACGGCGACGCTGTATGAATGACGAGTTCCACTCCACCGTCCCGATTCATCGCGTCCGAAAACGAACCGTCTTTCAGCAGGTCCGCTTCGAAGAATTCCAGTTTTCCGGGAAAACGTTCCGCCAATTTTAAAAGATGTTTGATCTTATCCGAATCGGATTTGTTTCGAACCGTGGTCCGCACGGAGATCCCGTCTTCCAAAAGGTAATTCACCACCCAGGAAGCGATATAACCGGCCCCTCCCGTGACGAGAACCGGCTTGGAACGATCTATTTCCCTCATATTTTCCTCTATTAGTAGATTAAAGAATTCTTAATTCACTTATTTTGATATACTTTGATGTCCCGGATGAATCCGAATCGTCTTGAATTTGCCGGCTAGGTTTTTCAAAAAGTCGAGAGACCTCTGGTTCTTTTCCTGATCTTGCGTAAAATCGCCGGGGCTCACCCCGTTTTCCCATCCCCAACTCGTATGACACGTGTCCCCTACTACCAGTTGCGTGCCGGAATTCGTCCTGATCAAAAACGCGAGACTTCCCTTCGTATGTCCTTCCACGTGAAAGACGAGAAGGGATTCGTCTCCGAAAAAATCCAAGATCGGAGGAGCCTGTGAATCGGTCGTTTCGGGAAACGTCAATTCGGACAAATTCGGATTTTCTCCCAGAATCGTATCGGTGGTTCCTTGAACGAAAAGATTGACGAATCGTTTGCCAGTCGATTCCTTCGGTCCTATCAAGATGGGGGTTCCGGCGGGAAAATCAGCGGTTCCCAAAACGTGATCCAGATGCATGTGCGTCAAAAAAATCCCTTCCACTTTTTTGGGATCCTTCTTAAGCCATTCCTCGGCGGTGAGTTGAATTTTGAACGCGGACGTATTCATCGCCGAAGCCACGATGGAAGAAATGGGCCATTCTTTCGGATCTTTACGAAACTCTTTCGACATTCCCGTGTCGATCAGATATCTGCCGAACTTAGGATGATCGATTGCGTAGAAATAAATCTGAATCGGTTCCTGTCCGGGTTGAATACCGGCGGCCTTAGGATCCTTCAAATTGATCAACCCTCCCCGCTCCGTGACCCAATCCGCGGCGACGAACTTTTGAAACGTGATCGGGCCTTTGACATCGGGTTTTAAATTCTGCGGAGCGAACGGTTTACCCAAGTTGACGGACCGGGTGTTATGCGAAGTGACCGCACACGAAAGAAAAACGGAAGTGTACACAAGGAAACCTAAGGAGAACGATAGGATTTTTTTCATAACCGCAAAATGTGGGAAGGATCGGATTCAGCAAGGTCATTTTAGAATCGGATCCGAAAAACTAAGTTACAAAATAAAAATCGTTCCGGTTTTTTGGGAACCGAAATTGTCCACCGATGTTCATCATCCGTTTCACGTTGTGAAAAGAAATTTACAAAAAGACGCGCGTATCGTTCCTTTACGGAAACCAAAAAAACGATTCCGCGAAGGAAACGTACATTGCAAGTGAGGAGAATCTATGAAATCAGCTGCACAAGTAGCCGGTGAATTTTACGAGGCGTTCCAGAAAAAGGACGTCGCGACGATGAGCGCGCTTTATTCGGATTCGGTAACGTTCAACGATCCGGTATTTACCGATCTGAACGCGACGGAAACGAGGGGAATGTGGAACATGCTCGTTTCGAGAGGAAAGGATCTCGAATTGAAGTTCGGAGAAATCCGATCCCAAGGAGACGTAGCAACTGTGACCTGGGAAGCCTTCTATACTTTTTCAAAGACGGGGAACAAGGTGCATAACGTGATTCGTGCGGAATTGACCTGCAAGGACGGCAAAATCGTAAAACACACCGATCGTTTCGGTTTTTATCGTTGGTCGAGACAGGCGCTGGGTTTATCCGGACTTCTCTTCGGCTTTCTTCCGTTCATAAGAAACAAGGTGAAAGCCGAAGCGAAAAAAGGTCTGGAGTTATTCCTTAGAAGACAGAGATAACTCACTCCGAAGGTTCGACCGCCTTAACGTCGTTTTGCGATCTTCTGTATTTGGAGATCGTCTCGTACGCCAGTTTTCTCACCCGATTGATCCCTCCCAAAGGACGGTGTTCCGGAAGGGAATGCCAGGGATTAAACGACATGATTTCGCAGGCTCGATCCTGTTCCGGAACGGCGAACTCCTGCACGGGAATTTCGATCTTCGCCACGGTTTGAAAGGGAGAATCCGATTCGTTCCAATGAACGGCCGGGTCTTCCACGGGCATCGAGATCGGATCCGTCTGTTTTTGGATCATAAATTCGAAACAGGCGGATCGTTCCTTGAGATGAGAGATCATCGTTTGCCTTAGATAATCGTCGCCCGGATTTTCGGGAAGTTTCGCCTCCGTCGGTCCGCAGGGTTTTGCGGAATATTTTACGGCGAGCGATTCCTTGCCCAAACGATACGGAGTAGTACTCCAATAACGGATCTCCAAAACGTCCGGAATTTTCTTTCCTCGGATCGAGATGGATTCGCGAAGCGCGGTCAACTTCCAATTCCAGGGAAGCCCACCGAAAAAATAAGACATCGGTTTCTTCGCGAACGCGGCGCGGAACAGCGCCAGATATTCCGCGGGATCGCCCGCGGGAAGAACCGGATGATTGATCAGAAGAAAGTCCTGCGTCCTCTTTTCGTCGGAAGCGAGTTTCGGTCCGTCCACTCCCATCAGCTTGATTCCCATTCCGCGGATATCCCCTTCCTTATCCGGTTTTTTCGTGATGGAGCCGTTGGAGAAACGGATCCAAACCGGAAACGTTTTAGAAGAATTGAATATTCCGTATTTCAATTCCTCGGGAACCGAATCCGAAACGGTGAACTTACCCTTAACGCAGCCGTGCGCGAAAGGATGTGCGTCCCGTTTCGCTTCGGAACCGGCGGGATATTTTTCCTTGAGCGAGGAGATCAAAAGATCCAAGGTTTCACGAACCGTCTTTTCCTCTTCGGGAAACTGAAATTCCGCGCCCAGTTTCGTGTCTTTAGGAATGGAAACCCTGGGCCCTTGTCCGACCCAAAACAAAACACCGAGTAAAAATAAAATTCCAATCGTTATGTATCCGATCTTTTTCAACATCGTCCGCTCCAACCAATTCTAAATGATGAGGGGAGGGAATCATAAATCCGCAAAAATTCCTCTCTTTTATTTCTTAAGGAGAATGAAAATTGGATCGATAAGAACGGAACTTGAAAGTTCTCCGCGAACAAGCGACATAGAAAATCTTCGAAATCGTAAAAAAACGCCTCAAATCCCGTTCCAGGGCTTTTTTTTGGTTGAAAAACCGAAATCGAAAAGCCACAGAAGTAACCGGGACTCACATGGAAATAACCGTACAAGACGATATTCACATCATCAAGATTGCAGGATCCATTCTCCAATCCGATAGCGAAGAACTCGATAGAAATCTGAGCGAACACAACTTTGACCCGTCCCCCAAGATCATCATCGATCTGACGGAAGTGAATCACATCTGTTCCACCGCGTTAGGCATCATTGTTTCCTATAAAAAGAAATTCAAAAGTGCGGAAGGCGACATCATCATCGTCGTAAACGACGAGGACCTACTCCAATTGTTCGAAATCACGATGTTGGATAAGGTTTTTAAGGTGGTTCCCAATATCGAAGACGCCTTCGACGAATTTAAGCTGAGTCGTTGAAACGACTCGCCCTCGCCACCAACAACGCCCATAAAGTCAGGGAAGTAGGTTCCATCTTATCACGGTTAGGCGTTCAAATCCTGACTCCGAAGGAGCTGGGAACGGAATTCGACGCGGAAGAAACCGGAACCACTTTCGCAGAAAACGCCCTGATCAAAGCGCGCGAGCTGTTTCGCATAACTTCCTTACCGTCCATCGCGGACGATTCCGGAATCTGCGTCGACACCTTAAACGGAGAACCCGGAATTTATTCCGCGCGTTTCGGCGGAGAAGGATTGAACGATCGCGATCGTGCCCTGCTGCTTTTACAAAAGTTAGAATCGAAAACGGATCGAAACGCGCACTATTCCTGCGTGATCGCGTACGTGGACGGAACTACGGAAAAAATCTTCGAAGGCTCATGTGAAGGAATTATTTCGAAAGAATACGATTCGGAAGGAAAATACGGATTCGGTTACGACCCGGTGTTCTTTTATCCTCCGTTCGGAAAACCGTTCTCACGGGTTCCGGAATCGGAAAAGAATTCGGTTTCCCACAGAAAAAAGGCATTGGACGGACTTTTCGCCTTCCTCGAATCGCACCCATTCTGAATGAACGACTTCTCGCCGGAGCGGCAACCCCTAAAACAACATTAGAATTTTAGAATAATCAAAATTACTAAAATAACGAAAGACCGTTCCGTGTTCGAAACGGTTTCTTATCCGGGCAAAAACTAAAATCCAGCGGAATTATATCGGAGCATTCCAGGCGTCGCGAACCCCTTGACGCATCGCCTGTTCGCATCGTAGGATGTAAAGATGCGCCGCGCGATCGTCCGAATAGATTTCCTGCACCCGTCTCATATATTCGATACAACTTTGAAAATCCTGCTTCATATATTCCAGAACGGCCTTCTCGAAGATCGGTTTGGTGTATAATTTAAGCTCCAGAACCGCGGCTTCCGTTCCGTCCATGATTTCGTAAACGCAGAGGTGGTCGCTTTTTCCCTTCACCGTAATCGAGTCCAAAAGGCGATAGTTGTATTTGTCAGGATCTGGAAGACGATACATTGTCTGTTCGCTGATGATGATTTTGGAACCGTAGATTTTGGTCAGTCCTTCGATCCTGGAGGAAACGTTCACCGCGTCCGAGATCACGGTTCCTTCCATCCTTTCGTCGCTACCGATCGTGCCTAATATCATTTTTCCGTAATGTATTCCGATTCCGATCAGGATCGAGGCGTAATTGGATTTCATACGGTATTGGTTGTAGGTGATCAGATAGTTCTGCATCTCTATAGCCGCGTCGACGGCGTTTTCCGGGCTTTCCTGAAACAACGCCATGATTCCGTCCCCGAGATACTTGTCGATATAACCGGAATGCGATTGAATGATAGGATTCATCCGCTTGAGATACGAATTGATGAAGTTGAAATTCTCCTCGGGAGTCATCTTTTCCGAAAGTTCGGTAAAGGAGCGGATATCCGAAAACATCACCGACATTTCCTTTTCTATCTGATCTCCCAAGCTGACGTCCAAAATGGAGTGTTTTCCCAGATTGTTCAAAAATTCCCGCGGAACGAACCTCGCGTAGGAGGTGTAGAGCTTGGTCAACTCCTCGTTCTTATTGTATAACTGTTCGTTTAACAATTCGGTTTTGGAGTGGATCTGCGAAAAACGGATCGAAAGCGAAAACGCGATGGAAAAAAGAAAAAGCAGAAAACCGAACTCCATAAAGGAATTCTGATTTATATAACCCATATAGGAAAAAAATCCGTGCAACAGGCTGAAAAGAAGAATCGCGAAACCGACCAAAAGAACCTTGCCCTCGCTTTTGTTCCGTTTCAGATTTCTAAGCGTATGATAAAAACCGTATATGATCGAGACGAAGATGTTCACGATCGCGAGAGGAAGCAGATTCTTCCAAAACAACCCGATATAAAAATACTCCCGTTTTTCGGATATAATAGGAAGAAAGGAAATCACGAAACATACGTAAATCAGGGAAGGCAACAATACGAAAAGTTTCGAAAGCGTGGAGAACGAGGAACGGAAAAACGTATGAAAAAATAGGATCATAAAAACGGAAAACAATATGATTCCCGTTCCGTTGAGGAATTGATTCAACCAGGCGTCGTTATAGAACCAATACGTGACCGTCCTATATCCCAGCGTCTGCATTCCCGCGAGAATACAAAGCGCGCCGAAATAAAGGTAATGCGTCTCCGATTTTCGGACCGAATAAAAAAGGATATGATATAAACCGCAAAAAACGAAAAAGCCGAAAAGTACGGAGGCCCAAATCAAGTGCAGATTGAATCTTCGTTTGATATTCTCCTCGGACCCTATATAAAAATCCGTCAACGCGAAACCGCCCAATCCGCCCGCGCTTCGAACCCGCACCGCGATCGAGTTCGGAGTTCCGACCTTAAGAACGGACGAATCGATCGTATAAACGTCGTTTCTCGTATCGGATTCCAAAAGATTGCCGCTTTCCGAAATCTTCCCTTTTTTTCCGATCAAAACTCCGTTTACGAAAAACTCGTGTGCGTTCTCGATATAAGGAATCATGATCGCGACGTTTTTCCCGCGAAACTCCTCAGAAAGAACGAAGTTCATCCGAAACCATCCGACCCCGTCGTAGTCGTAACCCTCGAGGTGCCAACTTTTCGCCGCCTCGAACAGATTCCAGTGTGTATGAAAATAATCGGACGCGGAAAAGGCCGCGTTGTCGGAAGGTCTGAAATACCATTTTCCGTTCATCGAATAATCCCGATCCGCCCTTTCGATCCTCAAGTTTCCGAGTTCCACCTGCGCACTCAATTCGTTCGAAGGGATCGCGGTTAGAAACACCGCGGACCAAAAAAATAGGAGGAAAAACGATTTCTTCGAAATCGACGACGCGGCCCCTATGAGTCCGGCCCTTTCCTTGAATTGACGTGGATGTGGGTTCATGATTCTTGTTTTTTCCGTTAAGTGCCGCGGTTTAACGGGGAATCCGCGGCAATCGATCAATTTCATACGACGTGTTTTGCTAATGCGAAATCGACTTTCCCCGTTTAATAAACTATAATATGTTTCCGACAAAAGCGACTGCATTTATAAATGAGTTTTGAACAGATTCGATTTCGGTTTAATAATTATAAGAATCCATTCCCCGAAAAAGGAACGGAACGAATCGCGGTTTTATCGTTTCGATCGTGGCGGCGTATAGACAAGAATCGGCGATCGGTTCACACGAACCGGGACTTTAAACGATACGGATCTTAAATCGAAAGGATGTTAGGAATCGAAATTATAAGAAAGAGCGAAGAGGAAAATCGGATTCCGATTTTTTAATGCGAAATGAGCCGATTCGTTTCGTCGAATCGGCCGAGAGATCTCAGGTTTCGGCGAGAACCGGTCCGCCGGAAAGACGTTTGTAAAATTCCGCGCCTTCCCTTTCGAGGAAATCTTCGTAACTCCCTTTGAAATCGCGGATCCCTTCCGTGGAAACCTCGATGACCCGGGTCGCAAGCGAGGAAACGAATTCCCGGTCGTGGGAAACAAAAATCACGGTTCCTTCGAAGACCGACAACGCATAGTTGAGCGCTTCGATCGTCTCCAAATCCAAGTGGTTGGTGGGTTCGTCCAGCGCGAGAAGATTATCTCCAGTCATGATCATTCGTCCGATGATGATTCTGGATTTTTCTCCCCCGGAAAGAACGCTGGTCGGTTTTTTAGCCATATCTCCGCTGAACAACATTCTTCCCAAAATCGCGCGGATCTCCTCCATTTCGGTTCCGGGATCGGCGTATCTATACAACCATTCCACGATCGTATCAGCGTCTTCTAATATACCTTCTCTGTGATCCTGAGGAAAAATCGAAGCCGTTACGGAATCCCCCATCGAAACTTTTCCGGTGTCGGGCTCGATCTGCTTCATCAGAGTTTTCAGCAAAGTGGTCTTACCGACTCCGTTCGTTCCGATGATCGCGATTTTTTCCCCTTTCGTGATATTGAGCGTAAAGTCCTTGAAGATCGGACGATCGTAGGACTTGGAGATATTGTCCGCAAGAATCACGTCCTTACCGAGCGGTTTTTTCATCTTAAAACGGATATAAGGAGAAACTCTGGACGAAGGTTTAACGTCGTCGAGTTTGATCTTTTCGATCTGCTTTTGTCTGGAGGTCGCTTGTTTGGACTTACTCGCGTTCGCGCTGAACCGGTTTACGAAGTCCTGAAGTTCGGCAATCTTCTCCTTCTTCCGCTTGTTTTCGTCTAACAGACGTTCGCGGGCCATCGTGGACGCTTCCATAAAATCGTCGTAGTTTCCGGGATAAACGGTGAGGGATTGATAATCCAAATCGGCGATATGGGTGGCGATCGAATTGATGAAGTGACGGTCGTGGGAGATCACGATGACGACGCCGCGGTAATTGGTTAGGAATTCCTCCAGCCAGTGAATCGTCTTGATATCCAAGTGGTTGGTGGGCTCGTCCAAAAGA
>NZ_NPEF01000127.1 GCF_002811955.1 Leptospira ellisii
GCGGTCGTTCTCACGAAGACCATTGCAAGCAATGGAGAATATCCACACACCCAAACGCGCTCGGCGATCTTCAATTCCAGGCCGAACTTTCCAAACCGAATTCTCCCCGATGGCTTTGTCTGAATTGTCACACGCCGCTTTCGGGTCAAAGGGAAAGTATCGCGACTCATCTCGAAAACGGAGACGTGTTTCGGCCGATTTTCGAAACCAATCCGAAGTATGATCCCGTGTGGGAAAAGGAGGGAGTGACCTGCGGAACCTGCCATCTTAAGGCGGACGAACAAGGACGTATAACGTTGATAGGTCCGACGGGGGCGGCCGCGCCTCATCCCGTGGAAAAAAACCGGGAGGCGCTCCACGCCAGATGCAACGACTGCCACAACCAGGAATACAAACTGAACGCCTCGTTGGTCTGCTATTTCAGAACCGGCGAGGAATATAAGGAAAGCGTCCATTTAGGAAAAGAGGATTGCGTTAGTTGTCATATGCCTTCCGTGTCGAGAAGCGTAGTGATCCCTTCGTTTAACAAATCGAAACGGGATTCCCACAGACATACCTTCGTCGGCGGAGGGGTTCCCAAAACGTTCCCTCTCTTCGACGCGCACTGGAAAAACGGATATCGTTCCGGTCTGGAGATTTCACGGCCGGTCTGGTCCGAAACCGCACAAGACACGATCCGCGTCCGGGTGGAACTTTCTAATCGTTACGCCGGTCACCACGTACCGACGGGAGATCCGGAACGGCACGTACTCGTGGAAGGAATTTTGTTAAACGAAACCGGAAAAGAGATTGCAAAAATCGAATCCAGGATAGGACAAATCTGGGAATGGTATCCGGAGGCGAAACTCGTTTCGGACAATCGAATCCGCTCCGGCGAAACGAGAACCGTAGAACTCGCGCTTCCTAAAAAACGGAATGAAAAACCGAGATACGGAATCGTGCGGATCAAACACGTCCGTCTCACGAAGGAAAACTCGCAGCATATGAAAAAGAACGCGAACCTCGCTCCGAAACCGATCGCTCAAAAATTGAAGCGGATCGAAACGGAATATCCGTTTGCCAACCTGTTTTACGAAGCGGTCACGGATTTTTCGAACGAAAAGACCGTCTTAAAAACAGAGGGAGAACTGTTACATCGTTCCAAAAACGGAAATTTATGAATCTTCTCACCGTGAGTATCGTCATACCCGCGTTAAACGAGGAGAGAGCTCTTCCTTTCGTGCTGAACGATCTGCGCATGGTGACCGACGTCCCGATCAAGGAAATCCTAGTGATCGACAACGGTTCGACCGACGGGACGGCCTCGGTCGCCTCCTCAAACGGAGCGATCGTTCTGTCCGAAATGGAACGGGGATATGGAGCGGCCTGTCTGAAAGGTTTGCAGCGGATTTTTTCCTCGTCGGATCCTCCGGATCTGGTCGCGTTTTTGGACGCGGATTATTCGGATGTTCCCGGAGAATTGAGCCTGCTTGCGAAAGCGTTCTCGAACGGCTCCGTTGATTTGGTGATCGGATCCCGCGTTTTGGGAAACGCGGAAAAAGGTTCTTTGATGCCCGTGCAGAAATTCGGAAACTGGCTTTCGACGACGCTCATCCGAATCCTTTATGGAGTGCGTTTCACCGATCTGGGTCCGTTCCGCGTCGTCCGAACGGAAATATTAAAAAAAATGAATCTACAAGACAGAAATTTCGGATGGACCGTGGAAATGCAGATCAAAGCGGCCAAGATGGGTCTGCGTTGCGCGGAAGTTCCCGTAAGTTATAAAAAAAGGATCGGCGTTTCCAAAATAAGCGGAACGATCTCCGGCTCCGTACGCGCCGGTTGGAAAATCCTTTATACGATCGCCAAACTTCAGTTTTCGAAATGAGTTACGACCGGTTACGACGGAGTTTCGAATCGTGTTTGTTAATCCTTCCCTATTTTTTTCCCCTCTTGTTTTCCTTTTTCGGGGAAAGAAAGAATTTTCCGCTTTTACTCGCAACACATTCGGCCGCGTTTTTATCCTATTTTATTCTTTTGACGAGATCGAACGCGATTTTTACGGAACGGACCTCCTCCGCGCCCTTGCCCTCCTTTCGTTTTTGGATCGGATTCGGTTTGACGATCCGGGTCGCTTTTTTATTCTCACCTCCGCTTCTTTCGGAGGACGTCTACCGCTTTTTATGGGACGGGCTTTTATCCGGGGAGAACATTTCCCCGTTTTCCCGTATGCCGAGCGAAGTGGGGATTGCGGATCTTTCTCCGGAAAAAAGGGAGATCGCAAACTCGTTGTTAGTCGCGATGAATTCGCCCGGATTTTACTCCGTATATCCTCCGGTCCTTCAGTTTCTTTTTTACGTTTCCTCGCAATTCCTTCTTCTTTTCGGGGACGTAAACTCGGGAATCCTGGTTTGGAAACTGTTCCTATTGTTAAGCGAAGTCGTTTTACAGTTCGTTTTGGTGAAAACGCTGAAAAAACACGGATTCCCCGTGCGGAGAAGTTGGATCTACTGGCTGAATCCGCTCGTTCTTTCCGAAATCTCCGGAAACGCGCATCCAGAATCGATCCTGGTGCTTTTTTGCGTCTTGTCCGTTTTATCGTTTTGGAATTGGACCAGCTCGAACGACGAAAAGGACGGAATTCTGCATTTCCTATTTTTGGGTTCGGGAATTCTGACCAAGATAACACCCGCTGCGTTTTTGCCGTTTTTCGCGTTTCGGATTCTAAGGGGAGAAAATCGTAAAACAAGCGTTATACGGTTTTTTCTGTACGTTCTTCCCTGGATCGCGATCGTTTTCGGATTCCTTTTTTTTCCGGAAACTATCCGCAAACAGAACCGCTCCGGACTCGGGGTGTTTTTCCAGCTTTTCGAATTCAACGGAAGCGTATATTACGTTTTACGCGAATTCCTGCGGGTGATCGGAGAGGATTTTTACGCCGCGGGAAAATACTGCGCGGCGTTATCCGGAATTTCGATATCGGTTTATTCCCTCTTAAAACGGAAAACGACTGCGATCGGGGATCTGTTCGGCGCCGCGGAAACGGTCTATTGTATCTTTCTGATCTTTTCCACCACGGTTCATCCCTGGTATATCCTTCCCCTTCTCGGGTTTTGCGTCTTTTCGGGAAGGATATCGCCCATCGTGTGGTCGTTTATCATTTTAGTCTCGTATTCTACGTATTCGGTCGTTCCGTTCCGCGATTCCTTTTTTTGGCTCGGAATAGAATACGGAATCCTATTCTTTTTTTTGCATATTGATTACAAACGAAGCGTATCGTCTACGAAAACGTCCGAAAATACGCTTCGAACCCGCCCTTAAACGGAAACCGTTCCGTTCGAAAACGACGCTTCGATTTTCTAAGCGCACGAAGTCGATCCCGGTTTTTTTTAGTCGGGATGAGACCTGCGAATCGGAAAAAAGGTTCTTTCTCTCAATCCCCTTTCCGCAAGGGAAGGTCCGGGGAATTCCCGTAAAAAAACCTTTCATCGCGGGGCTAAATCGTCTTTCCTGTCCATAGAGTCCTTTTTTAGAGATCCGCAACAAACATGATCGATAAACTGATCCGAGCTTCCATTAAAAACAGAGCCTTGGTGTTGGTGCTCACCTTTATGGTGACCCTAGTCGGGATATACAACGCCTATCATCTTTCCATCGACGCGATTCCGGACGTGACCAACGTCCAGGTTTCCGCGGTCACCGCCTCTCCCGGTCTTTCCCCCCTCGAAGTGGAACAGTTCATAACGTATCCCATCGAGATGGAATTCACCGGTCTTCCGAACGTGACCGAAATCCGTTCCATCTCCAGAACGGGAGTGAGTTCCGTAACCGTCATCTTCAAAGACGGAACGGATATCTATTTCGCGAGACAGCTCGTCAACGAACGTCTGAAACAGGCGGAGGGAATCATTCCTCCCGGTTACGGAAGACCGGAACTTTCTCCGATCGCGACCGGTCTCGGCGACATCTACGAATTCGTTCTCACCTCCGACAGGCATTCTCCGGAGGAACTCAGGACTTATATGGAATGGGAATTAGCGCGCGAAATCAAATCCACCGAAGGCGTCATCGACGTGAACATCATCGGAGGTCAGGTGCGTCAATACCAGGTGAAGATCGACCCGAGAAGACTCGCGGTTCACAACCTGACTCTATCACAAATTTATGATAAACTTGAGGCCGCCAACCAGAACACGGGGGGCGGTTACATCTCCAAAAACGCGGAACAGATCGTGATACGGGGCGAAAGCCAATACAAATCGATCGAGGATCTAAAGAACACCGCCGTCACCACCGCAGGAGACGGAATCCCTCTTTTGCTCGGACAAATCGCGGAAGTGGAAATCGGCCCCGCTCTCCGTTTCGGTTTGATCACGAAGGACGCGAAAGGAGAAGTCGTCGGCGCCACGGCGATGATGCTCATGGGTCAGAATTCCCTGGAAGTGGTCAAACGGGTGAAGACGAGGATCGAAGAAGTCCGCGAAAAACTACCTCCGGGAATGCGGATCGAAACCTTCTACGATCGTTCCGAATTCATCGGCAGAACGTTGAGCACCATCTTCACCAATCTCGCTGAAGCCGCCGCGTTAGTCGTCATCGTTTTGATCGTCGCGTTGGGCACCGTCAAGGGCGCTTTGCTCGTGGCTTTGGCGATTCCGATTCCCATGCTCGTAGCGACGATCTTTATGAACGCCTTCGGAATCGTGGGGAATCTGATGTCGCTCGGCGCTCTCGACTTCGGTCTGTTAGTCGACGGAACCATCGTCATGTTGGAGTCGATGCTGCACGGATTCATCCTCAAACGTTCCTTTTACGAAATGCAGACCAAACTCGAAGACAGGGAACTTGCGGCGGAGGAAATCATCACCGACGCGTGCGTGCGCGTGGGTCGCGCCGCGGCGTTTTCCGTGGCGATCATCATGCTCGTATATCTTCCTTTGATGAGTTTGGAGGGAGTGGAAGGACGGATGTTCAAACCGATGGCGATCACGGTCGCTCTCGCGCTCGGAGCCGCGCTTTTATTCTCGCTCACCACCTTCCCCGCTGCGGCGAGCATCCTTTTTAAGAACCCGGTGTTCCATCACAGCAAAAACTGGGACGTGATCACGGAAAAATACAAACTCCTTTTGGATTTCGGGATGGCGCGCAAAAAACAATTCGCCTACGCCGGAATCGGAGTCGTCGTCTTCGCGTTGTTACTCGGTTCGACCCTGGGTTCCGAATTCTTACCGAGGATCGACGAAGGGGAAATCGCCGTGGACATCAAACGTCTTCCTTCCACCTCGATCAATTATTCGAGGGACATCAACATGGACATGGAATCCGTGCTCAAAAAATTCCCCGAAGTCGTCAGCGTGGTCTCCAGAATGGGTCGGGGAGAATCGGCGGCCGAACCGGTAGGTACGGACGAAGGGGAAGCGATGGTCAAACTCAAACCCCGCAAGGAATGGGTCACCGCGAGCGATCGCGAGGAATTGATGACCAAGATGAAGGACGAAATCCTTAAATACGTTCCGTCAAGCACGATCAGTCTGTCGCAGCCGATCGAAAATAGGGTGAACGCCCTTCTATCCGGTTCCAAAGCGGACGTCGTGATCAAGATCTACGGAGACGACCTGGTAAAACTCAAGGACATCGCGGCTCAGTTCGCGGATAAACTCAAAGGCGTCCAAGGCGTCGCGGACTTGCGGGTCCAAAGAGTATTAGGACTTCCTTTAGTGGAAATCAAAGTCGATCGGGAAAGTATGGCGCGTTACGGCGTACAGGCGGACGAAATTCTCGCGACCGTGGAAGCGCTGCGTCTCGGAAGACAAACGGGCAAGGTGTTCGAAGGATTCAAACGATTCGACCTAGTGGTCCGTTTGAAGATAGACGCGACGGATCTGGAACAGGTCGAGAATATTCCCGTATTCACTTCCTCGGGATCCACCGTTCCTTTGGGACAAGTCGCTGAAATTCGTCTTGTGGAAGGTCCGGCGGCCATTTACCGCGAATCCTTGAAACGCAGGATTATGGTCGAAACCAATATACGCGGTCGGGATCTCGTAGGCTTCGTGAACGAAGCGCAGAAGGCGACGGCGGAAATCGAAAAGAATCTTCCTCCCGGATATAGGACGGATTGGGGAGGTCAGTTCGAAAACTTCACACGCGCGAAGGAACGTCTGGCGATGGTCGTTCCGATCGCCCTTGCGATCATTTTCTTTATGCTTATGGCCGCGTTCGGAAGCATCTACTACGCGTTAGGCGTTTTTATCGTGGTGCCTCTGGCCGTTTCCGGAGGAATCATCGGTCTTGTATTGCGCGGACTTCCGTTCAGTATTCCCGCGGGGGTGGGATTCATCGCGGTCAGCGGAATCGCGGTTTTAAACGGGGTGGTCTACGCCTCCACTCTCAAGGAAGAATTGGAAAAAGGTGCTTCGATCGCGGACGCGGTGTATCTTGCGGGAATTCATTCTCTTCGACCGGTGATGACGACGGAGGTCATCGCCGCGGTGGGATTTATTCCGATGGCGATTTCCACGATGGCGGGAGCGGAAGTGCAACGTCCTTTGGCGACCGTGGTGATCTTCGGCGTGATCGTGGCAACCGTATTCTCCCGGGTGTTGCTACCGATCGTAATGGAATATCTTTTGAATCTCTACGAACATCAGGAACAAAGAAGATCGGCCAAACGTAAACTTTTGGAAAAACAAGCGTTTGCGAATCGGAATTTCGCTCAGGACAACGGAGAATGGATCGATCCTCACCGCGGACACGGCGTTTCTCCGGAAATCGTAACGGAAGAAGAACCTGCCCCGAAAACGAAGGAAAACAAACGTCCGAAAAAGAAGCGGTCGTAAATCGAAATGAATCCCGGGAGGTGTTCGCTACCCGGGGAGTTTCGCATTTCCGGAATCCGTCCGTAATCCAAATCGTGTGGGAACTCACGCAGATCTCCTTGTCACACGACAATTCCTCCGTGATCCAAATCGTGTGGGAACTCACGCAGATCTCCTTGTCACACGACAATTCCTCCGTGATCCAAATCGTGTGGGAACTCACGCAGATCTCCTTGTCACACGACAATTCCTCCGTGATCCAAATCGTGTGGGAACTCACGCAGATCTCCTTGTCACACGACAATTCCCCTCAGCTCCTCTCCATTTCCAGCTATGCGGACCGCTTCCGCGCGACATAAAAAAGAGTTTTCCCTTGGATTTCCCCCCTCAGGATTGTTCTACCGGGGACTTAAGTCCGGTCCGGAGACTCCGATGTTAGCCCAAAAACCGATCGTATCGCTTCTCGACCACAGCAAGGACCCGTTCAACCTTGCCATCGCCACCGCAAGAACCTGTTACTCATCCAAGGGAATATTACTTCCCGCAGACATGGTGGCCTCGGAAAAATCCATCGAGATCCGGGACCGCGTAGCCAAATCCACCAAAAAGGCGGGGCATTTAACGACAAGACAACATCCCCAATTCATCTTTACCCTGGATAAGGTTTCCCGTCAGTTCGTATGGTCCTTCTTACACTCTCATCCGTTTTATAACTCGGAACAAGTATCTCAGCGTTACGTGGAAGTCAAAAAGGAGAATTACTACGTTCCCCCGGGACTCGACGGAAAACTTCTGGAACTTTATCTCGACGCGGTCGACTTCGCAAGTAAGGCCTATTTCGAATATACGGAAACCCTCCACCGTTATATCCAAGACGAATACTTTCAGATCTACAAAGCCCGCGCCAATTATCCCGACAAATGGCAGGCTCCCATCAAAAAGAAATGTCTCGAGGTGGCGCGTTATCTGTTGCCTCTGGGAACCTACACGTATCTGTATCATTCCGTAAACGGACTCACCTTACATCGATACTATCGATTGATGAATTCCTTCGACGTTCCCGAGGAACAAAGAGCCGTGGTTTCCGAGATGGTCGCGCAGGTGCGTGCGATCGACCCGTTGTATGCGGACGAAATGGACGATCCGGTTCCACTTGAAGAGACTACCGAGTATCGTTTTTTCGAATCCGCGTTCGGTTCCGCCAAAAGGGAATTCCATCCGGAAACCGCCGCGTCCTTCGTGCGGGAATTCGACGGAAGTTTAGGGGAACGATATTCCAAACTCGTTTCGTATTCCGTCAACGGACCGGAAATTCTGGCTCAGTCGGTGCGCTCCGTATTAGGAATTCCTAAATCGTCCTTAAACGACCGCGACGCGATCGACCTCGTCCTCAATCCGGCCAAAAACAGACATCTGACTTCCACTCTCAACGAAAGTTCCATGAGTCCGATCACGAGATCCCTCTTCAACGTCCAGTATTCCTTTCAAAAGAGGATTTCGCATACTGCGGACAGCCAGGACCAGAGACATAGAATGGTTCCCGGCGCAAGACCGGTCCTCATGTCGCAATACGCCGGAACGCCGGATTATATCACTCCGCTCGTTGTCCGCAAATATCCGGAACTTCTGGAAAAATATAATCATTACCATTCCTTAATATTCGAAAAATTGAATCGGTTTCTGGAATCCGGCGGTTCTCCGGAACACGGAACGTATCTTCTTCCGAATAGTTTTCCGATTCGATTCTACGAAAGCGGAGATTTGCTCAACCTTCACCACAAATGGAGATCCAGAACCTGTTACAACGCGCAGGAGGAGATTTTCCAAGCCTCCGTCGAGGAATTGACGGACGTGAACGAAGTTCATCCGGAAATCGCCCGTTGGATCAAAGCCCCTTGCTGGATCCGTCTCCAGGGAGAAGTGAAACCCTATTGCCCCGAAGGGGATCACTACTGCGGAACGCAGGTTTGGAAACGGGAATTGTCCGAATATTCCCGGGTCATCTAAACCGGGACGAAGAAACGGAAAGCCCGTCCAAGTCGGAATCCGCGAAAGTTCTTTTCGAAAACCCATTCCCGAAGTAGAATGGACGACGAAGTATGAAACTCACAGTAAACTCCGACCGAACCCAAGAACTCATCCGTTACAGAAGACAGATTCATAAACACCCCGAGCTTCGCTACGAAGAAAACAAAACCGCGGCGATGGTGACCGATCATCTCGAAAAACTCGGACTGAACTTTCAGGACAAGATCGCGGAAACCGGAGTCGTGGCCCTCATTGATTCCGGAAAACCGGGCAAAACCCTGCTCGTACGCGCCGACATGGACGCCCTTCCTATCTTTGAGGAATCCGCCGCGGAATACAAATCGGTCCACGACGGGGTTATGCACGCCTGCGGTCACGACGCGCACACTTCGATTCTTATGGGTCTTGCGGCCGAAATCAAGGAGGACATCCGCTCCGTCGTTCCCAAAGGCAAGGTATTACTCGTGTTCCAACCCGCCGAGGAAGGAGGCCAGGGCGCCGATCGAATGATCGAAGAAGGAATATTAGAAAAATACGATGTAGATGCGGCCCTCGCCCTTCACGTATGGAATCATATCCCCGTGGGAAAAGTGGGGGTCGTGGACGGGCCGATGATGGCCGCAGTCGACGAATTTACGATCCGCATTTCGGGGGTTTCCGGACACGGGGCCATGCCGCAACACACGGTGGATCCGATCGTGACCGGAGCGCATATAGTGACCGCCCTTCAAACGATCGTTTCCAGAAATACGGATCCTCTCGATTCCTGCGTCGTCACCGTGGGAAGTTTTCATTCCGGAAACGCGTTTAACGTGATTCCGGAAACCGCGGAACTCAAAGGAACGGTGCGCACGTATTCCAAAAAGATGTTCGAAGAGGTTCCCGAAAAATTGAAACGAGTCGTACAGGGAACCGCGGCCGCCTTCGGAGCCAAGGTGGAGATCCATTACGAACGCACCAATCGTCCCACGATCAACGAACCGTATATGGCGAACTTCGTTCGCAAAGCGTCCGCGAATATTTTAGGACCGGACAGCGTGACCGAGGAGAACACCAAGTCCATGGGAGGAGAGGATTTCTCCGCGTTTCTGATGAAAGTTCCGGGCTGCTATTTTTTCGTGGGATCGATGAACGAATCCAAAGGATTGATTCACCCGCACCACAGTTCCAAATTCGATATCGACGAGGATTCCTTGTCCATCGGACTTTCGGTTCTCAAGGAAGCGATCCGCCTTTATCTCGAGGAGAATTAAACCGCGCCGTCGTCAACCGAGCGAATTCTTCAACTGCAGCGCCTTGGGATTTTCCGGATCGAGAACCAACGCCTTTCCCAAAAGTTCCTGAGCCCTCGGAAAACGTTCCAAAATCCGATATACGTCCGCGAGGTTGATCAGATTCTTAAGATAAGAAGGATCCGAAGACAACGCGCGTTCCCCGTATTCGGCCGCCTTCTGATAGGATTTCGACATCTTGTGACAAAGGGAGACGTAATACGAAAATTCCGCGGACTCCGCGTTCCGAACCGCCAGCTTTTCCCAATAAATTAAGGATTTAGAATATTCTTTTTCCTTTAAGTAAAATTTACCGAGAGTTTTCAAAGCCGATTCGCTCTCCGGATTCAGTTCCAGGGCTTGTTCCAGCGATCTCAGTCCCTCTTCGATTTTGTTTTCGCGGAGAAGTTCCCTGCCGTTGTTCAAAACCTCCCGAAACGATCCCGCTGCGGTTTTTACGGAAGCGATCAACGGTTCCGCGGGGGTTTCCGGATGATAGGTGATCTTTAAAAGCGTAAAATCGTCCACCAAAGAACCGAACTTTAGAATTCGATCATATACTTCCCGAAGATCGCCGGAGCCCTCCTCCACGCGTTTTAGGAATTGATCCTGATCCTCGTTTATGATCCGGTTCTCCCCGTTTCCGATGAGAATATCGTCCCTTCCGTCCGAACCGATCACGATCGTGTCCCCCGGAAACATACGGAACGTCTTGATCGTAAGGTGTTGTTCGTTTTCGGGAATTCCGATCTTCCTGAGCGTCAGTTCGTCCTCGATATAGGAGGCGACTCCGTCCCGATAAAGGACCGTCCACGGATGTTCCGCGTTGATGTAATACAACAGACCGGAGGATTCCTCGACGAGACCGAGGACGATCGAAATATACATCGACCCGTCGAAGGATTCGAAAATTTTCTGAAGTTCCAAAAACGCCTCCGACAACCATTGTTCGGGGGATTTGTTTTTTTGGACCGCGATTCCGGATCGCGTGAGAATGGTGTTGAAAACGGTTCCCATCACGAGCGCACCTCCGGCGCCCTGAATGGATTTTCCCATCGCATCCCCGTTGACGAAGACCACATAACGTTTATTCCGAAGTTCAATATTGCCCGAGATCAGGATATCCCCTCCGATCTCGTAGGTTTTCCCTTTGAATTCGAAGGACTTCTTCTGTTTCGTATAAAATTCCGTCCTCACGATCCGACTGTCGTTCTTATTGGAGGAAAGCGGATTGATCAAAAGGGAGGTGAGAAAATAATCCGCGTCCTGCTGAACCTTGAGACGGTTGACCTGTTCGAGGGATTGTTTCAGCTCTTCGGTCCGTTGTTCGACCTTGCGCTCCAGATCCTCGTTCAACTCCTCCACTTCCTCGTTCAGACGCACAAACTTATTCGCCAAAATCGTGGCGATACTCAGGATGAAAAA
>NZ_NPEF01000128.1:0-4595 GCF_002811955.1 Leptospira ellisii
AAGAATCCTTCCAACGATTTGATCAGCATGCTTCTGCAGATTCAGGACGAAGAAACGGGGGAAACCATGAGCCTCGAACAGGTCCGGGATGAAGCGATCACTCTGCTTCTCGCCGGTCACGAAACGACTGCGAACGCGCTGACTTGGGCGCTTCATCTTTTGGCCGATCATCCGGAGGAATATTCCAAATTGCGCGAAGAAGCCAAAAACGTTTTGAAAGAAGGTATGCCCACTTTGGAAACGATCGGAGCCCTTCCGTATGCGAGAATGGTTCTGGAAGAATCCATGCGTTTGTTTCCTCCGGCCTGGACTGTGGAACGTTACGCTGTCGATCACGATACGGTCGGAGGTTACGACGTTCCCCCGGGAACGAACGTTTCGATTTGTATCTACAGCATTCATCGTGATCCGAGGTTTTGGAAGGAGCCGGAGAGGTTTTATCCGGAACGTTTTTCCGAGGAGAATTCCAAGGATAGACCGAAATACGCTTATATTCCGTTCGGAGGCGGTCCCAGAATCTGCATCGGAAACGTTTTCGCGATGACGGAGGGAATTTTGATTTTGAGTATGATCGCCAGAAAATACGATTTACGGCGCGTTTCCGGTCACAAAGTCGAAATGGAACCTTTAGTCACATTACGTCCCAAGTATGGAATGCTTATGGATCTGGTTTCCACTTGACCAATCCTTCCCCGGAATAGACTCTCTCTTTGGAGTCTATTCCCATGGAAAAAGAAATCCGCAAACGGCTGGATCAAGTTAAGGAAAAGGGTCATCAAAGACTTACCGTCCTTTTGATTCCTCACGGATTCGATAAATCCTTTCATTTTCAAATTTCCATTTTTACGATCGTCTTTTTGTTCGGACTTCTCGTTTCCATTTTAGGAATCGCGGTTTTCGGAATCGTAAAGTACAACAACACGAGAAAACAGATCAACGCGCTCGCACAGGTTTACGGTAAGTATTTCGACGAATACATCGAATACTCGGAACAGTTGGAAGGGGTCCAAGACGATTTCCTTGCGTTGAGCGAAAGTTTGGAGGAAATCTATTCCTTGGTCGACGGAGAGCGCGAGGAAATGCTCAAACTCCCGGACGAATCCGACATAGAAACGATCGCTCTTGCGGAGTTAAAAACGGAGGAAGCTGCCGATAAGGATCTCATGTTGGGTCGAAGTTATCTTTCCGAAATTTACGGATATCGAACCACCCGCGTTTATATGGATAAACACCGTCCTTTGATGGATACGGTTTACGATTTTCTCAATCTTAGATATGATACTATGGACGGTATTCCGATGGGAGAACCCGTCCTTTCCTACAACCTTACCTCATATTACGGAACGAGACGTTCGCCTACTACCGGTTATATGGAATACCACGACGGGATCGATCTTGCGAACGTGCCCGGGACTCCGATTTATGCGACCGGCAACGGAAGGGTTCATCGAGTAGTCTATTCCAACCGAGGTTACGGAAATCACGTGGTCATCCAACATCCGAACGGATATTATACGCTTTTCGGACATTGTACGAAAATTTTCGTCCGCGACGGTCAGATGATCCGCAAAGGATATCCGATCGCCACGGTTGGGGCCACCGGAAACGTAACGGGTCCTCACCTGCACTACGAGGTTTGGATCGGAGAATCCAATCGGACGGATCCTATGGATTATCTCAAAGTTTCCGTTTATTGATTTCCGATTTATGGCAAAAAAAAAGACCAACTCCGCCGAAACGGTTCTTACGGTAAAAGAGGCGAAGGCGGAGATCGATAAACTTTCCGAGGAAATCCGCCGTCATCAGTATTTATATTACGTAAAAAATCAGGCGAAAATTTCAGATTTGGAATTCGATCGTCTGTTCCGCAGACTTCAGGATTTAGAGGAAAAGTTCCCTCAGTTTAAGGATCCAGCAAGTCCTACGCTCGTAGTCGGCTCCGATCTGGATAAGGATTTCGAGAAATTCCAACACAAACTTCCCGTATTATCCCTGATCAATACCTACAACGAAGAGGAACTTTTGGATTGGGTAAACAAGACCGATCCGGAAGGGATTTACTCCGTGGAATGGAAAATCGACGGAGCCTCGATCGTATTATATTATGAAAATGGAATGCTTCAGAACGGAGTCACGCGGGGATCGGGAGGAATCGGAGACGACGTTACGGATAACGTAAAGACGATCCGGAATATTCCGCTGCGGCTTCCCGAGAGCGTTACGGTTCACCTTCGCGGCGAAGTGTTCATGACCTTTAAGGATTTCGACGAATATAACGAAATCTCCTCCGGAAAATACGCCAACCCGCGCAACCTTTCGGCCGGCTCCATCAAGCAGAAAAATTCCGCGGAAACCGCGAAACGTCCGCTGCGTATTTTCACCTACGACGCCGTTTTTCCGGAAATATCAAAGAAGTTTAAAACTCATCAAGAAATTCTTTCCAAGCTGGAGCAACTCACGTTTCCCGTTCCTCCCAACACGGTTTTCGTTACCGGTTCTAAAATCGCGAAAACGATCAAGGACTTCAAAAAGAAAAAGGACAAAATCGGATTCCCCACGGACGGCCTGGTGATCAAGCTGAACGACGTTTCCAAACGGGACGCGCTCGGTTACACTTCGCATTCTCCCCGTTGGGCGCGCGCCTTTAAATTCGACGCGGTGATGAAGGAAAGTAAGATCGTGGATATCACTTACGCGGTGGGTAGGACCGGAAAAATAACGCCGCGGGCCGAGATCGAACCGGTAAGTCTGGCCGGGACGACCGTTACGTTCGCCACGCTTCACAATCAGGATTATATCGACGAACTAGGAATCGGGATCGGGGCCGTCGTTCGCGTAGCAAAACGCGGAGAGATCATCCCTGCGGTGGAGGAGGTCGTGACTCCGGGCAAGGAGATTTTTAAGATTCCGGATCGTTGTCCTTCTTGCAAAACCAAAACGATCAAAAAGGAGAATTTGGTGGATCTGTTTTGCCCGAATCCGGATTGTCCGGATCGGGTAAAAAACGGAATCATCTTTTATTGTCAAAGAAAGCAGATGGATATCGAAGGACTCGGCGAAAAACAGGTCGAGTTTTTATACGATCACGATTACGTAAAATCCGTAGCAGACTTATACGATCTGAAAGATTATAAGGAAAAGCTAATGGAGGAGGAAGGTTTCGGAGAAAAAAGCGTGACCATCATTTTAGGCGGAATCGAACAGTCCAAACAAAAGGATTTTCGATTCGTGCTCCCCTCCGTCGGATTACCCGAGATCGGTCATAAGGTAACGGAACTTCTGATCGAACAAGGAATCGATTCCATGGACCAGATCCTTTCCATATCCAAAGATGAAACCAAGTTGGAGGCGCTTCTGGAAATTCCGGGTATCGGTCCTTCCACCGTGGAAGCGTTCCGCGAAAATTTTGCGGATAAGAAAATCCTAAAGTTACTCGAACGTCTTAAAAAATCCGGACTGAAGATGAAGGCCGATCCGGTTAAAGTGGCGGATCGACAACCCTTCGCCGGTCAATCCTGGTGCGTGACCGGATCGTTCGAAAATTTTCAACCGAGAGATAAGGCCATGGATCTGATCGCGTATTACGGCGGAAGAAAAGTCAGCTCCGTTAGTTCCAAAACGACCCACCTTTTAGCGGGACCGGGGGCAGGATCTAAATTAGAAAAAGCGAATGAACTGGGGATCGAAATCTACGACGAAACCCGTTTTCTGGAACTTCTAAAATCGCTGCAAATCGACCCTAAAATTTAAACCGTCCGTAATTTCCGGGGAATCCAAAACCTGAATCGATAAACGGATGTTCACACTCTGGTGAACATCCGTTCTTTAAGGTCATTTTCGTTCCGATTTTCAAAAAGCGCTTGATCGAGTCGGTTTGATTTCTATTCTTCTCGCCGAATGAGGAGAAGCCGCTCTTCGAGGTTGGGTTTTGGAAACCGGGTTTAAACATTTATACGATTTACTTGTCCTTTCCTCGGAACGATTTCCGAACAAGGAAACCTTTTGTAAACGGACGCCGACTGGAATTCGGGGAAGAACGTTTTCCGTTTTAAAGGATCAAGTCGACGAAATGACCGCGGGTTGGATCGCGGAAGGGGTTAGCGTCGAAGACAAGATCCTATACTTATGCGATTCGAGTACGAATTGGTTTTTCGCCGATTTATCCGTCATCACGTCGGGTGCGGTTTGTGTTCCGAGAGGTACGGACGTGGTCGACGAAGATATTCTTTATATCGTCAATCATTCCGAAAGCAGATTCGCGATCGTTCAAAGGGACAAGGATAAGGAACGTCTGATCCGTCTCGCGGAGCGGATTCCTTCGATCGAAAGAATTTTCGTTTTGGAGGACGATCTCGGCGAATTAAAATCGGGAGAAGACGGCGCCCTTTCTTTGATGAAAATCGGTCGGCAATACCTTACGAAAAATCCGAACGCGATCCGCGAACGTTTGCATCAGACTTCTCCCGATCGTTTGGCGACTCTGATCTACACCTCCGGAACCACGGGGGCGCCCAAAGGCGTCATGCTCCATCAAACCCGTTAGATCTCCGCGATCGAAAACGAGGTCCGATTAGCCGGTTTATACTATGAGGATT
>NZ_NPEF01000128.1:4605-11475 GCF_002811955.1 Leptospira ellisii
GGTTATACGAAATCATATTCCGCCACCACTCCCTCCGGAGACATCCTTCAAGCGGACCTCAACTTTCACGAAAACGTGGTCCGATTCGCCGGTTTATCCTCTGAGGATTCCGGCGTAAGCCTTCTTCCTCCCTGGCACGCCTTCGAACGGGCGATCGAATATTGTACCGTCGCTTTGGGAGTCACATTCTTAATTTCTAATATTAATTCTTTGAGGGAGGACCTTCGGGATTTCAGACCGACCTTGTTTCCTTCCGTGCCGCGTATTTGGGAATCCCTTTATAACGGCATTATGACGAAAGTCTCCAAGGAATTCGCGTTAAAACGCGGATTGTTTTCCTTCTTTTTGAAGGTGGGAACCGTATGGGCGCGTCATAAGTCGATCCTTTTCGGATACGATTTTAGAATCGAAAAACCTTCCCTTGCCGCTCGGACAGTTCGCAGGATCTTCTCCTTGTGCGCGTTAGTCGCTCTTTGTCCTCTGAAATTGGGAGCGATCGCCGTTTTCTCGAAAGTGCACAAGGCTTTAGGAGGAAGACTCCGCGTTTCCGTTTCCGCAGGAAGCGCTTTGCCGAGTTCGGTGGATAAATTCCTTTCGGCAATCGGTCTGATAGTTTTGGAAGGTTACGGAATGACGGAAACCTCTGCGGTGACTTCGATCCGCAAACCGGATCGGCCCGCTTCGGGAACGGTCGGAATTCCCGTGGAAGGTTATGAATATCGATTGAAGGACGAGAACGGAAACCTCATCCCGAACGGAGCCGATCAAAAGGGAACGCTTTGGCTGAAGTCGAAACAGATTCTGACAGGTTATTATAAAAGACCCGATCTGAACGAAGTGGTTTTCGATAAGGACGGCTTTTTCGACACGGGCGACATCATGCGGATTAATTATCGCGGAGAACTTTCCTTTGCGGGAAGGGCAAAAGATACGATCGTACTCGCGGGAGGGGAGAATGTGGAACCGGTTCCCATCGAAGATCAGTTATTGAATTCCCCTTATATCAATCAGGTGATGGTGACCGGACATGAAAGTAAACATCTTGTGGTTTTAATCGTTCCGGATTTTGATAGAATGAAAGCCGAGATACGGGGACTTCCTGAGGAAGTGGCGCTTTGGAATCAGGATAAGAAGGTTCGCGAGATATTCAGAAACGAACTCGGTTCGAGAATCTCCAGAAAGAACGGGTTTAAGGCGTTCGAACTCGTTCCACAAAACGCGTTCTACGTTCTTTCGCGTCCGTTCGATCCGGATAAGGAAATGACCAGAACGCTGAAGATGAAACGAAACGAAATATTAGAAAGTTTTAAAAAAGAAATCGCGGAGTTGATAAAGTAATATGTCATTCTTAAACCCCTATTTAAAAGGCGAGGACGAGGATTTTTACAATACCGTAAAGGAGTTCGCCAAAGTGAGGGCCTTTCCGAGCGTGGAGCGGAGAGACGAGGATTGTACTTGGGACGACGATCTTTGGAAGGAAATGGGTTCTATGGGTCTCCTTGGAATTCCGCTTCCGGAAGAGTACGGAGGACAAGGCGGAAGTTGCCTTCAATGTTGTCTCGCACAGGAGGCGTTTAACGCGGGTTCGCTGGACGGCGGTTTCGGACTTTCCTGGGGAGCCCACATGATCATCGGAACGCTTCCGATTTTGTTTCAAGGAACCGAGGCGCAAAAGAAGAAATACCTTCCCAAGCTGGCCTCCGGAGAATGGATCGCCGGTTTAGGTTTGACCGAACCGGATTCCGGATCCGACGCCGCTGGAATGAGAACGTTCGCGGAAAAAACGGAAGGAGGTTTTATTTTAAACGGAAGTAAGATGTACATCACCAACGGCCCGATCGGTCGGGTGTTCATCATTATGGCGCGGACGACCAAGTCGAGAGGGCCTATGGGGGTTTCCGCATTTATCGTGGAATCGGGATGGAAAGGATTCCAAGTTTCTAAAGTACTAAAGAAGCTCGGACATAATACGTCCACAACCGCGGAACTTTCCTTTCACGATATGTTCGTTCCCGAAGAGAATCTTTTAGGTCCGTTGAATTCCGGTTTCTTAAGAATCGGCAAGGCGACGTTGGAATGGGAAAGGACCGTTCTTCTTGCGGCTCTTATGGGCGGGATGGAAAGCGCGGTCGAAAGTTGTATCCAGTATGCCTGGACCCGTCAGCAATTCAACAAACCGATCCTATCCTTCTTCGCGATAAAGGAAAAAATCGCGAGGACCTGGGCCTATCTTTGCGCTTCCAGACGGGTTCTTTATTTCGTTTCCGGAAAAAAAGATTCCGAACCGGACGTAAGCCTTCCTATGGAAAGTTCCATCCTGAAATTGTTCGCGTCCGAAGTCGCCGAGGAGATCGCTTCCGACGCAGTGCAGGTTTTCGGAGGAATGGGTTATATGCGCGAAGTTCCCGTAAGCCGATTTTACAGGGACGTAAAGTTGGGGACGATCGGCGGAGGAACCTCCGAAGTGCAGAGAAGCATCGTCTCCTCGACATACGGAGGTTACGATAAATTCCGTAAAAGTTTGGAAAGTTCCGTTTCGGAAGAGACGAGAAAACTCGCGGAGGAAAAAACCCAGGGAAACGCGGTTTACGAACTGATCGATTCACTGGAAAATCTGATCCGTTCCGTCGGAGACAATCCAGAACGTAGAAAAAGACAATCGCTGGAATCCGGATTCGCCGATCTTCTCGCCGTGACTGCGACCTTAAAACTGAGTCTTTGGGATCTGGCCGAGGAAACCGGCGGCTATGAAAAGAAGGACAAGGAAAGGGACATTAGAATTTTAGCATATTATCTTTCGACGCGGTATCTTCGCGGA
Source organism: Leptospira ellisii (assembly GCF_002811955.1). GTDB lineage: Bacteria > Spirochaetota > Leptospiria > Leptospirales > Leptospiraceae > Leptospira > Leptospira ellisii. Next base: position 7,424 of record NZ_NPEF01000128.1, read on the forward strand.
ATCGCCTATCTCAAGGAGTTGGACGGGGAAGGGGTTGAGAAATTCCTCCACGCTTTCGGAAATTTATCCGTCCCCGAAACCGAGATCGAGGATTGTATCGAATTCTTAAAGGAAGGAATCTTAGGCGCGGCGGTTTCGGCGTAAACGATCGGGAGCAACGGGAGAATGTATCAAAAAGGGAAAACCTACGAAGAAATAGAAATAGGAGATAAGGCGAGTTTTTCGAAGACGATTACGGAAACCGACATTTATCTTTTTGCTGGAATCAGCGGGGATTTTAATCCGCTTCACGTCGACGAAGAATACGCCAAAACCACGGTTTTCGGAACGAGAATCGCGCACGGGGGATTGGCCGCTTCTCTTCTCGCCCCCGTGTTGGGGATGAAACTTCCGGGGCTCGGAACGGTCGCGTTGGAAACGATCACGAAATTCAGGAAACCGGTCTATCCGGGTGATACGGTGACGTGTTCCGTCGAAGTGAAAAATAAGATTCCCAAAATGAAAATGGTGGAGATGAAAATACTTTGGACCAATCAAAAGGGAGATACGATCGGAAAAGGGGAATGTAAGGTTCTTCCTCCCGGATCTTCCGAACCGGTCGAAGCATAAATCAAAAAACGGAAATCACAATCATGGCAGTCAATCCAGTTTTACTCGGAGTGAGCGATTCGATCGCATCCGATTTTCCGGCCGAATATAAGGAATGGTCCGGAGAAAAAAAAGTATTAGAACATTATAAAAAATCGATTTCTAATCTTCTTGAATTCCTCGGTATGAGTCCCGAAACGCTTCGGGAAATGATCACGGACTTCGTAAGCATAGAACCCGCTTCCTTGGGAAAATCGGGATACGGTCACAGCGTCCGTATCGCCAACGAACTGGGTTACACCGGGTTTCGTTCGCATCTCGTCGATTTGGGAGGGGCGAGCGTAACCGGAGCGATCGGACAAGCGAGGAGTATTCTTCTTTCCGATCCGGAAGCGGTCATATTGATAGCCGCCGCCGATATTCCGAAATCTGCGTTCCGTCAAGTTTCCGATATGAAACGTCTGAATGAAACGGTCTGTCATCCCGTACACGAGTTGAACTACGGTGCAACGTTGATCGCCATGTACGGCCTACTGATGAAACGTATGATGTTCGAAACCGGAATCATACAAAGGGATCTGGAAACGATCACTAAAAAATTCAGATCCAATGCCGTCTCCAACCCGAGGGCGAACGTTTACGGACAGGAAATCACCGAAAAACAACTTTCGAGAACCATCGCCGATCCATATCCGGCGCCTATGATCGCCATCGTAACCGACCACGGTTTCGCGACCCTTTTGATGTCCGAAAAAAAAGCGAAGGCGTTGCGGTCCAAAGGGAAGTTGAAAAAAAATCCGGATCCGATGTATCTGATCGGAGCGGGTCACGCCGCACATGCGGAATATTTTATTCTCAAAGGCGATTTCGAAACTCCCGCAGGGAAAGCGGGAGAACTGGCGTTTGCTTCCGCGGGAATCGAACGGGAAGAAATAGACTATGCTTGGATTTACGATTGTTTCACCGGAATGGTGATTCTCCAATCCTCGGAATATTTCGGCGTTTCGAAAAAGGATGCGGCCGAACACCTCAAAAACGGGGAGTTAAGATTGAAAAACGGGAAAAAAATCCGAGTCAACGATATGGGCGGAATTTTGAATTACCAAGCCGCTATGTCGATGTCGGCAGCGACTGGATTGATCGATCTTGCGGCCCATTACGGATTGTATTCGCATTCCGTTCCGGGAATTCAAATCACTCGTCCCGAAAAATCCTTGTTGGGAGGAAACGGCGGCGTGGACAGCATCAATTCGGTCGCGATCTTTTCTTCTTCGCCTTCCAAAGCGAAACCGAGAATTCCGGAGACAAAATCCCTTTTCCTAAATCGAATCGGTGCGGAAGAGAACGAGATCGGAACCTTATTCTCCTCCACGACGGTCAATATGAATCCCGGTTCCTTTACGAAAGCGCCGTATTCTCTTGCACTCGTAAAGATGGATTCCGAAAGATACGTGATGGTGAACGTTTTCGACTCCAAAGGAGAATTATTAAAGACGGATCAAACTCTGGAAATCGATCGTTCGAAATTAAAAATCCTGAATGAAAAGGGATTTTTAAAGGGAATTTTATCTTGAACTGAAAGAAATTTTTAAGATCATAAGTCAGTACATTTTCCGAAGATTCCGCAAAAACGATCGTCCAACAAAGGGAAGACTTGCGGAGTTTCGAAAACGAAAAATAAGTTCTAAACTTCTATGCCACGTTTCAACGAAACTATCTGAATTCCGATTCGTCCTTTTTCGTATCTTCTGCGGAATCGAACGATCGGAGAGAGCGAACCTCTCAGGGTTGAATGATCGATGCACATAAAGGCTGAGAATATACAGACCGGTCAAATTCGAATCTTTGACGGTTCGGATCTGATTCTGATACCCGATTCCTCCAAAGAGGAAGAGGGAGGAACTTTGTTTCTTCACGGTAGAAAAGTAGAAAATTGTCTCAATCTCAGAAAGTATTCCACCTTTTTCGTCGTTTCCGATTCCATATCGAAAACCGGATTTCCGGACCAGCTTAAACTTCAGGAGTTCAGTCCCGACGGTTCCGTTTTCGAAATTTCGGAAAGTAAGATGGATTGTTATCGAGTAATGGGAATATTTTTGGAATAAGAATCGCTTTCTGCTGGATTCGTTTCCCGAATCCGTAGAATTCTGCGCACATTTCCCCAAGAGGTAAAGTAAATGGTCCAAAAGAAAAAGACCAAATCTCGAAACCCCGCACCTAAGAAAAAACGCGCTCCGGCCGCTCCTTCGACCCGCAAAAACGATATCCGTATTTCAGAAATGATCGATCTTGCTACGGAAGAATTCCTGAAAACGATCGAAATGATGGCTAAGTTATCCGCCGGGAATAGGACCAAGCTCAAAAACACGGTGAAGGCGGCGGTTAAGAATATTCTCAAAGATTAAAATTCCCGAAACGAAGTCAGGGCGATGACTTAAAAGCCGCGCAGGTTTTTCAAAGTTAACAATTTTTTTCCTTAAAAAGGGAAAAATAAAAACCGAGAAGTTTGGAAAAAAATTTCCAAAAAGGTTCGATTTTTTTTGAAAACGTAGTCCACTGTACTTATGGAAAACTTATTTCTGATCACAATACTATTCCTAATTCTTTTCGAGCAGTATAAAACCAGGGTTTCCCGGGAAAGAATTCCGATCCGAGCTTTAAAACAATACGTTCATCGTTAGTTCTAAGCGATTTGGAGCCGGGAAGAAGGAAATGTCTCCCGGTTTTTCTTTTTTTAAGCCCCGCCTTTTTCCCGGATTCTCCGTGAATTCCGTCCTTTAGAGAGTTGAAACAATCCGATTCCGCTGGTACGTTGTCTAAAGACCGAGGAACGTATGTATAAGAAACCGATGACCCCGACTCGAGCGGTGGAGACTTTTATCCGCAGTAAAAAGAACGGCGAACCGATTCAGGACGAAGTCTTTTTGGTTTTGGATTCCTTTCAAAGCTGGAACGAAATTGAACTGACGGGACTTTTGAACGCTTCGTTTTATTTTCCGGAGATACTATCAGAATTTCGAACCGAGACTGCGATCAACGACCTTCTCGAAAAATTCAGACAAAGAATCGTGGAAATCCCCATTCAATGAATCCTTTTACCGAACCAAAAACGTTATATCAGGAAGCCAATCCTTACGGAACGTTTACGGCTTATCTTGAAGACGACGGAAGAACCGTTTATCTTTATCTTCAAGGAGAACAGAATCCCGAATACGGAATCAAATCCGTATGGATCTGTAATCGAGTCGCCGCACCCGAAAAAAGAAACCGCGAGGATCTCGGCGACGGATCGGCTCCGATTCTCATTCAATCCGAAGTGAACGATCCGAAACCGCATCCTCCTATGGAAGAGAAGGATATTTATTTTATCTGGACCGAAGAAGGGGACGGGGTCGCCCTTTTTTATAAGGAAACTTTGTGTGCGTTTCTACCTCCTTGGTCCGGCGTCGACGGGTTTCACGGTT
>NZ_NPEF01000129.1 GCF_002811955.1 Leptospira ellisii
AACATCCGTCCGCGGATAAACTTCAGATCGCGCAAGTGACCGACGGCTCGATAAAATCGCAGATCGTTACCGGTGCTACGAACGTAAAAACGGGCGATCTGGTTCCGCTCGCGATTCCGGGCGCCAAGTTGGGGGATAAACAAATCCTAGAATCGGAATTGAGAGGCGTTAAAAGTTCGGGAATGCTCTGTTCCGAAAAAGAGCTTTCGCTGGCGGAGGAAAGTTCCGGGGTTTGGATCTTAAACGGTCTGGATGGAGCACGACCCGGAATCACGATCCGTTCCTTTTTACACTACGACGACATCGTATTCGACGTTGATAATAAATCGATCACGCATAGACCCGATCTTTGGAATCATTTCGGATTCGCGAGGGAACTTGCGGCGCAGTTGAAACTTCCAGTTAAATACAATCCGTTCGATTCCCTTTGGAATTTCGATCTATCTCTGCCGCTTCCGAAAGTATTAGAAAATCAGAATGCACATTCCTACTACGCCGCTTCCGTCCGAGACATTTTGGTCGGACCTTCCAAGAGGAAATTCCAAGCCAGACTTCAAAAGTGCGGCATCCGATCGATCAATAACGTGGTCGACGTATCCAATTACGTGATGTTGGAAATGGGACAACCCACTCACTTTTTCGATAAGAAATTTCTCGAAAGTCAAGGTGGCGTTTCCCTCGAAGTTTCTTTCGCGAAAAAAGGGGAAAGTTTTTTACTTTTGGACGATACGTCTCCCGCGTTGGAGGAGGAAACCCTTTTGATCCGCAATCAGGGGAAACCCGTCGCGATCGCGGGAGTGATGGGAGGAAGGGAATCCGCGGTTCAATCCGAAACTTCCGAGTTGGTGATGGAATCGGCTGTGTTTGCGCGGGAACGCGTGCGCAAGTCCATTCGTCAAACCGGCATCCGTTCCGATTCTTCCGTTCGATATGAAAAGGGATTGGAAGCCACCACGACCCTTCCCGTGATTCGACGCGCGTTGAATCTTTTAAGGGAAAACGGTTGTCCGGATTTGAAGGCTTCCGAACCTTTCGGATTTTTACATTCGCCTCATAAGGAAGTTCACATCCATACGAACATCCATTTTATCAACGCGAAGTTGGGAACTGAACTTTCCAAAGGGGACGTCACCGATATTTTGGAAAGACTTCAATTCACCGTTTCCTGGAAAGGGGAAAATTTGGAGGTGTTGGTTCCTAAGTTTCGTCACAATTACGACGTGACGATTCCCGAGGATCTGGTCGAGGAAATCGGAAGAACGAGGGGATATGATACGATCCAAGTGGCCCCGGTTTTGGCGGAGGTAAGGACTCCGATCCGGAATTTGAGTCGGGAATTGGAGCGGAAGTGTAAGACTTTTTTCGCGGGAACTCTGGGATATAACGAGGTTTATAATTATTCCTTTCAATCCCTCCGTGAGAATTCCTTGGACGGAAATCCTTCGCTTTCGGTGAAGATCAAAAACGAAATGCCGGAAGAACAATCCGTATTGCGGAATTCCCTTTTACCTTCGCTTTTAAAAAACGTCAGAACCAATCAGGATCGATTCGAGACGATTCGTATTTTCGAATTCGGGAGAGCGTATTTCGATCTGCCCGAGCCGCAGAACGAGAAAAAATTCCTGGCATTCGCGGCTTCTTTCGATCGTAAAAGTTCGGATTCGGACGTGAAACTTTTGGAGGAGGATTTTTTGAACGTGCGCAGCGGAATCGAATCCTTCCTACATTCTATTAAGATTTATGAATATTCTTGGGAAATAAAGCGGCAGACGTTTTTTCATTCCGGGGCGGCACTTGCGCTTTTCGTGGATTCCCGGATCGTGGGGGTTTTGGGTTACGTTCATCCCGCCGTTTTGGATTCCTTCGAATTGAAAAAACGGGTGATCTACGGTTCCTTCGATTTCGAACCGCTCGTCGAACTTTGGAATGCGAACCGTAAAGTTTCGAAATTTACGGCGCCTTCCCAGTTTCCCGAGGCCGAGATAGACCTTTCGATTCTGATCGGCGAAACGGAAACGACCGATCGTTTTACGGATCTGGTAAAAAAGGAGAATATTCCGGAACTCGCGGATTTTTGGGTGTATTCCCAGTTTACGGGCGGTAATATTCCCGAAGGAAAACGTTCCGTAAGTTACCGTTTCCGTCTGGTGAACTACGAAAAGACGTTCACGCAGGAACGGATCAAGGAGATCTCGGATCGATTGGTTTCTTTGGCGGGCAAAAACGGATTCGTTCTACGCTGAACGATCCCGCTTTCTTAAAAGGGTCGCAATGAAAATTCACGAAACCGCGTTTATTCATCCTCAGGCTACTGCGATCGGTCTTGTCGAAATGGGGCCGTATTCCTCCCTTTGGCCGGGAGCCGTCGTAAGGGCGGATATGAATCGGATCGTACTCGGAGAAGGCGTGAACATCCAGGACAATTCCACCTTGCATACGGATTCGAGCCGGGGGATCACCGTCGGCGAATACACGTTAGTCGGTCATAACTCCATGTTGCACGGCTGTACGATCGGACGGGGTTGTCTGATCGGAATCGGAAGTGTGGTTCTGGACGAAGCGGAGATCGGAGACGGCGCGATGATCATGGCGGGTTGTATGATTCGAGGCGGAAAAAAAATCCCCTCAGGGGCTATGGTGATCCAAAAAAACGGGGAACTCAAAATTTTCGAAGGTAAGGCCAAACCTGTGATGAGCGTCGCCGGTTGTTTGGAATATATCGCGCTTGCCGAACGTTTTAAAAAAGGAATTTTCGGACCTTTTTCCGCCGAAGAGGAAACGGAATTTCAAAATCGAGCGAAAGTCCTTTTGGAAAAAATGGGAATTCCCTTCAAGGCGTAAAAACGTTTTTGATTTCGATTCGGTTCGATTGATTCGCCGAATTCGAGCCCAGGCTTCGTTCCGTCTTTGGGAAAATTCTTTCCCCGTTTAAACTTCAGGCATTTTGAATTTAGCGGAAATGTATATTATGATTGTATAATGTATAGCTCAAGCGTTCTATAGTTTTTCGAACTTGGAGAATAGATCCAGAATTTTCGGACCTTTGTTTCCCAAATCCTTTTCCAAAAAGGTTCCGGTGAAGATGTGGGCCTTTTTATTCAAGATGAAGACGAGTTGATAGTTGTGCAGTTTCAGAGTCCGTTCGCCGAAGGTTTGTTCGAAACGGCTTTCCAAAAGCGCCGATTCTATTCCGTGAATTTTGGATTTTTTAGGCTGCTGGATCATCTCGTATTTTTGAAATACGGTCGGGTAATATCCCGTCACCGCGGAGATGTATTGGTCCAAGGTTATGTTTCGCGGTTGTTTGGAAAGATCCTCCACGGCGTAATTGACGTTCGTATTAAATGGAGAGGCTTCCGGACTTCCCACCGGATATTCGAAAAGGAAAAAATTGATTCCGGCGACCTCCAAAGCCTTTTTGATCGTGCCCGATTGATCGCCTTCGGCCGCGAGTTGTTGCGCTTGATGAATCAATTCCGGATTGTCGCCGTAGTGCCAACCCTCGTAGTTGAGCGAAAGATTTAAGGAGGGAATTTCGATCACCTTGGAATTCGGACTTTCTTTCAGACTTTTCTTACAGGAACTCGAAACGGTGAAACTAAGGATCGAGATAAGAAGAATGGATAATAAAGATCGTTTCATAAGTTTCCGTCCTTTAGAAAGGGAAACCTTGCCCCGTATCTCGAAAAAAGCCAATCAAATTAAAATAAAAAAGCCGACTTCAAGTCGGCTTTTTGTTTCGTAGATTTTGAAATTCGAAACGGCTAGATTAGAATGCGAATGAAATCAACACCTTGAATCTTGTATAGATGTCTGCCGCCGAAAAACCGAACAAAAGCAGAAGGAAAAACAATCCGGAACCGAAGATCACTCTGTTCAGAACGGTATCGTATTTCAAGTGCATGAAATAACCGAGAACCAAAGACGCCTTTACGGTCGCGACCGCCATCGCGATGATTACGTTCATGGCGCCGAAGTCGATTCCCGCGACCCAAACCGTTACAAAGGTAAAAAAGATCAACGTCGCGAAGATAAGGGAATAGGTTTTCACGGAAATGATATGATGAGAACCGTGACCTTCTTCCGTATGAGCCGCTTGTACGGGAGCGCCTTTGAGTTTTTCCTGTCCTCTTAAAACCGCCTCTTGCAACGCTTTTCCGAGTTTGTTATCCTTGTTTCTGGCGATAAAGTCTTGGAGTTTGTTTTCTTCCAGAACTTGAGAAAGAAAGTTCACGGTAAAACCAGCGAGAGTCGCGTTGACGATCGCTCCTGCTCCGACCACAAATCCGGTGAAGGGGATCAAAAACCCGATACTTACGATTACATAGAGTGCGTAGTTTAAAAACAGTTCCATTTTTTATCCTGAATTGGGACCGCAGAAATTTCCGCGGATGGTTTTCCGGGCGGTAAACCGCAACCTAAAGGACATCCTGACAAGGTCTGTAAAAGCCTCAAGTACATTTCAAAGAATCCGTTTTCTCCATTCCGAACGAAATTTCTGAATTACCTCCGAAAGAGAATCCGTTTCGTTTTTCGGAAATTCCGCGAGAATCCAAGAAGTTCCGTATGACTTACCGGACAGAAAACGGTCGGGTGTTAGAGGAAGAAGGTTTGCTCCGATCGATTTTCCCCAAGTGACGATCCAATTCGGATAATCGGGAATCGGCCGTTTTAAGGGAAGAGAAAGAAGCACGTTTCGTTTTCCGGTGAATTCCGTTTTTGCACGGATCGAATCCGATGTCATGAATTCAAGAAGCATTCGTCCCATAGACCAGCGGAAATTCGCTTCGCTCATTCTTCTCCATTGGATGGAATTTTGAGAACGAAACTCAAAGCCGTCGATCGATACCGGCCCGGAATATTCTGGTGCGAACGTTTTTGATAGGGAAGTTACGATCGATTCCAATTCGTAGGAAATTCGTTCCGATTCTTCGGGGAAGGCCAGGGCGGCTCCGAGATATTTGCCGCGGTCGTCGCAGAGTTGGATCGTAGATCCTAAGGTGGTCGGAACTCCGGAAGAAAATTCATACAAACACGAAAAATCGGATTCTCTGGTAAGCCAGGGTTCGGCCACGCAGGGAAATACGGAGGCGATGGAGGGGTTTGTTTCGAATTCCGAAAAATTCCATTCGTTTTGTCCGCCCAAACCGAGAAGTTTATGTCTTCCCGAAAATCCGAATTCCGGTTTGAGAACGATCGATTGGATACGGAGTTCCGACCACTCCCGAAACACCGCAGCAAGATCCGAATGCCGCTCCAGAATCCGAGTGGAAATTTCTTGATACCCCCGTTCGTCTTTCCATAAAGTGGATCGGATTTTAGAATTGAACTTTCGGGAACGTTCCAGGAGTTTTCGGGATATCCGAACTTCTCCCGTTTCCGAGATTTCGGAAACGGCTCCCCATTCCCCCCAGATCGTTTCGGAAAAGCGGGACGGATCGAAGGAGGGGATCCTCGTTCTACTTTCGGAATCGCGACGGAATAACAAAACGTCCGTTAGTTGAATCCCTTTTTCGTTCCAATACCGGACCCAATTCGGATCCGGTTCTTCCCCCAAGAGCATGACCGTTTTCGGAAAACGCAGGGATTGAAAAAGATAGAATAACGTTTCGAGTGTGCGGTTCTTTAGTTCCAGTCCTTCCGGCGCGATTTGCCCCGTTCTCAATTCCTCCTCAAAATATCCGTTAAATCTGCAGTAACGAGTCATAATGTCCGAAAAATTTTTGATTTGTAAAATCAAGAACGGGGGATCAGAATTTCGATAATCTGATTAAGGGCAACTCTATGAACATCCGTATTTTATCATTTCTGGCGATTCTTTCCTTATCGGGAATCGGCGCCGCGCCGAACAAAGTGCTGACCTTGGAAGAAAAGGAAGAACAAAGACAGATCGAAGCCGTACGCAAAGGCGGATTCACGGATATAGAGGTGGATAATCTCCATTCTTCGATCGCCGGAAACATCATGAGAATCAACAATCTTCTCGGGAACGAAACGTATAAAAAGGCGCTTCGTTATATCGAGGACGAACCGAGAGAGGCAACTAAATTCCTATTCCAAGATAAGGAAAATAAACAGTATTTGGAATTGGATCTGGGTTTGGGACAATCGTTCGCCGATTATCCGAAAACATATCTGTATCAGTCTCGCATTTATATTTATCCGGGAACGGACGGGCAATCCTTGGATAAGATCGTTCTTCAGTTTAAAAGAACGAACGCTAAGGGCGAGGTCTTTATCCGGGAGATGCGCCGTTTGATCAATAATTCTCCGAAAGGCCCCACCTTTTCCGGAGACGGAAAAAGAACCCCGAACAACAACAGCGAAATTCTTTTGGAATATTTTTCCAGTCACGATACGGATTTTCTCTGGCCGGACAATCCGATCCAACCCGTTCCAGCCAGCGTTACCACCAAACTACACGAAGCCGTCAACCCCCTTCCTTACAATAAACAAAGACAGATCATCCTTCAATACAAACGTTATTTGAGAAAGGTCGATAAGATGGTCAGTTTGAAACTGCATACGATGGAATTGGATCAAAAGAGGATGATTTCCAAAATGCTCGAATTCCGTTGACCAGGAACTCGCACCGGATCGAAAACGGACGTAGAAAGCCGCGAAACGTTTCGCGGCTTTTTTATTTCTTTATGAGAAAGTCGCTGATGACTTTTTCTTCGGTAAGATATTTCTTATTGAGATAGGAGATGGCGTAGTTGATAAAACGCGGGATTTCCTTTCCCGCGTCCAACAAGTCCAACTTAGTCTGGGTCAACTCGTCGATGGTCGACAACGCGAGTCTTCTTTGACTTTGGTGGGATTCGAATTCGTCTTCGGTTTCGAAAGCCATTTCTACCGATTACCTCTGTTTATAGAATATCCGAATCTTCGGGAAAAACAAGCGTTTCCTTCGATTCGGATCAGAACGTTTAGGTTTCCCGATAATCCACGGCGGTTTGAATTCCCCTTTCCTCATCCACGAAAAGATTGATCAAAAGGGAAATGACGAAAAATACGCAAACGACCAGAAAGGAATTTCTCAAATCGAATAGGATCTGCAATCCTCCCACAGCGACCAAACCGAACGCCGCAGCCACTTTTCCGGAAAGTCCCCAAAGTCCGAAAAATTCTCCCGATTTGGATTCGGGTGCGAATAATCCGACGATCGCACGACTCGCCGATTGTGTGGCTCCGAGTCCGGCGCCCGCGAACACGGTGGTTCCTACGAAAACCCATTGTTGCGTGGTCGGAACCCCGATTCCGTTCAGGAACGCGGTGATGTCCTTCACCCAATAGATCATCAGAAGACATGCGATCCATAATAAAAGCGTAATATTAAAGGTCTTTTTAGCGCCGATCTTATCCTGGATAAAACCGAATACGATCGCGCCGACCGCGGCAAAAAGCTGGATCAAAAGGAACATCGCGATCTCGTGTTTTTCTTCGGTTTTGATTTCCTGCGCTCCGTAAATGAACGCGAAACTGATCACGATTCCCAACGCCGCCATCGCGAAGAAAAGGGAAATCAGATACAAAGCCATATCGCGGAACTTATGGATTTCCTTCATCGTGGCAGTCACACGTTCGACGCCGATTTTCAGATAGGACAAACCTTCTGGTTTTTCCTTCCCCGCGGTATATTCCCGCAAAAGAAGGAACGTGGGAATTCCCGCGAACAAAAAGAAGAACGCGGTGTAAGGTCCGACGAGTCTGAGGCTGTCGAAATTCTCCGTGGTTTTCGGTCCCAAGGTGTTGACTAACGCGACCGCGGCGATTCCTCCGAAATATCCGATTCCCCATGCGTAACCGGATATTTTTCCCAAATCCTCTTTCGGCCCCAAATACGGAAGAAAACTGGAGGCGAAATTCTCGCCGGAGGCGAAGAAAAAATTGGAAAGAATGATCAGGACGAAGGCGAGCCAATACTGACCGGGTGCGATTACGAACCAAAGCGCTCCCGTGGACATAATACAAAAAACGTAGCTGTAAAACAGAAACTGCTTTTTCCGGGCAGAATAATCGGTGATCGCACCGAAAATGGGCCCGGTCAAAACGACGATCAGATAAGAAATCGCCAAGGCTATGGACCAAAGTAAATTTCCGTATTCGAACGGATTCTCCTGATTGGACGAGGCCGGGACGACGAGCTGGCTGAAAACGATACCGTATGTGACGCTGATGATGACTGTCGTATAGGATGAGTTCGCAAAATCGAACATGCACCAACCGAGAATCTCTCGGAACGGGGCTCTTTTGGTGTCTTGCATGGGTTTCCTTTATTTTCCGTAAGAAATTTCAAAAAAGGCTATTTTTGGGAAACTGGATGTCAAATGAAAACCGCAAAAAATTTCTCTTGCAGAGGATTTTCAGAGTCCTTAATCTGATTGGAAAATCGGTTTCCGACTGTCCAACTAATAGAAGAATATGGATTCATCCTTTTTAAGCCAAGTCGATCTCTGTCAGCTGATGCGCCCCAGAAAGGTCTGCGTCTGCAATCAGGTTTCGGAAGAGGAAATTTTAACCTCGATTCGAAAAGGAAACGACACTTTGGAAAAATTGATGGATGATACGGGCGCTTCCACGGGCTGCGGAACCTGCATGGGTTCGGTCCGTAAACTCTTAGCTCGAGAACTGAACGTTCCGAGAACATGAATCCCCTCCCGAAAGTTTCGATCAACATGGCCATGACTCTGGACGGAAAGGTGGCCCGTCCCGACGGAAGATGGTACGGTCTTTCTTCCCGAAACGACAAACGGAAAATGGACGAGATCCGATCCCGTGCGGAAGTTCTGATTCTCGGAAAAAATTCGATCGCCAACGACGATCCGGTGATCCATCTTCGCTACGTCGAAAACATTCCCGATCCCCGTCCGGTGATTCTGCTTCGTTCCGGAACCCTGCCGGAGGACAAAAAAGTATTCCGTTTTTCTAAACAACCTCCTTTGATCTTTTGTCTGAACGAAAATTATTCCCTCGTCAGGACCAACTTATCCTCCGTGGCAGAGATCGTGCTTTTGCCGGGAGAGGATCTGATTCCCGAAGAAGTCCTAAAACGATTGGGCGATATGGGATATAGGGAAATTCTTCTGGAAGGAGGGCCTTCCTTAAACGATTCCTTTTTCCGTTCCGATTTGATCTCCAGAATTTACGTCACCGTCGTTCCGTTTTTGATAGGTAAAAAAGACCTTCCTTCGATCGCCGGGGGAGATAGGGAATACCCTGGTTTCGATTCCGGACGATGGAACCTGATATCCTGCGATACATTAGAAAATGAGGTTTTTCTAATGTATGAAAAAGCGGAATAGGATCGGAGGCCGGATTGAGGAAAAAAGAGATCTTATATTCCTTTCTACGGAAGGTATTGCCGGTTTTTTTCTGCTGCATCCTCGTCTACGAACAATTTTATCCGGAGAGGAGGATACAGGTTCAACGGGACCGTTTGATTTATCTTCCCGATCAAAAGGAATCCGTCGTTTTGGAAACGGAGTGGGTCCGTTTATCCGAAATTCCCGAATCCTGGATTTCCTACGCCGTTTCCGTCGAGGATCGTAGGTTTTATTCCCACCAAGGATATTCGCTTTCCGACATACATTCCGCTCTGGTTTCCTCCGTTTTATTTTTCCGTAAAATCCGCGGCGCGAGTACGATTACTCAACAATTGGCGCGAACCTTGTTCCTTTCCCGGGAAAAATCCTTGTCCAGAAAATGGAAGGAGATTCAGATCGCGTCTGCTTTGGAAGAGGAGCTCGGTAAAAAGGAGATTTTGGAATATTATCTCAACGGGGTGTATTGGGGACGCGGCATGAACGGGGTCGTACAGGCTTCCCGATATTACTTTCGAAAAAAACCGGTTCATTTGGAAGAAAATGAATTCAGGGCTCTCGTCCAGATTCTGAAAAAACCGGACGCCTATTCGAGGGAAGAAGTGATCGAGTTGTCCAGAAATTTATAAACGTTCGATCTTCCGAACCAGAGCGCGAATCTGTTCTTCGGACAATTCCTTTTGGAAGGAAGGCATCCTTTCGTTTTTTCCGTCCCGGATCGTTCTGAAAATTCCTTCGCGCATTTTATCTCCGCCGAAAAAAAATCCCATCTTGATTCCGAAGCCGTTCAGCTTCCTCGGTTTGGGCTGGAGAAATTCGTTCGGAGTTCCGTCCAGTCCGTGACAGGAGGAACATCTTTGTTCCCAAAGAAGATCCGCTTCGGCGCTCCGAGCGTTCGTCTCCGGATCCGCGGAAGAGGTCGCGCGGTTCGAAGCGGAACGACAGGAGAGGATCAAAAAAAAGAACAGAATTCCGAAACCGATTTTTTGTGGGAGATCGAAACCTCGTTCGCGTTCGGATTGGAAATTACGGTCATGATTCACGGACTTTCGTTCCCCACCGTTTGAGATTCGATATTACGAACGTCAACAACAGATTCTGATTTTTTCTGGAGTCCTCGTTAGGAAGAAGCGGATCGCCGAACGTTATGTTGATTTTCCTATCTCGGAAAATTCTTCCCAATTCCTTGATGACCTTTCCGTTTTCCCAAAAATCGGTTCGAAGCGCCACCGGGATCAAAGGAACTCCGGCGCGGGATGCGAGTTTAACCGCGATCGAGTTGAATTCCGCGGGATTAAAATCGGTCGTTCGCGTGCTTTGCGGAAATACGATGACGGACATTCCGTTTTTTAAAAGTTTCGCGCCTTCCTCCAGAACCGTCACCAAGTCCTCTCTCGGATTGTTTCTGCCCACCGCGATCGGGTTTCGAGAACGCATTATGGGGCCGAACAATCTTCCCTGCGTTAGGCTCTCTTTGACTACGAACGTCACCGGTTTATACTGTGTGACGAAGGTGGGAAGCACAAAGGTCTCCAATGTGCTCATATGATTTCCCGCGATGACGACCGGGCCTTCGACCGAAATGATCTTTTCGATTCCTTCCACCTTCACTTTGCCGCCGCAGTTTTCAAGCAGATCCAGAATTCTGGCGGACGATTCGCACCAAGTCTGATTATCGTAAATTCCCTTTAAGGCGAGTCTTCTGCTTTTGAAAATTTCCCTGAAATATCCGAAGTGAAAGGCCAGATCGGTTTCCCGAAAAATAGAATCGAGCCAAGAACGTTTTTTATCGGGAGCCGTTTCATACGTCAATACGAGTCCGCTTTGATACGGAACGGGTTTACACAGATCCTTTCTTTGAAGAATTCTCTCGTTCATCGTTTGTCCTACTGGATTCGAAGTGTGCGCAATTTTATTCCGATCGGGATGGATTGAAACAAAAAATCTTGAACGCGGTTTTAATAGTGGAATTTTCGAAAGACACAAATCTCGCGAGATAGAATTAGATTTCTAAAGGGATGGGATTTGCGATGAGATCGAAAAAATCGTAAGAGGGCGAGTACATAAAAAAACCCGGCAACGTCCTACTCTCCCATGCAGCGAACCACACAGTACCATCAGCGATGAGAGGCTTAACTTCCGT
>NZ_NPEF01000013.1:0-2913 GCF_002811955.1 Leptospira ellisii
TGTGGGTCAAAAGTATAGGAAAGATCAAAATCAATATTCTTTTTCCGGGCAGAAAAAGGAACGCGGAAGCTGACACCGCATATACGAAAGCGATCCTTTGAAGTACGCCGGGAATTCTAAGATCGCCTAACGACCATTCGCCGAAGAAATTCAGAAACAAACCCAAAGAGAAAAGTACGACGGCCCGTCTGAGAATACGGAACAAAAGCGTTCCCCGATCGATTTCCTTTTTGGAGCGGAATGCGATCGGAATCGAAGCGCCTACGGCGAACAAAAAAAAGGGGAAAACAAGATCCGTCGGAGTGCATCCGTTCCATTTCGCGTGTTTCAAAGGGGAATAAATAAAGGACCAGGACCCGGGATTGTTTACGAGAATCATTCCCGCGACGGTCATTCCCCGAAAAAGATCAAGTGATAATATTCTAATATTCGAATTCATGCCTAGTGTAGCTTTAAAATTCGATCTAGACGGATCCTCTCGCCGTCATCCAGCATCGCGAATTCCTCCCGATTCTCCGAAATCAAATCCGCGATGCGGACTTTCAGGAAAATCCTCCGCCCTTGTGCGTCGTTCAATTCCAGAGCGACGGATTTTTTTCGAAGCGAAACCTCTTCAAGACGATCGTACAATTCGCAGGATACGGGAACGTAATCGGTCATCGATCGCGATCCGCATTTACCAAAGGGATCTGTGAAATTCCGTAAACCCGTACACGTCCCGGAACGAAACTTCTCTTCCCTTCGCAAAACGGAATTTGCCGGAAAACCTTCCCACAAATTGTCTAAAATAAAGTTTGGAGAGAATCAGATTCATCTTATCCTTCCGTTCCCCTTCCGGAACGAACGTGAGGTCGACCAACCCCTCCTCGTCGCGGATTCTCCAAGGTTTATAGGGATCCTTTTGGGAAAAATCGAAGATCAATCGAGGAACCCTTTGTCTTTCGTGGTCGATCCAAAACGCGTTTTCGGAATAAAAGGATTCGTTCACCAACGCCGCGAAATTCGCCCCGATCGAAGTCCGATCCGGTAGGATCGCGCTCAACGCGGCCCAATACCAATTGGTTTCGTAGCGCAGATAACCGCCGGACCAGTCGTAAAGGATCGTCGTTTTTTTGGGATCGAACACGAGAGGCCTGTCTTGAAAGGAGATTTCGATCGAAGAAGGCGTTATGGGTGAGCATTTTTCGGTGAACGTCCAACGAGTCGGCTCGGAAGGATTCACGACCCTTAAGGGAGAGTGTGTCGCATATCCGTATTTTGCGTTAAACCGAAATCGAAGTTTTTTACCCAAAAACGCGTCGACGTTCAGTTTGTCTTCCTTATGCGATTTATCCACGGATAAAAACGAGGCCCCTTTCGAAAACCGAACCGAATATTCGTCCGGGTTCGCGGGAAATTTCAAAGCGGTGCCGGAGTCTAGCCCTTTCGTATCGAATTCGTAAAGGATTCCGTCTTTGTAATGATACAGATACGCGAAAACGTTATATACGTAACCCAAGCTCACCGCGGCGAAGCCGACCAGAAACTGGTCCGTTACGATTCCGATATAGTTGAATCTTTTAAAAGCAAAACGCTTCTTTAAACCGCGGATCTCCTTACCGAAAAAATCCAAAAGTTGAAAATCTTTATAATTGAACTCGATCGGTCCGTCGAAGACCCCGTAGTTCACTTTGTTTTCGGAGCCGATAATTTTTTCCATCTCGATCGCGTAAGTTAAGGGACAAGGTTTAAAAAGCAATGTAAATATAAGTACTTCGGCAATTTCGCTTTACTTTTCCTTTTTTGCATTCAGCATTGGCATACCAAGCGTTCCAAAAAGAATCCTATGGCAGAAACACCGAGTCCTAAATCCACGAATCTTGACGAAGCGGATCTTAAGATTCTAAAATCGAAAAAAACCTCCAGGGAACTTTCCATTCTTCTCTATCGGGTTCTTTATAGGACCGACGAAGTGAGGCAAAACGCGGTCAAGGTTCTCAAGGAAACCTTTCTCAGAACGCACACAAATCACCCCGAACTTTTTCCGATCCTGGATAGGGCGAAATTCACGAAGGATATGATCGATCTTTACAGATCCACTTCGACCCTTCCTCCCGATAAGTTGGAATTGTTCTTCAACGCGATCCACGCTTCGTTCCAAAACGAGATCCGATATATGGTGGGGAAGTCCGCGCAGTTCTCCTTCGACATCATCTTTCTCGTCATCGAGACGATATTAAACGAAATGAATCTTCCCGAAAACGAAAGATCGGTCAACATGAAGGATAGGGAGGCGATTCTAAAGAATTTCAAAGCCTACAACGACCTTTCCAAAATGTTCAACAAAATCGGGAATACCAAGATCGTGATCGACAAGAAGGATGAAATCATAACCGAAATCTCCATCCTTCACAAGGACATCACGATCATTTCGATCGAAAGTATGTTTCGTCATATTCTCGCGCAGCTTCTTCTTTCGAAAAAATACAACTGCGGAAGTCTGATCGAAAAATGGGCTCAGGAATACGGGATGGAGGACAACGCGCCTTCGATGAAACGTGTCATCGCGGAAGCTACCCCTTTAACGGAATTCAGACTTCAGTTTACGAACGCGGTGAAAATCCTAAAAGACGAGAACGAATTGGACCTTATGATTCTGCGAACTCTGGCGAACTATTACGCGTCCTGGGTCACCCAGGTTTCGGAGCAGATTCCTTCCTAATCTTAGAATATTCTAAATTTAAAATATTCTAAGATTTTGAAAGATTACGTTCGCGATCGCGGCCCGGAAATCAGGCCAAACGTTTCAACGAAATTCCCAGGGAATACGCCGCCACGGCCAAAACCCCGTGAAACAGATCCACGTTCAGAAAAGGCCCCCTCGACCCGGTCTATCGTTTTTCCGTAGGATTGGCCGGTTATGTCGGAGTGCCT
>NZ_NPEF01000013.1:2923-32091 GCF_002811955.1 Leptospira ellisii
GGCCAAAACCCCGTGAAACAGATCCACGTTCAGAAAAGGCCCCCTCGACCCGGTCGTGCCGATCACGAGACCGGCGAGTATAAAAAGAATCGCGCCCAAAATTCCGTACAACGCGGGCACCTTGTTGCCGCCCGAATTTTTGCGGATACAAACGACGATCGCGGTGATCATTGCGAGACCGCCTAACACCGTCGATAACAACGGAAACGGAACCACGTAGGAGAATATCACGTAAACGAGAAGCAGAATTCCCGCGATCGGATAAAGCGCGTTTCTTTCCAATTTTTTGATTCCGAGATGAAAGAATCCCACTCCGATCAAAGGCACTCCGACATAACCGGCCAATCCTACGGAAAAACGATAGACCGGGTCGAGGACTCCGATTCCCAAAAAATGAATCGTTCCCAAACCGGCCGATACCCCGATGGATAACAATCCCAGAAATCCCGCGGTTCTGGAAACGGAAGCCGAGTTAGCGGTTCGAAGCGCCGCGTAAATCGCGACGACGCTCAATATCAAATCCGAAATTGCTGTACTCAATTGCATGGTGGATGATAGTTTCATCGAAAACGAAATTGGCAAATCTTTTTATCGCTTTATGACGCCGGTCGCCGATTCATAACGTCCAAGAATCATAGGAATTTTTTATGAACCTAAAAGCTCTGACTCAATCCGTTATCTTAAATAACGGCGTTTCCATGCCGATCTTCGGTCTCGGCGTCTGGAAAACGAAATCCGGCAAAGAATGTACCGACGCGGTCCTCGCCGCGCTGGAAGCGGGATACAGACACATCGATACCGCGAAAATATACGGCAACGAAGAGGACGTCGGCAAAGCGATTCGCGAAAGCGGAATTCCCAGAAACGAAATTTTCGTAACGACGAAACTATGGAACGCGGACCAAGGCAAGGGCAAGTCCCGAAAGGCGCTGGAAGGAAGTTTAAAAAGTCTCGGAATGGATTACGTGGATCTGTATCTCGTCCACTTTCCCGTCGCTTCCAAAAGAAGCGATTCCTGGAGGGAATTGGAGAAGGCGTATCACGACAAACTCTCCCGATCGATCGGCGTCAGTAATTATACGATCAGACATTTGAACGAACTTTTAAGGGACGCCCAAATCACTCCCGCGGTCAATCAGGTGGAATTCCATCCTTTTCTCAACCAAAAGGATCTTCTGGAAACATGCAAAAAGAATAAAATACAGCTCGAAGCTTATAGCCCCCTCGCCCACGGTCAAAAAACGAACGATCCGCAGATCGCCGCGATCGCGAAAAAATACGGAAAAACGCCGGCTCAAATCCTGATCCGCTGGTCGATCGAACAGAACATCGTAGTGATCCCCAAATCGGTCAAAAAGGAAAGAATATTAGAAAATTCTCAAGTATTCGACTTTAAAATATCTCCGGAGGACATGGGAATTTTGTCGGAATTGGACGAAAACTTCAGGACTTGTTGGGATCCTACCGACGTGGATTAACGGGCAATCGGCTTTTCGTTTTAACTTACGGGTTCGCAGGAGTTCGTTCAAACTCCGCGGAAGCGGTTCCGTTTTCCAGTTTCGCGCGCAGCATAAGCCGTTTTACGAGCATAGTCGCGTATGCGCCGGAAGGAAGACGGAACGAAAAACGCATTTTTTTCCTTCCCGGATTCAGGTCGTCCTCCTCTAATTGACCGGATTCGAAGTCTTCGGGAACGACGCGGATCCTTCTTTCGAAGGAGTTCATCCTGATCTTCGGAAACGGAGAACGGTCCAGACGGTCCGGATTCAAATCCCAGGCCCGAAGGATCGACTTCAGAAGCGATATTTCTTTTTTAGAATATTCTAAACTATTTATGCCGGGTGTTCCCGGAACCGGCAAATTCCTTTCGATATCCGTGTTGAGCGCGTAGGAATCGGAAGGGAAAAAAAGAGGGCCGGTTTTCGTTTTGATCAGGACTCCGAATTCGTTTTCTTGGAAAAGAAGCGCGGAAACGAATTCGTTCCACAACAACGACTGAAACGAGGAAAGAGCCATCAACAATTCTTCCTCCGGAAATACCTCCATCCATTTTGAAAACGTTTCTGCGGAAATCGTACGTTCTTTTTTCAGACCGGAAAAAATTTTCGCTTCGAGTTTGCTGCCGGCAAGTTTTTCGCAAAGTGCCCAATTCCCCCAAACATCCCGCAGTTTTTTCTTTCGATCCCGCGCCTGTTTTTTTTCACCCGCAAACGCTTCCGTCAAAAATAAACGGAGGCAAAGCTCGTATTCCTTACGAAGATATTGCAGGATCGGAAGTCGGAACTCCGGATGAAAACGGCTAAACCGTTGGGAGTCGTAGTAATTGACGAATCCTATCCGCGAAACGGCGCGGATATTCTCTTCGAGAAGAGCGGATTCCCTTTCTTGGAGATTTCGTAACGTGAGTCGGAATCGATTTCCCGAATTCGCTTCGGGACTCAAGGGCCTCTCACTGCGGCCGACCGTTTCCAGAAATAAAACCGAGGATAATTCCTGCGGAACGCGAAGCGGCCGTTCGCAAGATATAAATTGCAAAGTTTCGGCGTGCCGATCCTTTTTTCCGGCATATCCGATTTGTGAAAGAGGAAGTTTGGATTCATGAGCGATCCGTAAAAGAGCGTCGATCGTATTCCAACCTTTCTTTCGAAGTCGGAAGATCGTCCAGCGTCCGGTTTTGGTAAGCCAAGTCGGATCTAAGATTTCCTCGACTTGAAAGTCTTCGGGAGTTTGTTTCAGATCGTAAACTAAAAATCCACTGTATGACGATTGATGCACGCTTCCAAGGTGTAGGAACTCCCCGAAGCAACAACCGTGAATTGAAAAAAAAATCTCCTTGACCGAAAACCAAAGTCTAATCTACGATAGTTTGAGTTTAAAGTATTGTGGGAACTCATTACAAAGGAAATTCGAGAGAAAAGGCCGTTCTAAACACCTTTATCAAATTGAGCCGGTGTTCCGACTCGATTCGTCAGGTGGAGGAAAAGGTTTTTACCAAATACGGGCTTACCACCGGGCAATTTGGCTGTCTCGAAACCCTCTTCCACATTGGTCCCATGTGTCAAAAAGACATTGGGCAAAAAATTTTTTCCTGCGAAGGGAATATCACACAAATCGTGGATAACCTCGAAAAAAGAAAACTCGTCAAACGGGTTCGCAGTGAAGAGGACCGTAGATATATCATCATCCACTTGACTCCGGACGGAATTTCTTTGATCCAAAATGCGTTTCCGGAAATTTTAACCAACCTAGTTCATAAGTTCGATCCTTTAACGGAAAAAGAGCTTCATGATCTCGGGGATTATTGTAAGGAAGTAGGTTTAAACGAATTCTGAGCTTTATTTCGGAATATATACTTTATGTTTAAAGCATATACCGACTATACTTCAAGGTAAGAGTTCCCGCATATTCAACCTTATGAAACAAAATCGGGTCTCTCACAAACATTCTCAATACTTTGAATTTAAACTATTTAGCATCAAAGATTTGCAAACGATAACTTAGGAATCATTTTAGGAGGAAATACAAATGTTTCAAAAATTTTTCAAAACGGACTCCGATATAGGCTCTTTAATTTTGAGAGTAGTTGCAGGAATCGTAATGTTTCCGCACGGAGCGCAAAAACTTTTGGGTTGGTTCGGCGGATACGGCTTCACCGGAACGATGGGTTATCTGGTCGGACTCGGAATCCCCACTCCGGTCGCCTTCCTCGTGATTATCGGCGAATTCTTCGGATCGATCGGACTCATCCTCGGATTATTCACGAGACTTTCCGCACTCGGCGTCGGAATCGTCATGATCGGTGCGACTTTAATCGCGCACACCGAACACGGATTTTTCATGAACTGGGGCGGCAATCAAAAGGGAGAAGGATACGAATTTCATCTTCTCATGATGGCGATTACCCTGGTTTTGGCGATCAAAGGCGGAGGAAAGGCTTCCGTGGATTCTCTGATCGAGGGAAAACTCGAATAAAACGAAATCCCTCCCCTTCGGAGACCGTGGCTCAATCCGCGGTCTCCGGAAGATCGAATAGTTTAGAATTTTAGGAAATTCTAAACTTATTCTAAAACGAAAATCTCGAACCGCTTCATTTTTTCTTCGGTTTTTTGGAGGACTTTTTCTTCGCGGAAGTTTTTACCGGGACCGATCGGACGAATTTTCGGAATAATCCTTCGACACCCCATTTTTTCTCGAATCGAAACTGAAGAATTTCCTTTCCCTTCGGAGGAACAAAAGACATGGCGCGTTCCGCGAGCGCGGCGATCGTCAAACTCGGATTCACCCCCAGATTCGCGGGAATCATGGACCCGTCGCAGACCAGCAGATTCCGATAACCGAAAACTCGGTTCTGCAGATCGACGACCCCGCTTTCGGAAGTTTCTCCTATATTACAACCGCCTAATATATGTGCGGTAGCGGGAATGTCCAGCAAAGCCTCGTTGATGCTGCTTCGAGCGACTCCGTTCGTGATTTTGGCGAGTCTTCTTGCGAACTCGTTCGCGACCGGAATATAAGTCGGGATCTTCTCTCCGCTTTCCTGCGTGGAGGACAACGTCCTACGAAACGGCCAGATCCATCTGCGTTTGCGCACGATTTCGATGCTGTTATCCACGGTCTGCATCACGAGAAGAATGATCGTCCTGCGGGCGAAGCCGATCGGATTGAGAAGACTGATGCTGCTGACGGGATGTTTTAGGACTTCGATCAGAAAGCGGAGTTGTCTCGGAATTTTTCCGCCGCCGTCCACGATGACTCCCGCAGCCAATCCGTTCATCGCGTCGGCTCCGTCCGAATATCGGACCGGCTCGATATGTGTATGTTCGTCCGGAAACACGCTCGAAGTGATGGCGATTCCGTGCGAAAGATCCGCATTCTTATCCTTCAGCGTGACCCCTATCAACGATTCGCTGTTTGTCCTCACGACGTGTCCGAGTTTGTTCGATAGTTTCGGAAGAATCCCCTCCTCCTTCATCCTTAAAAGAACGCCTAACGTTCCCAACACGCCCGCGGAAAGGACGACACCTTTCGCTTTTAGAATCCGTTTCGGAAATCCGAAAAACGAAGTGCTTCGTTCCGTATGAATCTCGTATCCTTCCGAGCCGTCTTCGCCTAACGGAATCAATCTGGCCGCCTTGGTTTCCGCGAAAATCTCCGCACCCGCTTTTTCCGCGAAATGAAGATAATTCTTATCCAAAGTGTTTTTGGCGTTGTATCTGCATCCCACCATACAACCGCCGCAGTCGTTGCAGGAGTTTCTTTCGGGTCCTTCTCCGCCGAAAAAGGGATCGACTCCGTTTTTTCCGAAATGCACCCCCACCGGAGTTTTTTGAAACGTTTTCTCTATGCCGAACGTTTCCGCAGTTTCTCGCATATAACGGTCCGAATCCCAGGTTCTGGGATTTTCGACCACACCTAACATTCGTTTGGCGAGCTCGTAATAGGGGAGGATCCCTTTTTTACCGCCCATCTTACCTACTATATCCTTTTTCCAAAAAGGTTCGGGAGGAACATACAACGTATTTGCATAAACCAAACTTCCTCCTCCCACGCCCGCCCCGCTCAGAACCATCACGTCGTTCAGAAAATTGATCCTCTGGATTCCGAAACAGAACAACTTCGGGAACCATAAGAATTTTCTTAAGTTCCAGTTCGTTTTCGGGAATTCGCCGCTGTTCCAACGTTTGCCCGATTCCAAAACGGCGACCTTATATCCTTTTTGTGCGAGTCGCAGAGCCGAAACGCTTCCCCCGAATCCGGAGCCGACGATTACGTAATCGAAGTCGTAAACCGTTTCGTTCGTTTGCGGAGATGTATGTGATTTCATTTACGATCCTGTCGAAGATTTTAAGGGCTTAGGATTTCCCCGTCCCCGTAAATGAAAAGCCAAAATTCCGCTGAACGGGTCCGAAACGATCACTTCGGATTAAAAAACGGAAAGATAGGATCGAACGACCGCGACCCGAGTCGGTTTTTCCGAACGTTCCGTCTTTCCTCTTGCGCGAATTTCTCAGTTTGTTACGATTGAACAATGAGTTCCCAGACGTTACATTCGGAAGCCGAATTCAAATTCTACGAGATTGTGGACGGAATCGAATCCCATCTTTTTTACAGGGAGGAGGGCGAAGTTTGGAATCTACTTTCTACGTATGTTCCCTCCGAACTGAGGGGCAAAGGAATCGCGGCCCGATTGGTGAAGACCGCGATGGACAAAGCCAGATCGCTGAATAAAAAAATCATACCGAGCTGTTCGTACGTGACCACTTTTTTGGAGCGGCATCCAGAATACGCGGACATGGTCGCAAAATGATTCATCACGTCGCGATCGGTTCGAAACGCCCGTCGGTCCTCGGAGAATTCTACGAACGGCTGCCCGGTCTGGAAAAAATCCGGGAAAACAAAAACAAGGACGGTTCCATACGGTCGATCTGGTTTCGTTCGGGCGGTTCGATTTTGATGTTGGAATCCGATTCGGAAAGCAAGGGACCCAAGGCGTTGATTTTCTCCGCCTCTTCCTTAAACCCCGCGACGTCGGATTCACTCCCCGAGTTCATTCAAGAAACCGAATATACGAAATACTTTAAGGACCCGGACGGGAACCTTCTCGGATATTCCTCCTATCCGGAACCTTGGCCTTTTTGAATCGCGGCTAAAATCCCACGCGCGGCGATATACGAAGTCGTCCAAGCGTTCTGAAAATTAAATCCGCCCGTCACTCCGTCCACGTCCAAAACTTCGCCCGCAAAATGAATACCGGGAACGCCCTTGCTTTCCATGGTTTTGAACGACACTTCCTTGCGGCTCACTCCTCCGCAGGTGACGAACTCGTCCTTAAATTCGCCTTTTCCGGAAATCTGGAATTTCGCGTTCTTCAATTCTTCGATCAAAAAATGCGTATCCTTCGAGGAAAACCCGGCCCAGGTTTTAGAAAACGTCGTCGGATCGGATTCCAAAATCCGTTCCCAGTATCGTTTCGGAATTCCGAACAAAGGAGTGTTTCGTACGGATTTGGCGGGATGAATCTCCTTTTCGGTATCGATCGTTTTTCGGATTTCTTCCCGCGAATAAGCGGGGACGAAGTCTATCTTTAAAAAAGTCGAATACTCCGCTTCATGCAGTTCCCGCGCCCCTTTTGCGGACAACTTCAGAATAGCCGGTCCACTCAAACCCCAGTGCGTCACGAGCAGGGGACCTTCCTGGGTATAACCGAAATCTGAAAGGGAGCATAACGTCCTTTCGAAGGAAAGCCCGGCAAGATCCTCGATACGCGGATCGGATATCTTGAAGGTGAACAGGGAAGGCACCGGATCGGATATAGTGTGGCCGAGCGCCTGCAGCCAACCCCAGGCTTTTCTGCCGGAACCCGTCGCGAATATAATTTTAGAATATTCTAATATTTCACCCGACTTAAGCTGTACGCGGAAATTGGAGTGCCCTTGCGGGGAAGGGATCGGCGTGATCGAATGGATTTCGGTTTCCGTTTTCAACCTTACCCCGTTCCGTTTCGCTTCCCGGAACAGAACTTCCAGAATCGTTTCGGAGGAATCGGTCACGGGAAACATCCTTCCGTCCGCCTCGGTTTTCAGAAGAACCCCCCGTTCCTCGTACCAACGGATCGTGTCCCTGGGACCGAACGTTTCGAACGCCCAACGGAGCTCGCGTTCGCCTCTCGGATAATGTTTGCTCAGCGGTTCCGGATCGAGGCAATGGTGCGTAACGTTGCATCTGCCTCCTCCGGAAATCCTCACCTTGGAAAGGAAATTTTTCCCCTTCTCCAAAAGGGTAACGGAAACGGCCCCGCTCGAAGCGAGTTCGATCGCCCCGAAAAAACCGGCCGCTCCGCCCCCGATCACCGCGACCTTAGGCTTCGATTCGACGTCTCCGCCCATCGGCTTTGCTCCGCATTTTGAAGGATGAATTCATACCGTTTTCAATTCCAAAAAACGCGCCGAATTTTGCATCACGTATTTCTTCGTAGAGGAATCGATTCTTCGGAATCCGAAAGGCGAGCGCTAACGACGGGAAAAAACGGGAAGCGGAGAAATCGGTTTCTTTTCCCCGCTTCCTTTTGCGTTTTCGTTTTAAACGCTTTTGTGGGTCTCTATATAATAATCCGCGGACAGTCTTCCGGAACCGTATAAGGAGAAATGGAACAACAAAAGAAGGATCATCGCGGCGTAAGGTAGGTTCGAACCCGGAGCCATAAAACCTTCTTTGGCGTGGATGAAAAGGACGGCCCCGATCAAAACCGGAACCTGCAAGATCGCCGCAAACCGCGTGAGTAATCCGGATAACAAAAGGATTCCCCCGCAGATATGCGCGATCACTATGTAATGGGCGAGTAATGCGGAAGCCATCGGCGTCTCGTTCATCTTCATCAAACGAACCAGAGCGTCCGTGTCCGCCAAAAATTCGAAACCTTTGTAGAGTAGCACCCCTCCCAGGTAAATCCGAAGAAAGTCGACCAACCAATCCCGATGTTCCTGCAGCCAATGGTTCAAACGATCCATAGCGCACCTCCCGATTCTTAGTTTGCGGATTTTATGATACTCCTTTCTTCGGCTTTTGCAAGGGGAGAATATTCGGAATTCTTTAAATATCTACCTCCGAATCCGCTACTTACGATCGGATCGTTCCCATCTTTCCGGCCTGAAAATCGTCGAACGCCTGGTAGATTTCCGCCTGCGTGTTCATGACGAAAGGACCGTATCGAGCCACGGGTTCCTCGACAGGTTGTCCTCCGATCAGCAAAAGTTCCCATCCGTTTTGTTCCGTTGCAGGCAGGGAGAAGCGAACGTCGCCTCGGCTTCTTTCAAACCAGACCATGTCCCCTTCTCGGACCGGTTGCGGTCCCTCTTCGGTGTGAACCGATCCGTCTCCGGAAAACGGAAACGCAAAAACGTTGTAGGAATCCGGAACCGGAATCGTAACGTCCGCGCCGGGAAGCAGATGCAGATGATAATACAAGATCGGAATTTTCGTTTCGATCACGGCTTTGGTTTCCAAAACCTCTCCCGCGATCACACGGATTTTAGTCTTCCCGTCCGGGGTTTGCACTTCCGGAATCCGTTCGGAAGGAGTGTCCTGATAACGAGGCGTGCTCATTTTTTCGAAGGAAGGAAGATTCACCCAAAGCTGAAATCCGTGCATCCAACCCCCGCTTCTTTGGAATTGTTCGGAAGGAAGTTCGGAATGGACCAAACCGGAACCGGCCGTCATCCATTGAACGTCCCCCGCCCTTAATTTGCCGTAATTTCCCCATGAATCCCTATGTTCCATTTCACCGGTCAATAAATAAGTGACCGTTTCGAATCCTCTGTGCGGGTGTTCCGGCGCTCCGATCGCTTTTCCCGGTTTGTACTCCACGGGTCCCATTTCGTCTAATAGCAGAAACGGATCCAGTTGAATCAGGTCTTGAACGGGAAAGGGTCTTCGAACCGGAAAACCTCCCCCTTCCATCGTTCGAAGAGAGGGTCGGATCGTTTTTATTTTTCTTAGATTCATAAATCGAGCGCTCCTATCGCTCACGAAGTCACGGTGCAAATTTGTCTCGAATCGAAAAGAACGGACTTCACCATGATAACAACTACTGTAACCTTTTTAGTTTCACATTCTTTAGACGAATCTTTCCGCTTCGTAGCGGATTTTCGCAATCTGACCCGCTGGGGCGATCGGATCAAACTGGTGAATCCGCTTCCGGCTCAAAACGACCCGGAACTTCCCTGTTTCGAATTACTGTATTCTTTCGGCCCTTTCGAACTCAAGGCGAATTATTCCGCGACCGAATGGAAAACGAATTCAAGAATGATTATGGAGACGAGCAATTCCTTCCTGGATCTGCGCGATATATACACGTTTCAAAAAACGGATCACGGAGCGAAAATCACCTTCACCAATCATTCCAAACTCAGATTTCCCTACAGTTCCTGGGAACGTTTTTTCCACGCCGGAATCCGCGCGAGAATCTGCAAAGAAATGAGACAACTTCAAAATTGCCTGTATCGAGAAGGATCCAAAGCCCCGAAACACTTTCATATAATCCGAAATTAGGGTTTAGACCCCCAAATTCGTCTTGCATAAATTCTTTTTTTATAAACGATGAGATCGGTTAAGATCGGGTGTCTACATTGGATGCTAACATGATTCCCCTACCGGCTAACGAACCCGCCCGTTTGGAAGCGTTACTGGCTTATAAGATTTTGGATACGCCCGCGGAGGAGAAGTTCGATTCGATGACCCAGATCGCGTCGTTCATCTGCGACACGAAAACCGCCCTCATTTCCCTCATCGATATGAACAGACAATGGTTCAAAGCGAAAACCGGTCTGGCCGATTCCGAAACTCCGAGAAACATCTCCTTTTGCCAATACGCGATTTTACAGGACGAAATCCTTGAGATCGAAGACGCGCACCTCGATTCCCGGTTCAAGAATAACCCGCTCGTAGTCGGTCCGCCGTATATCCGATTCTACGCAGGCGCTCCGCTGAGAACCCCCGAAGGTTTCAACATCGGAACGTTATGCGTCATCGATCCAAACCCCAAAAAACTGAGTCAAAAACAGCTTTTGATCCTGAAGGTCCTCGCGGATCAGATCATATTCAATTTCGAGCTGATCAAAACCAACCGCGAGTTGATCGTAGTCCGCAAAAAAGAGGAGGAGCTGCAGAATTCCAAAAGTCAGTTTTTCGCAAATATGAGCCACGAAATACGCACTCCGGTTCACGGTATTCTGGGTGTGACCGGCCTTTTGGCGGAAACTGAACTCCAAATCGAACAAAAGGAATACGTGGACACGATACGCAGAAGCGGCGGACTTCTTTTGAACCTTTTGAACGATATTTTAGATTTTTCTAAATTAGAATCCGGCCATATGAAGATCGAAACGATCCCTTTCGACCTGGTCGAACTCCTTAAGGACGTGTATTCCCTATTCGAACTGGAGGCGAGGAGAAAAAACGTGGAATTCGCTCTCCGTTTTGGGGATAAAAATTCCCTAGTGATCGTAAGCGACCCGAACCGTCTAAAACAAATCCTCATCAATCTCATCTCCAACGCGTTTAAGTTCACCGAGAAGGGGAGCGTGTGTATGGAGTTCGAAACCGGATTCGAAAACGGGCGGACCTGCGAAATATTCCTCCGAGTCAAGGATACGGGGATCGGAATTCCCGAATTGAAACTCAACGAACTTTTTCAGGCGTATACGCAGGCCGACACTTCCGTATCGAGGAAATACGGAGGCACCGGACTCGGCCTCGCCATCAGCAAGAACCTTTCGGAAATGATGAATCTCAAACTCGCCGCGCAGAGCACGATCAACAAGGGAAGC
Source organism: Leptospira ellisii (assembly GCF_002811955.1). GTDB lineage: Bacteria > Spirochaetota > Leptospiria > Leptospirales > Leptospiraceae > Leptospira > Leptospira ellisii. Next base: position 14,248 of record NZ_NPEF01000013.1, read on the forward strand.
GTGTTCGAAATTTCAGGAACCGTAAATCTCGGGGAAAAATCCGAGGTCAGCTTCGAACCGAAAAAGATCGTATTCAATTCGAACGGAAACCCCGTTCAGGATCTGAAAATCCTCGTGGCAGAGGACAACGAAACAAACCAGATGTTGATTCGAAGGCTTTTGGAAAAGTTGGGTTATCATCCTACGATAGTATCCAACGGGATCGAAGCGCTGCATCATATCGAAATGCAGGGCGCCGACGTTCTGTTTTTGGATATACAAATGCCGGAACTGAGCGGAATCGACACGGCCAAAATTCTAAGTCAACACACCAATAGATCGATGCGGCCGTATATCATAGCGATTACGGCTAACGCGAGCGAGTCGGATCGCGAAGCGTGTCTCGGCGCCGGAATGGACGACTATATCAGCAAACCGTTTCAAAAGGAAGAGATCGCCGAACTGTTGAATAAATTCGTCGCGAACGGAAAAAGACCTTCCCCGTAAAAGACGGAAAAGGTCTTGGAATCCGAGCGGTTTACGCTAACGCAGAAAATTTTCGATCATTCGCTTCCCCCCTCCGTCGCGAAGGACTCCGGGTGAAACTGAACCCCTTCCACGGGAAGAATTTTGTGCCGAACGCCCATAAGAACCGGCGCCGGTCCGTCCGTTTTTGCGGTGACTTCGAGACAATCCGGCAGACGTTCCGGAACCGCCTCCAGGGAATGATAACGCATGGCCAGAATCGGCCCCGGAATCCCGGAGAACACCCCGGAGCCGTCGTGACGCACTCGGGAAGTTTTTCCGTGAAAAGGCGTCTCGGAACGGCGCAACCCGCCTCCGAAGGAGGCTACGATCCCCTGCATTCCTAAACAAACTCCGAATATTCTAATATAAGGATTTTTTAATTTTAGAATGGAATCCGATACTCCGAAGTAAGCCGGGTCCTCAGGACTTCCCGGTCCCGGAGAAAGGACGATATGCGTAGGATTCGCGGCGAGAACCGCGCCCAAATCCGTACGATCCCGACGAAAGACGCTCAGGGAACCGCCTTTCCCCGGACGTTTCAGAGTTTCATCCAGAAGATGTACGAGGTTGTATGTGAAGGAATCGTAATGATCTATGACGATGCAACGTATCATGGCAGAAATTCCTCCACGGCGGTTTTTACGGCCCTCAGCTTATTTAGAATTTCCTGATATTCAGATTCTTCAACGGAGTCCAGAACGATTCCGGAGGCCGCTCTCGAATAGGCGAAGTTTCCGGATTTAAAGAGAGAGCGAATGAGGATGGAGAATTGAGCGCTTCCGTCCAGGGAAAAATATCCCATCACTCCTCCGTAAGGGCCCCGTTCATCCGATTCGATTCTGCGAATGATTTTGACCGATTCCACTTTAGGTGCGCCCGTGAGCGTTCCCGCGGGGAAAACCGACGCCAAACCGCCGAACGAATCCTCGTCCCGTTTCAGGATTCCGGTCACTTCGCTGGCGATATGTTGAACGTGGGCGAATTTCAGGATTTCGAATTCCTTACGCAATCGGACCGTTCCCGTTTCGCACACCCGGGCAAGATCGTTCCTGTGAAGATCGATCAACATGGAATGTTCCGCCAATTCTTTTCCGTCGTTTAACAATTTTCCGGTGAGGATCGCATCCTCCTCCGGAGTTTTGCCCCTCGGATACGTTCCCGCCAGAGGATACGTATCCACGATCCGATCCCGATGCGAAAAAAGAAGCTCCGGACTGGAGCCGGCCGTTTCCAATTCTTCGTCCTTGTAATAGAAAAGATAAGGGGAAGGATTGTTCTTTTTTAAGGAACGGTAGATAGGAAATATATTTCCTTTGATTTCGAATCTTTCTTCGAATCCGATCTGACATTGAAACGTATTTCCGGCGAGAATTTCCTCCTTCGTTTTTAAGAACATGCGTGTATAATCCTCTTTCGTTTTCGAATATCCTGAAACGAAAACCTCGGGGTTCTCGTCGCAGGAACCTCGCTCTTCCAAAATCGAAAGAAGCGTCTCGATCCTGTTTTTTCCGTAGAAGAAATATTCCGCATCGCCTTTCAGACGATCCAGCACGACGCCGTCCAAATACAGACCGAACGAAAAAGAAGGGAAGCCTTTCCGTTCCTCAAGCGCGGTCGCAGGTTCGAAAAGGGAAACGGAATCGTAACTCAGATATCCCACCAGCCCGCCCTCGTATCGTTTCGATCGCCTCGAAGGCGGAAATAAGGATCGTAGGGTTTGATACGGGTCTCCGGAAGGGAAAACGCGGTCGTTAATAAGAAGCGAGTTTTTACCGCCCCTGAATCGAAACGGGGGCGAAAAACCCAAAATCGTATAACGGGAATTATTCGAATATCCGGGATGACTTTCCAAAAGAAAACATCCCGAACATTTTTTTGTTAAGCGAAAGAAGAAGGCGTCTAATCCCTCCTCACGAAGCGGAAACGGCAAACTCTCCGGTTTTTCCGGTAGAGCTCGAAGATATCGTTTCAGGCGTTGGATCCGACTGGACATAATGGACTCCCTTAATTTCCGGAATACTCCGGAATAGGTTCAGTATTTTTTCCGGTTCACCGGAGCGTATGACGATCTGTATTTCCTGGCTCTGGTTCTCCTTGTCGCGCCATAGGCGCCAATCCTTCCAATCGATCGATTTTCTCGACAGAATTCCGATCAATCTGAGAATCGCACCCGCGCCTTCTTCGGAAATTATGTGAAACGAGAAATAGCCTTCGTTTTTAACCGTTACGTTCATATTAGTATTCTCCTAAATTTTAATATTCTAATGTATCATTTCCCGATTCGCCTTTCCGGCGGGAACCATAGGAAGCACGTTCAGCTCCGGGGGCACGTTCAAAACCGCGAACGAAGGTCCTTTCACGGACAAAACTTCGCTTAACGTTTCGGTTACGGTCGTTTTATCGTCCAGGGTAAAGGACGGAATTCCGAACGAGGAAGCGATCTTGGCGAAATCGGCGGATAACGTAAACCGGGAGGCGGAGAAACGCGAACCGAAAAAGAGCTCCTGCTGCTGACGCACCAAACCGAGGTGCCCGTTGTTCATCAGAAGAATCGTCACGTTCAAATCAAGCTCGCGTAACGTATCCAATTCCTGGATATTCATCATGATCGATCCGTCCCCGGAAACGCAAACGATCCGTTTTTCGGGCAAGGCCAAAGCCGCCCCGATCGCGGCGGGAAGTCCGAACCCCATCGTGCCCAATCCCCCCGAAGTCAGGAAACTTCCCTGTTTGCGGAACGGATAATATTGGGCTACCCACATCTGATGTTGACCGACGTCCGTGGTGAGAACCGTCCGATCTCCCGCGATTTCGGAGATTCGTTTAAGGATCGAAAACGGATGTAAGTCCTCTTTTTCTCCGGGTATGGGAAGTCCGTAGGAATCTTTGAGAATACGGACACGATCCGACCATTCCTCCCGTTGCAGGATCGGAATCGGTTCCCGAAACGGACCATCTAACAGTTGTTTTATGAGATTGCAAACGTCGTGTCGGATCGAAAGATCCGGCGTCTTCAGTTTCCCGATCTCCGTGTCGTCCACGTCGACATGGATGACTTTCGCGTTCGGACAAAACTCGCTCAACTTTCCCGTGGCGCGATCGTCGAATCGTACGCCTAAAGCGATCAGAAGATCCGCTTCCTCCAAAACCAGATTGGTCGCACGGGAACCGTGCATTCCCAACATTCCCAAAAAGGACGGATTTTCATCGGAGAGAATTCCCAATCCCATCAGCGTGGAAACGGTAGGGAACCCGGTCCTTTTCTGCAGGACCCGAAACGCCTCGGCCGCCCGAGGACGGTTCAATCCTCCGCCGATATAAAATACGGGACGGTTCGATTCCGAAATAAGAGTTTCGAAACGGGAAATCCAATCCTTAGGAACGGAATCAGAGAATTCACTTTTACGAATATTCCAATATTCTGATTCTTTGGATTCGTCCCAATCGATCCTTCCGGCCGCGACGTCCTTGGGAACGTCGATCCAAACCGGACCGGGGCGTCCTTCCGAGGTAGTATTCCATGCTTGTGGAAGGATCTTTACCAGGTCTTCGGTCCGTTTTACGAGATAACTCCGCTTCGTTACCGGAATGGAAAGACCGAACGTATCGATCTCCTGGAATGCGTCGGTTCCGATCAGCGAGGTGGGGATTTGTCCGGTGATCGCGAGCAACGGAATCGAATCCATCTTCGCGTCCGCGATCGCGGTGATCAGATTGGTCACCCCCGGACCGGAGGACGCGATACAAACGGAGGTTTTTCCGGAAGCCCGGGCCATTCCACCCGCGATAAAACCGGCGCCTTGTTCGTGTCTCGCGAGTACGTGTCGAATTTTACTTCCGTGTAACGCGTCGTAGATGGGAAGACTGGCGCCGCCGGGAATTCCGGCGATGATCTCGACCCCTGCGTATTCCAAAAAACGAACGATGAGTTCCGCTCCGCTCAAATTCATATCGAGCTCCTTTGACAAATTCGGTTTTAAGAATCCGTTCGCGCATCGGTCTAAAATAAAAAAGCCTCCCCCGGCTTTACACCGGAGGAGGCTTTTCTTAGGATTGCGCCTGAAGTTACTCTCTACAGCGTAAAGCGGGGTCCCGGTGGCCGGACGACCACCACAAGCACGAGCCACACCATCACGACGGTGTTCAAGATCACTTGGCCTGTTACGCTGTTGAGTTTCATAAAACGGATTCTAAAACCAGATTTGCGGAAAATCATTCGGAACTGCAAGTCATTTTTTGGGAAAAATCCGTTTTTGATTTCTCGTTTCGGAAGTCGGGATAGAATTGGTTCTTCTCGTATATTCTTAAAATCTAATTTAATAGGATGAATTCAATGGCACAAGTGACTCTCAAAGGCAATCCCATCCCTCTTGAAGGCAAAATTCCCGCGCCCGGCGATAAGGCTCCCGAGTTTAAGGCGGTCAAACAGGACCTTTCCGAATTCGGACTCAAAGACTACGCGGGGAAGGTCAAAATTATAGTTGCGGTTCCGAGCCTCGACACATCCGTTTGTGCGATCGAAACCAAAACCTTCAACGAAAAGGCGGCGGGTCTGAGCGGAATCGCAACCTTGATCATCTCCGGCGATCTCCCCTTTGCGATGAAACGTTTTTGTTCTACGGAAGGAATCGATTCTCCGAATTTGGTGACCGGTTCCCAATACAGGGACTTTTCCTTTTCCAAAGCGTACGGAACCCATATCGCCGAGGGCCCGCTCAAAGGTCTTTCGGCAAGAGCGGTTTTCGTCGTGGATAAAAACGACACGGTGCGTTATGTGGAGCTTGTTCCGGAAATCGGTTCCGAGCCGAATTACGCGGCGGCTCTGACTGCAGCAAACTCCGCTCTTTAAGGCGGAACTCCGTTTTTCATCGCTTCCGGCTCGTTATAAGGTGGGTCGGAAGTTCGTGAAGTTTTATCGCAGTTTAAAAAGCGGGAATCGTTTTGTGAACTAAGTGTGCGGGAACTCACGCATCTTTTGACCTCCCCGCAAACGTTTCCTTCTGCTCGAACCCGGATTTTACTAAAAAAACGTAGGAACTCCCCGTCTTTCTATATCACGGACAAATCGCTTCCAACGACAATCCAACTAAAGAAAACGATCTCCCGAAAACGGGGAGTTCCCACACACCGCATCTCTCGACGACGTCTTCGTTTCCCGAGACAACGGATCGGTGCGTACGGTCCTCCGACCTTTGCGTTATAAAACGAAAACACCTCGACGCTCCACGACGACCTTCGGTCCGTCGTCGAACAAAACCTCGGCGGCATTCTCCCAGGCCGCGGTTTTATGAGTCACCTTGCACGGACAAAAATGCGGGTGTTCCGACAAATGCAAAAGTTCGTGCAACGTGGGTTGAACGTTCACCCTTCCCGTGGAAAAGCTGACCCCTCTTCCGTACATTTCCAAAAGGGGAATCGGAGTTTTTTTCGTATAATAGATTCCGACGCTCGTACAATGCCCGCCGGGAAGAAGCGAACGAAGCGCAAAACTCAACCCGTCCGAGTGTGCACTCGCGTCCACTGTGATCGGATATTTCGTTTCCGGCTCCGGATACGATCCTACGACATTTAAAATCTCCGCTCCGAGTTCCGACGCGATCCGAATTCTCGTAGGATCACCGTCGACGTACGTAACGGGTGAACCCATCGTCTTCGCGATCATGACGGAATACAACCCCACGCTTTTCGCCCCGCCTCCCACTACCAAAACGGGAGCGCCCGGATTCTTCTTTAAAAAAGGACCGACCGTCCGATAACCGTCGGGAATATTGTCGCTCATACTCGCCGCATCCGCAGGCGACATCGAAGTCGGAAGAGGAACAAGCATAAAATCCGCAAACGGAACCCGAACGAGATCGGAAAAAGCCCCTCCCCAATTTTTACCGCCCAAATCTCCGAATCCGTACATGGAACGCGGAGGAACGGAAGTGCAGCTGTTGGTCAAACCCGCCTTACAGTTATTACACGACCCACAAGCGATCTGAAACGCGACGATCACCCTGTCCCCCGGTTTGACGGAACGGACACGATCTCCGACGGATTTTACTTCGGCCACGAATTCATGACCGAACGGATACGGGCCGCGAAAGGGGGCCTTTCCCAAAGCGGTGTTCCGAATCAAACCGAATGCGTGATTCCGGATCGAATGCAGAAGTTTGCTTCGAAACGGTGCCTCCCCTTTCAGGATCGCCAGATCCAAATCACAACGCGCGACCGCAATCGGTTCGACCAGTGCGTCTCCGTCCGATTCCAAACGGGGCTCGGGGACATCCCTCCATTCCAATTTTCCGGGTCTTAAAAACGTAAGCTGTCTCATGTTTCACTCCATAGACCGATTAGTCCATCCCATAATAAAACGTACAGACAAGTCTGTCTACTTTAAATTTAAACGGACCTCCCGCTTCGTCGTCCGCCCTGCAGAAAGGAAATCCGAGAATACGCATAAAAAAAAGATCTTCGGAACCTTACGGTCCCGAAGATCTTCGGATTTTTCGAAATCGCCCGAGGAAACGGTTTCGATTTCGAAAGGGAATCGTATTTCAAACCGAAAACGTTTCAGGTTACGGTCGAAACGGTTCGGTCACACGAGAAATTTTTTCGTAAAAGCCACGAGACGTTTCACAAAATTCGTGTAAGGCGGATACATCAACTCGACGGAACTCAAGGAAGCCTGACGAAGCACGGAACGTTCGTGCGAAAACGCCTTGAATCCGAAATAACCGTGATAACTTCCGTGACCGGAATGATTGACCCCGCCGAAAGGAAGATTCGGATTCGCAAGGTGAAGAATGACGTCGTTCACCGCGACTCCGCCCGAAGAGGTTTCTTTCAGGATCTTTTTGACCGCCCGATCCTTCTTTCCGAAGATATACAACGCGAGCGGCTTCGGTTTGGAATTGATCTTGGCGATCGCATCGTCCAAAGTTTCGTACGGGATCAGCGGAAGCACCGGTCCGAAAATTTCATCCTCCATGATACTTGCGTTTTCCGGAATATTGCTCAGGATCGTAGGTTCGATATAATTCTGGGACGCGTCCGTATCCCCGCCCATTTCTATCTTCGCGCCCTTTTCCACGGCTTCGTGGATGTATCCGGAAACCCGGTTGAAATTCCGGTCGTTGATGATTCTGCAGAAGTCGGGATTCTCCTTAAGAGATTTGCCGTTCTTCGTATAAAATTCCTTCACTACGGACTTGGCTTCGTCTACGAACGATTTGACGAGATCGTTCGGAATGAGCAGATAATCCGGCGCCACGCAGGTTTGTCCCGCGTTCAACACCTTTCCCCAAACGAGTTTTTTCGCGGCCTTTTTAAGATCGGCGCTGCGATCGATCACCGCGGGGGATTTTCCTCCGAGTTCCAAGGTGACGCTGGTCAAATGTTTTGCGGCTGCGCTCATCACGATCTTTCCCACTTGAGTGCTTCCCGTAAAAAAGATATGATCGAGTGGAAGATCCATCAGTGCACCGGAAACCTGATAGTCGCCTTCAAACACCGCGACTTCCTCTTTCGGAAACACTTCGGACACGATTTTCTGCGTGATGCGCGTGGTCGCGGGAGTGAATTCGGAAGGTTTAATCATCACCGTGTTTCCGGACGCGATGGCCGCGGCCAAAGGAGCGAACGTCAGATAAAACGGATAATTCCAAGGTCCGATGATCAGCACCACTCCGCGCGGTTCGTAGATGATCTGACTTTTCGCGCCGAAAAGCGTCATCGGAGTTTTGGCCGAAACCGGCTTCATCCAACGGCGGACGTGATGAATCGCATCGTTGATTTCGGAAATGGAAGGCATAATTTCGGAAATATCGACTTCCCGTTCGTTTTTACGGAAATCCTCGTTCACCGCCTTTTCGATTTCGGGGGTGTATTTAACGATCGCCGCTTTTAATTTTTTTAAACGATGAATCCTGTCGGACGCTTTGGTGAGTTTCATCACCTTGTGAAAGTGTTCTTTCTGAAGTTTGAACACGCGTTCGATTTCGGCCTTATCCAAAGGAGGATACGATGGAGTCTGGTTAGAATTCGGTAATTTTACCGGAGATTCCTGTAAAGTTGGCATTGGAAGTAGCTCCTTATTCTAGTCACTGAGGTAATATTCGGAAATACGCCCGGTTAGGCGGACTGATTCTATCATCGGCGGAATCAAATGCAATTCTTTTTACTGACCCGGAGTCGATTCGCGGGGAATTCTTCGTCCTTTCGCATAATTTTTAGACAGGTCGCCGAGGAATGAGGAACGTAATTTTAGAAACGGAAAAAGGAGCGGTTTTCAACCGGAAAAACGGGCGCCTCTCTGTGAAAAACGGAGAACGAAAACGAGGAAGTGTGACACGTTAGACGCTCATTACTTTCTCGCTTCGTGTTAAAACGACTTGGGATTCGACGGAATAAAAAAAGGAATTCCAAAACCGACCTTCGTTTATTCCCGATAAAAACGGATTCACTTTTGGAAATATTTTTCCAAGAATGGGCGCCCGAAATTTCCGATTACTTGACAGAAAAGGAATCCATTCGGAAGAATTACGTTATGAGTCAGACGAAATCATTAGAGTTGCACCATCATGAAAACCTCGGACTTTACAGCAATTTGAAAGATCTGAATCATCCCGTGCTCGAAAACAGTCCGGTTCATTACAGATTCCACAACCTTACGGAAAACGTGGACTCGATCATCAGTAGGACCCTCGACCGTTATCTTCTGCAACTCGACATCATCTACGTCCGCGACTCGGTTTTCGCGACCCTAAAGGAAACCATAGCCAATTCCATAAAAGCCAACATCAAACGGATCTACTTCCGCGAGCTCGAGGCCGACATACAGAATCCAGAAGTTTATAAACAGAAGATTCTGGGATTCAAAAAGAAATACATCGACAATAAGGAAAAATACGAGGAGCTTCTTTTTAAGAACAACTTCGTCGTCCTGGTTTCCTTTATCCACAACAAGGATATGATCCGGATCCGGGTCATGAACAACGTCAAACTCAGCCCCACCGAGGTGGAACGAATCAACCTTCGGATCGAAAAGGCGAAACAATACAACGATCTTTCGGAGGCGTTTCTCGAAGCGGGGGACGAAACCGAAGGCGCCGGTCTCGGACTGATCATGTCCCTGATGATGCTCAAAAACGACGGGCTTTCCGCGACTTCGTACAAGATCGAAAGCCAGGGCAACAGTACGAGCGTCATCATCGACATTCCCCTCAACATCACCAAGGAGAATCTGCAGCTTCAGAAAACGGAAGAGATCATCAAAAACATAGACGGCCTTCCGACGTTTCCCAAATCCATCCAGGATATACAGGCGATGATCGAACGACCGAACTCCTCGATCTCTCAGATCGCCGAAGTGATCAAAAAGGACGTCGCACTTTCCGCGAACATACTCAAGCTCGCCAACTCGGCGGCGTTCATCCGCGCCAACAAGGTGGAATCTTTGGACCGGGCGATCCAGCTGATCGGGTTGAAGGAATTGAACCAACTCCTTTATTCTTTGGGAACCAAGCAGATCCTCGAGGACAAGTTTCCCGCGTTCCTTACGATCTGGGACAAGTCCAACCAATGCGCGTTTTATTGTAAACTGATCGCTACGAGGATGAACCTTCCCAAGGACACGATCAGCAATCTCATGTCGGCCGCTCTGCTTCACGACATCGGAGAAATCATACTTCTTTCGCTCGAAGAAAGAACGATGAAAAGTATCGGAAAAATCTCCGCTTCGAAAGAGATCGCTTCCGCGGTTTCCATGGAAGAGGCCGCATTAGGAATCACTCATACGAAAGTCGGAGCCCTGATCGCCGAAAAATGGAACTTTCCGGAAATCTACGCCAAGGCGATGGAATTCCACCACAGGGCTCTTCTGATCGACGAGGACTTCGCGCCGTACATCTATCCGATTTATCTGGGGGATATGATGATCAAGATCAACAACGAAGAGGCTAAATTCAGCGAGATTCCGGAAAAAATACTTCAATACTGCAAGTTCAACAGCTCCGGGGATTTCCACTCCTTCCGCACCAAAGCGCTCGAAAACTTCCTCGCAAGCGTTCGTTAAACGTAATTTAGAATTTTCTAAAACGCTGACGAACCACGACGTTCGCCCCAGGAGAACGTCTCCTTTCCGTTTTTTTCCAGGTCTAAACGGCGGAATCCGGTCGTTTAGCGGCGATCGGAACGGATGTCGCATTATATCTGTTCGTTTAACAAAATATACCTTTCGGACTATTGTCCTTCGATTCCCTTCGTGCGAGAATATCGTTCGATAAGGCCCCGGGCCGGAGGATCCGATGACAAAAGTTTCCAAATATGCGGGTTATGTTCTGGCGGGATTTCTCCTGCTGGGATCGTATTCCTGCAATAACACTCAGGATCCCAATCTTCTTTGGCTTTTGAGCGCGACACAACCCAATCCTTCTTCCGCTCCGGACGGGGAACAACCCTTCAGCATCGTCATCAACGACGAAACCGCTCCGCCAGATTTCGTATTCGACACGACTAAAACGATCAGCGTCAACATCCAGGTTTTAAGTCCGGAATCGCCCGTTTCGGGAAGTTTAGTGCAGATCTTTAACACCGATAATACGACCCAAAAGACGATCTTTCGCGCGGTCACGTCGGAAAACGGGGAAGTCAAAGGAACGTTCACCATCGACGAGGCGACCCGGAAGGTGTTTTTGAAAGTGGAAGCCTTCGGACAACTTTACGAAGCGGAAGTGGAAGTGATCAACACGAGCAGCATTTCCAGAAGAATTACGATCGTCGTCAAGGGGAACAGCGTTCTGCTTCCCGATACGGACGGAGACGGAATCGTGGATCGCGACGACGCGTTTCCGAACGATCCGACCAGAGCTTCCACCTTCCGTTATCCGACCGAAGGATATTATACGATCTCCTACGAGGATTTATTTCCCAATCAAGGGGACGCGGATTTCAACGACTATAACGTCCGTGCGGTTTTCGAGGAGGACTGGAACGCGCAAGGCAAGGTGGCCCGCATTCGGGTGAATTTCATACACGTCGCGAAAGGTGCGGGTTACGATCACACGCTCCATCTGAGCGTTCCCGGAATCACCGCTTCGAATTATTCTTTAACCCGGTTCGGATACGACGGAACTACGGTGGAAAGTTCCTCCGGAGGATCGAATACCCCGATCGACTCGTTGGAAATTCTTCCAAGATCGAACACTACGATCCAATCCTCGAACACTTCTCGTTCCGACACGGTTTTCAAAAAAGGAAAATCGGCGGCTTTGGAGGTGATCCTACAATCCGCGGTAAATCGGGCGGGTTTGGGTCCGGCTCCGTACGATACCTTCGTTAAGGTGATTCATACGGGAAAGGAGATCCATTTTCCGAGAAAGTATTTCGATGCTTCCGGAAAGGATCTTTATCTGGATTCCACCGGGTTTCCTTGGGCTCTTTTGGTTCCCGGGAATTTTCTCTGGCCGTATGAAAGTACGGATATCCGCAAATCGTATCCTTCGTTTCAACCTTGGTATGAATCGGAAGGGACCTCCTACAACGACTGGTACATAACTCCTGTGTCGTCGGAAGTTTTTCCGGCCACGAATTGAACTGCTTTCCCCGGGGGATTTTCTTTCCCGGGGTTTCTTTTTTTTCTTTCATTCCCGCGCGTTTGTCGGAGGATTCGATCCTCTTATGCGAGATTTGAAACTAAAGAGTCGTAAACTTCGTTCCAGCCAAGCTCCTTTGGAATCCAATCTTTCGCCGAAATTTTTCCTAAATCTGTTGAAAGAGATCGCGCCTATCGTGGCCATCGACGATCGTCGGAGTATTTTATTCGCGAACGAGTCCTTTCGAAAGGAGTTCGTGGGGAGTTCCCGCAGCGTCATCGGCAAAAATCTGTTTCGGGTCTTCGGACTCAATCCGGTCGACCAGGAAGAGATGGAATCCAATATTAACCTTTCCAAACGCAGCAAAGTGCAGAATCAGGAATTCCGAAAACAAAAGACATACTACGGTTATTCGGTGTTTCGATTCGGGGAAAGTATCGGGATCATTCTTAAGAATATTACGGAAAACAAACGGTTGGAAAAAAAAATCGCAAGTCTTCATACGAAGTTGCTTCAATCCCAAGAAGAGGAAAGAATCCGTCTTTCGCGGGAACTCCACGACGGAGTGGGCCAGACCATTCTCGCGGCCAAACTCAATTTCCAAGCCTTCAATCGGAATCCCAAAATCTACGGAGCCCAATTCGACACGGGTCTTTCGCTCATCGATAAGGCGAGTCAAGAACTGAGGGACATTTACACCAACCTTCACCCTTCCACGTTGCGGGAGATCGGGTTGGAGGCGGCGATCCGCGCTCTCAGTTCCGACATTTTTCCTCCGATGGATATCGAGGCGGAATTGGATCTCAACTTAAAGTCGAATCTGCAACCGAAAGTGGCCAATCAGGTCTTTAGAATCGTGCAGGAAATCTTTCAAAATACGATCAAACATTCACAAGCCAAACGGATTCACCTGAAGATTCAGATCAAAGGGAGACAATTGTTTTTGGACGCGAAGGACGACGGCATCGGTTTTCAGGAACGGAAGGTGCGCGCGAGGTCGTCCGGTTTTGGACTTGAAAATATCCGAAGAAGAGTGGAAGATTTAAACGGTAAATTTAAGATTGATTCCTCCGCGGGGAACGGAACTAAGTTTACGATCCGGATTCCATTGGAAAAAGAAAAAGTATAACGACGGAAACTATGAAACCTGCGACTAAAATATTCTTAGTAGACGATCACGCCATCTTAAGAGAAGGATTGAAGATGATTCTTTCCGAACAACCCGGTTTGGAAATTTGCGGAGAATCCGGCGACGCCGAAAAAGCCCTGGATCAGATCGGAAAACTTTCTCCGGATTTGGTGATAACCGATATTTCGATGCCCGGTTTGAGCGGGATCGATCTGGTCAAAAACCTGAGAAAATACTATCCTCAAATCCGATCCATCATCCTCTCTCGCCACGACAACAAGGAATACGTTCAAAAACTTTTGGAATTGGGAATCAACGGTTACGTTTTGAAAGACGACGCAGGAAACGATCTGCTTCGCGCGATCGAAGCAGTGCATAAAGGGGAAACGTATTTAAGTCCGGGAATCACCTCTCATTTTCTTTCCGGATTCGTAGGCGGTAAACAAGGGGATGAGAATCAGGACGCTAAAAAGGCCTTTTCGGTTTTGTCGGACCGAGAACGGGAAATTTTAAAACTTGTAGCGGAAGGGAATTCCAACGAGGCCATCGGTAAAATTTTGAGAATTTCTCCCGCGACCGTCAAAGTTCACCGCGCGAATATCATGAAAAAACTGGATCTTCATAAGGTCGCGGATCTTGTGATGTATGCGATCCGCGCCGGTCTGATCGAATCGTAGTTTATGTTCGGCGGAATTTCCGGGGAGTTCCCGCAAATCGGGGAATTTGTCGGAGATTTCGCAGATCCAAGGTAGCCCGTCCATCGATTCCTCCCCGCATAAAGCCACCGCGGAATCTCCCGTGGCAGAGTGTGTGGGAACTCTCACAGAGCAACCTATGTAGGAACACCTAAAAGACAGCTTTTGATCCAGAAGGATCGATGTTCCCGCGGCGTAGGAACTCCCAGCGCCCCTCTCTACGACAAAAACGTCGTTAGAACACCGAACTTCGCCGTTTTTTCCGTTCTCCAAAAAAAACGGAATTTCATTTGTTATTCGAAATACGAATTCGTCGGAACCTCGTTCGTATTCGGTCAAGCACTCGGGTGCTTTATCGACCGCACTCGGGCGGCGGACGGATCCGAAACGTTCTGCTATGATTCTACGAACCGCAAACCTCAGGAAAAACCTATGACGATACGAGACAAGTTTAGAAATTATTTTCGGAGGGAGGTGAAGTTCTTCCGATGGGCCCTCCCCGCCTTTGTATGGTTTCTCATTCTGATTCCCTCCTTGATTTTCACGATCGCGTTATCCTACGGAATCTGGACTTCGGGATTTCTAAGTTTCCCGACCTTTTTCGGCGTGACCTCCGAAATCCTCGTCTATCCGTTCTTCGTTACGGTCGCACTTCTTCTGCTTTTCCTTTCCTGTTTTCTTTTATACGCCCTTTTTCCGAATTATAAATTCTTTCTGGCGTTCACGTTAGTCGTCTCCGCGATCTGTTTCGCGACCAACTCCTACGTCCTCAACCACGAGGTATTTCCTCCGTTCACGGAAAGGACGGTATGGACGCTTTGGATTTCGTTCACGGTTCTTGCGCTTTCGTTCTGGAAAGAACGGATCCCAAAAACGATCCTACTTTTTTTCCAACCGGTGTTGACCCTGGGAATGTTCCTCTCCTTTTCCTTCGTCCTCGTCCTCGCGCCCTTAATGCTTTTCAGTTGGATGCTGGTATGGATGGCCGGACTCGGTTTTTTGCCGTACGGTCCGTTATTCGCCATCACCGCGTTCGGCGTTTCGATCTATAAGATCCACGTTTCGTTGGACGAAATCGGGAAAAAAATTTCCATCGCTTCGGTGACCGCGTCGTTCATTCTGCTTTTCGTATATTCCGCGTATTATTTTGCGGAATGGAAACACGCGGAAACGGTTCTCTCAAAACCGGAAGTTACGCAAGAACACAACCGCGTCGACGAAGACCTTCCCGAATGGGTGCAAAAAGCCGCCCGTTTGCGGGCCAATCACGTGACGGAAATGGTGCTTCAACCCAATCGAAGATCCGAGATCGCCTTGTTCTCGGCGCAGAATCAATTCGACCCGTTGGCCTGTCTTGCCTCGATGGGGACGCATTTGTTTTCCCGTTCTTCAAGCGAACGTATTCCACCGGAGGAAGCCGGTAAAATGCTTCATCTTTTGTTCGGAAGATCGTACGCGTATCTCGACCGTCTTTGGAGCGGGAATTCACTGATCACTACGGATCTCGATTCTCGCATACAAATTCATCCCGAACTCAGAACTTCGTACACCGAAACCACCATATCCGTTTACAACGAGAATTCGACGTCGTCCCGTCCCTTATTCGGACTCGGTCTCCCCTCCTCCGGTACCGAAGAAGCAATTTATACGATCACGGTTCCAGAAGGAAGCGTATGTACCAAACTCTCCCTTTGGATCGACGGCGAGGAGCGTGAAGCACGTCTAACGTTTAAGTCGAACGCGCGTAACGCGTACGAACAAATCGTGGGAAGGGAAAGACGCGATCCTTCCTACGTGGAATGGTTGGACGGGAATCGCCTGCGGCTTCGGGTGTTTCCCGTGACTCCGGAGAATTATAGGATGGTCCGGATCGGAATCGTCTCCCCTCTTCGATCGGACGGGAAAAACCTGAGTTACGAACGGATCCGTTTGGAAGGTCCCGTCGACGATTTCGCCGAACAAAACGTGAACGTGGATCTGTTTTCGAAGGAACCGATCGAACTCGATTCGACCGGAATTTCCCTGAAGGAAAAGACCGTTTCCGACTCACAAGTTCGTCAATGGACGGGCGACACGGGTTCGCGGAATTGGTCGTTTTCGTTTCCGGCGACCGAACCGAAGGGATTCGTAACCGCCTCGGGAATGACGTATAACGTGCTTCCAGAACGTAAACGATCCGTCGAATTTAAGCCGGATCGCATCGTGGTGGTTTTGAATTCCGCGTTTTCCCGGTCTCGTTGGAAAGAGATCGTCTCTAAATTATACGACTTTAAAATTCCGGTCGTGATCGTGACGAACGAATGGTTTCAAACGGCCGACGCCGCCAAGGCGGCGCGTTATCTCGACGAATGCGAAATTCCCGCATTCAATTTATTTCCCCTCAATCTAAATCCCGATATCGCGGGGAAGAATCCGCTCTGGGTCGTCGCCGGAGAAAAACAGTCGATTCCTCTGGGCGAATTACGCGGCTCCCGACGATTTAAGGAAATACAAACCGCCGCTTCCAAACGGGACGCACCTTGGAGGATCGCGTTTCTCAACGGGAAACGATCCGAATACGCGGCGAGTCTGATCGGTCTCAATGAGGCGGTATCCATCGCGGACGACGAGGAGGAATTGATCGAGGCGCTGCGGTCCGGACGAATCCTCCTTCCCGTAGAAACGGAGAAACTCGTCGCGCTTCCTTACGCGGGAATCGCATTAGAAAAAACGAATACACGAAATCCCGCTCGTCCGGGAAGCGATCTGTTATTCAGGATGCTTATACAAAGGAACATCATGAAAAAGCTGGGAAAACGTTTTTTCGACCGGGATCTCGACAACGGAGATTTGGTGGAAGCGGCGCGCGACGCGATGGCGGTGACGCCGGTTTCCACCCTGATCGTGCTCGAAACCGAGGAGGATTACCGGAGATTCGGAATCAAGGCCGCAAAATCGGCTTTGGGTCAGAGCAAACTCGAAACGCCGGGAGCCGTTCCCGAACCGGAAGAATGGCTTCTGCTCGCGTGTTTAACGCTCGGATTGGTCGTCTATTTCCGGACGAAACGCGCATTCGCCTAACACGAATATGTCGATATTCGTTCCGAGTCCCCCGTTAAGATCCGCGTTTTCGATCGCCGCACTGCTCGCTTTCTGCGCGGCTTCGATGATCTACGTCGCGGAAAAACTGCTGACGTACCGATCAGCCTTCGAGTTGTATCCGCTTCTGTTTCTTCCTTTGTTTCTCCGTTCCGACCGTACGGAAATACGAAACCGGATCCTGTATTTTTTACCCGGAACGGTCTTCGTACTTTCGGGAATTTGGTTTCATAGGTTGAGTTTGATTTGGATCGGTTCGTTTTGGAACGCGCTCGCGGTTTTGCACGGAAGCGGAATCCCCTTGGCGTGGCCCGCACCGTTGCTCGTATTCGCGGTTCCTCCGATCACGGGTTTCGGTTCTCTTTTCGTAGGATACAAACTTCGTCTGCTCGTAACGGAAATCGCGGCCGTTGCGATCCGACGCATAGATTCCGCAGCGACCGCGGTCGGGAATCGGATCTTCTTCGACGGAAATTGGTTCGTGGTGGATCGGGTTTGCGAAGGTTTGAAGATGGGACTCGCCGCAGCATTGATCGCCGCCGCATTCGCACTTCGTTCGGATCGGACCGGAAAAATTCTCGTTTTGGGAGCCGCGTTTCCCCTTTGGTTCTTTTCCAATCTTTTGAGAGTGTGCACGTTAGTCGTCTTTCAAATTTCCCCTTCGTCCTGGAGACACGAGTTTTTAGGAATCGTCTTTTTCATAACGGGGGTAGTGATTCCCCTTTCCTGGATCGCGCTGTTTTTTCCGGAGAAAAAAAATCACGCTTCTCCCGAAACGCGAAAGATTACTCTTTCTTTCGCGGATCGTTTGCGGTTCCCTTCCGCCGGTGTTTGGATCCTTCTACCGCTTCTGACCGTT
>NZ_NPEF01000130.1:0-1018 GCF_002811955.1 Leptospira ellisii
GCGGGACGCGGGACATTCCGTAACCGTTTATGCGGATGAAACGAGACCGTATCTGCAGGGAGCGCGATTGACCGCGGACGTACCCGACGCGCATTGGGAAAGGAAAGTTTCCGAAGAATTTTCGGGTTGTGTGGTGGATCGGGATCTGGCCGAGGTTTGGCTGCGTATGGTAAGACTTTTGCATACACCCGAACATATTCCCGCGCTTTTTCCGGTTTACGAAAGGGAGATACTCTATCGCACTCTGCTCGGTCCGCAGGGTTGGCGTCTGCGTCAGCTTTGTTTCTCCGACGGCAAAATGCCGCGCATTCACCGAAGTATACGTTGGATCCGGGAGAATTTTACGAAACCTTTGGACGTCAAGCGGATCGCCGATAAAACAGGTCTCGCGGTCACCACGTTTCATCGAAGGTTCAAAGAAATCACCGGAATCAGTCCGATCCAATTTCAAAAACAACTTCGATTGTTGGAGGCGAGAAAACTTCTCGTGTACGGAGGATCTTCCGTCTTAGAAGCCGCTTACGAAGTAGGTTACGAAAGTCCTTCGCAATTCAATCGGGAATATTCCAGATTTTTCGGAGATTCTCCGGCTAGGGACGCTTCGAGGTTGAGGAAGTCGGGATAAAAGGACCGTGCTGTTTCGATCGGGAGGACTCGTTTTACGTCGTTTCCGGAAACATCTTCCTCAGATTGGTTTCGTTCACCGGACTGACGATTCCACGTTCGGTGATGATGCCCGAAATCAGAGAGGCGGGCGTCACGTCGAAGGAAGGATTCAGCGCTTCCATTCCCGCGGGAGCGATCACACCTTCATCTAACAACGGTTTGCCGTTTTCGTCCTTCAGAAAACTGAAAGTGGTCACTTCGGATTCCTTTCTCATCTCGATCGGAATATGACTTCCGTCCGGAATCCTAAAGTCCATACTCTTTTCGGTGGCCGCGACGTAAAAGGGAACTCCGTGATGTTTGGCGACGATCGCCAAAGGATAGGTTCCGATCTTGTTCGCGGTGTCTCCGT
>NZ_NPEF01000130.1:1028-11390 GCF_002811955.1 Leptospira ellisii
GGTCCATCTACCCGACTCAGATCCAAGCGATCCTCGACGCGGTGTCTCCGTTGGAGGCGATCCGATCCGCTCCTACGATGACCGCGTCCACCTTTCTTGTGGACATCAGCCAGCCGGCCATGTTGTCCGTGATCAGATACGCGGGAATTCCTTCCTCTTTCATTTCCCAAGCGGTCAATCGCGCTCCCTGCAGATACGGTCTCGTTTCATCCGCATAAACGGTTACGGAATGTCCCGCGTCCCGCAGACTTCGAATCACCCCCAAAGCGGTTCCGTGTCCGGCGGTCGCAAGCGCGCCCGTGTTACAATGAGTGACGATGTGCAGATCGCTAGGCGAATTCGGAAACAAGGAAAGTCCGTTTCTCGCGAGTGCGAGATTATTGCCCAGATCCTCTTCCAACATGAATAAGGCGAAGGTCTCCGCGCCGTTTTTCAGATCGGAAAGGGTCGTTTGAGAATACGATTTTTCAGGGAAACGGGAAAGGAATTCCTCGATCGCGAGCCGAAGATTCACCGCCGTGGGTCTGGATTCCAACAATTCGGTTAATTTTTTATTGAGTTCGGAATAGGAGGGTTTGGAGGAACATCCGTTGAGATACAACGCGATGCCGAACGCTCCGGTGATCGCGATCGCGGGAGCGCCTCGCACCGCCATTTCCCGAATCGCGTGAATGACGTCCTCCATGGTGGTCGCGGTAAGATACGAAGCGGATCCGGGAAGAACTCTCTGATCCAAAAGGATTAGTTTCTCGTCGTTCCAAAGAATCGGTTTTAGTCCTGATTTCTGCATTTTTTTCCGCCAAACCCTAAAGGAGAGAACCCCATTTTACGATTCATTGAATGTGATTGAAAATCATTCTCCCTCTCCCGGAGAATGAGGAAACCCGGGGTGAATTTAAGCCCCGGCTTTGCCTGCTTGACTCTCTGACCACAGTTCGTATTCTATCCCATATGGCAAAAAGAAAATACCGAAACGGAATCACCCTTTTCGGTTATTCCATTTTTCACCCCATCAATCTCTTCTTAGTTGCAAACGTTCTGATTTATATACTTCAGTTGTTCGCCGGCGGAACCGGAATTTTGGAATACTACTTCGCTTTGACTCCGTCGAGATTCATTCACGGTTATTATTGGCAGATTTTTTCGTACGGATTTCTGCACGAAGCCTACGGGACGCCCTTCATCCATCTTTTTTTCAATATGTACGTCTTCGTAATGTTCGGCGGTTTGATCTGTAAGTATATCCCCGCCTGGAAGTTTTCCGCGGTGTACTCCGTTTCCATTCTAACCGGAGGACTTACCGTCGTACTGGCCCCGATTCTTCTGCGCGTTTTGGGAATCGAATATCCCATGGATCTTTATCAGACCACGACCTTGGGCGCGAGCGGAGGAGTGACCGGGATTTTGGTACTGTTCGGAATTTTATTTCCGGAGACGGAAGTATTCCTGATTTTTTTCCGTATGAGAGCCCGTTACGCCGCTTGGATTTTCGTAGGCGGCGGTTTTATAGCGGATGTGATTTCGGTTTATTATTTTCATTCTCCGTTCGTCGTGAGCAACTCCTGTCATTTGGGCGGAGCGTTGGGAGCGACCTTGATCGCGCCTTTGATCCTGAAAGGAAACTCGTTCGAATCCGGAACGCTTTTTCCGAAACGATTTCGTCAAGAAATTGTTAAGCTTGAGACCGGCTCGTCCAAAACGATATCCGAGGATTTGGATTCCCAAACTAGAAAGAACCGCGAGCTTTTGGGGGAATTGGCCAAGAAGATTTCTTTCTCGGAAAAGGAAACATTCTTGTCTCCTTTACAACAAACCGGAGTCAATTTATGTCCTCCTCCGACCTTTCAACCGGAAGATCCGTTTTGTCTTCGTTGTGAATGGCTTCCCAATTGCGCTCTTCGAAAGGCGAGGATCGAAGAGGGATTGGGTTCTTAAACGTTTTCCGACTCCCGTAAATATAATTTTTTTCTAAGAAAAACCTTCTTATCGACTGTTAATAATGGACGGAAGGCTTGCATTTTCCGATAAGAATAATAGAACTATTGAAATAGGAATCGGATCGTGTCCCAAAATAAAAAGAGCGCTTTATTCGACATCTTAAAACGAGAGAGGCTGGAAAAACTCGCTAAAACGAACAAGGAGCCTTCGCCCAAGAATTCGAATTCCCCGGATTCCCCCAAGGTCGCGTCCTCCGAACCGATCGACAAATCACAACCGACCTCGGATAAAAAGGAAGGCGCCGGCTTTCGGATCTATAAGGCGATGGACGAAATCAAACTGGACATCCGTTATTACTTTCTCGAGGACGAATTTCGCGATAAGATCGCGGCCATATACAATAAGAACGAAACCCATTTGGAACGTCTGGGAATCGAACCCAAAAAATATCTGGACTATGCGAGAGAGACCTTCGACCGTTATAAACAACTCAATAAAAAAATGCCCTTGGATCCTATGAACAAAAAATCCTGGGAATACGTGGAAAAAAGCCTCAACGAGCTGATCGCAAAACTTCTGGAAAAGTTCGTTAAGTAATTAAATAATCCTTACCTTCTTTTCGATCGGATCTCCGTCACAATTTTGGCTCCCCGTCCGTCTTCCTTCCGGAGAGACAGATGACATTGAAAAAACTACACTATTTTTCGGGATTGTTTTTGACGGTCTTTATCGGAATTCATTTAGGAAACCATTTGACCGGTTTGTTCGGAGCGGAGATTCACATCTCCGTTATGGAGGTGTTGCGCAAGGTGTACCGTAACCCGTTCGTGGAATTTTTTCTTCTGAGCGCGGTGGCGATCCAGATCGTTTCGGGACCGATTCTCGTTTTTCGCAGGTTGAAATCCAAGGAGATCGAAGTCGATCGTCTGCAAATCGCGAGCGGTTTATATCTGGCCGTTTTTCTTACGATACACGTTTCCGCAGTGATGACAGGAAGATTTTTTCTTCACTTGGACACGAACTTTTATTTCGGAGCTGCGGGGATCAATCGGTTTCCCTTCAGTCTGTTTTTCATTCCGTATTATTCCCTGGCGGTTCTGTCGATTTTCGCGCACGTCGCGTCGATTCATAGACAAAAGATGAAATCGGACGTATTCGGGTTTTCCCCAAAAAAACAGTCGAATGCGATCCTGATTTCGGGTTTTCTCACGCTTTGTATTTTGATGTTCGCTTTGACGGACGGTTTTCGGGGAGTGGAGATTCCTGCTCCGTATCGCATTTTGACCGGGGGAAAATGAGGCGGAAAGTCGGAGCCCGCTTAGGGCCGATAATTCCGATTAGAAAAGCCGCAATTACTTGCGGCTTTTCTAATTTAGAAAATTCTAAACTAAAATCAGCTAAAAAATCTTTTGTTCGCCTCTTCCGGAATGGAAATGCCGGTGAGCTTCGCCTTTTGGATGATTTCCCAGAAATATCTGTAAGTCGCACGGTCGTGAAGATCGCCCGCGTATTGGATCGGTCCCCATTCCGCGTTCTGCGCTTGGATGAGAATTTCGGCCGCGGTCTGAACTTCGCTATAGTCCGGAGCCATCGCGTCGAGGATCGCTTGGATCTGAGTCGGGTAGATGGACCACATTCTCAAAAAGCCGAAATCGTCGTGGGCGCGTTTCGCGTCCTTATAGGTTTGGTATTGGTTTTTAAGATCGAGGGTTACGTTGTGCGCGGGAATGACTCCGTTCGCGAGAGCCGCCGCCACGAGATTCGCCTTTCCTCTTCTTAAAAGTTCGTGGTCGAACTGACCCGGGCTTTTCATGCAGGAAGCGGGGATCGCTCCGTGGTGCCCCGAGATGAAGTCCATTAAACCGAAGTCGAGCACCTGCAACCAAGGAAGAGCCGCGATTTTTTCGATTTCCTGAAGCGCGCCGTTGGTTTCGATCAATACGTGGATCGGAATTTCGCGTTTGATTCCCGCTTTCTGAACCGCTTTTTGGATGTATGTGATCATTTCCTCGACTTGAGCAGCGCGGGTAGGTTTCGGAATGGTGATGTATGCGATTTTTTCTCCGGCCCCAGGGACGATGATGTCTACGTCCTGTTTCCAGAATGCGTTGGTGTAATCGTGGATTCTCACACCGCTCATTTTGTGTTTGTTGAGTTCGCTGTTTTGCAGACGTACGATCAGTTCCGCGTGTTCTTTTTCCTTACCGGTCTGCGCTCCGTCCTCGCAATCCATGGTGATGTCGAAGAGTCCGCCGAGTTTGTTTTGGAGTTCGAGCGCTTTGGTGATCAGTTTTTCGGATCCCGCGAAGTGTTCGCAGGCAGGAATGATCGGGAAAGGCTTTTCCCCTTCGAAGAGCGCCTCTCTTGGATGAGTCAATTTAGACATAGAGATACCTTTAATTCTTATTTCGAGCCTGCAGTGGGGTTGAAAAAGGCTCTAAATACAGATTTTGGAAGCGCAGGGCTCTGTAAACCGATTTTCCGGAGGATCAAGCCTCAAGGAGTTTGAGAATGACCGCTTTTTGGGCGTCCAGTCGATTCTCCGCTTGCTGAAAGATGATCGATCGATCCGATAAGACCACGTCTCTGGTGATTTCGTAACCCGCGTGGATCGGCATGTCGTGCATCACTTTCGCTTTCGTTTTTTCCATCAGGGAAGAATTGATCTGATAAGGCATCATCAATTCCATTCTTCTTTGTTTTTTGTCCGCGTAGGACGGATCGTTGAAGAATTCCATATCGAGCCAAGTGTCCGTGTAGACGTAATCGGCGTTTTGAACCGCCTTTTCCAGATCGTTTTCCCAGGTTAGGGTGCCTTTGGACTTGGCTCTTTCCACGGTCGGTTCGTGGATGTTTTCCTTTTCCGCGATGGGTGTAACGAGCGTAAGGCGAACTCCGAGTGCGGCGGTAATTCCTATGAGAGAATTGACCACGTTGTTATGAACGCCCACGTATGTGAGACGGACCTGATCGAGAGGACGTTCCGGTTTGTCGAGTGCGATCGTCATGATGTCGGCCAAGGATTGACAAGGATGGAACATGTTGTCGCATCCGTTGATGACCGGAACCTGTGAGCCGTTCCGCATCGCGAGTAGGTCCTCGTGTTTTTTCAGACGGGCCATGATTACGGAGACGTTTCTGGAAAGATATCTCGCTTCGAGATCTATGTCGGAAAGTTGGAAGTTAGACGCCATCCAGTCCAGATAAATTCCGTGTCCCCCCATTTCGGTCATAGCGACTTCGAAAGAAACCCTGGTTCTCGTGGACGTTTTTTGGAATAACATCGCCAAGGAGCGTCCGCTGAGATGTCCCGCATAGTTGACCCGGTTCTTTTTTACGTGGATGGCGAAGTTCAAAAGATCCAGGATTTCGGAATCGGACCAGTCTTCCCAGGAGATCAGATGTTTTACTGCGGTTTCGGACATAACGATAGAATATATACAGAAAACAAAACGGAAGTTGTTTCGTAAATGAAAATAGATAGGAACGCCGTCGCGTTAAAAAAATAGGGGCTGTTGAGCCCCCTCAAGAGACGCATGGTTTTTTGGGGAACAAATTCGAAAAGACCGTTTCGGGTCCTTTAAGAAGCGAGTTCTAACGCGATCAATAAATCCGGAATGCGGACGGTTTGGTGGAATTGAATTCCGAGGATATAACCTCTGTCATCCGGTCTGCAAACCTGCCTTTGTACACTTCCTTGAAATCGGAACTGTAGGTTCAAGTTCGGGGAACCGATTTGTCCGCTGATCGGAGACCCGTTTAGAAAGTTGAGTTCCCGAGGGGACGTGAGCGTGATTCCGTCTTCTTTGATTTTTAGGATTTCGAAAAAATCCTCCAAACCGTCGATTCGGAGTTCCAGTCCTTTGAGGATTTTAGAGGGGGTAAGGGGAATCCCTTCCATAAAAATACCTTTCTACTTTAAGATAAGGAGAATATAACCCGTTCCTGTTACATTCGATTTACTTGAACAATACGAAAGAATAAAAAGGTCGGCGGTCGGATGAAACGGGGCTCTTCGACAAAAACGAATCGGCCGTCGTTGTTGCGACGGTCTTACCGAAAAACGCGGGCGCCCCACCCTCGTTGGGTGGAGGAGGTGGGTTTGGCGGGCAAGGTGCGGAAAATTTTCCTATCACAAAAGAACGACTTTTTCCAGAAAAAAACGATCCTTACGAAGGAATTCCGACGGAAAGAATTCCCCTTTACACAATGTCCGTTTCGAAGAAGGGCAATTTCTTTCCCGCGTTTAATTGCTGACACTGCGCTTCCCGGGAAAATTCTGGAACGAGGTAGGCGGAAAGAGTCGTGAGCGAGACAATACAAAAATCGAATTCATCCATAGAAGAGGAAACGAAAAGAAGAAGAACCTTCGCCATCATCGCCCACCCGGACGCAGGGAAGACCACGCTTACCGAAAAACTTCTTCTTTACGGAGGTGCGATCCAGCTCGCAGGAGCCGTTAAGGCGCGTAAAAACCGGAAGGCCGCGACTTCGGATTGGATGGAGATGGAAAAGGAAAAGGGGATCTCGATCACTTCGGCCGCGCTTCAATTCGAATACTCCGGTCACGTTCTCAATCTTCTCGATACGCCCGGTCACGAGGATTTTTCCGAAGACACTTACCGCACCTTGATCGCAGCCGACACGGCCGTGATGGTTCTCGATGCGGGGAAAGGAGTCGAGCCGCAGACGATCAAACTTTTTAAGGTTTGTCGCGACCGCGGAATTCCCATCGTTACTTTCATCAACAAGATGGACCGCCCTACGAAAAATCTTTTCGTCCTTTTGGATGAGATCGAAAAGGTTCTCGGCATCAGCGCGGTTCCGATGGTATGGCCGATCGGAACCGGAGTGGATTTCAGCGGAGTGTATTCCCGCAAAGATAAGAAAATTCTAACATACGATAAAACCCCCGGAGGAAGTCAAAAATCCTCCTTCCAAACCTCCGGAGTCAACGATCCGGAATTGGATTCCCGTTTCGAGGATTGGGTTATCAAGGCGTTCCGAGAGGAATTGGAACTCGTGGAAGGCGGGATCTCCGAATTCAGTCAGGAGGATTTTTTGGATTCCAAAATCACTCCCGTTTTTTTCGGTTCCGCGGTGAACAACTTCGGAATCCAATTGTTCCTCGACGAATTTATCAAGATCGCTCCCCCTCCTTTGTTTTTCCCGTTAAAGGACGGTTCCCGTTTGGATCCGGTTCATACTCCGTTCAGCGGTTTTATCTTTAAGGTTCAGGCGAACATGAACCGTCAACACCGGGATCGAATCGCGTTTTTGCGCGTCACCTCCGGTAAATTCGAACGGGGATTGAACGTACTTCACGGTCGATTGGGGAAGTCGGTGAAACTTTCCTCTTCCTTCGCTTTTTTCGGTCAGGATCGAAACACCGTGGACGAGGCGTATCCGGGAGACATCATCGGGCTCGTCAATCCGGGAACGTATGCGATCGGAGATATCGTCGCTTCCTCCAAGGTCCCGGATTTGAAAGGTTTGCCGGTTTTCGCTCCGGAGTTGTTCGCGACGATTTCGTCCACCGACACGGCGAGTATGAAAAGTTTCAGAAAGGGAATCGATCAACTCGCAGAGGAAGGGATTCTTCATCTATTTTCCTCGCAGACGATCGGGGGCGGTTTACCGATCATCGGCGCCATGGGACAACTTCAGTTCGAGGTTTTTCGAAGAAGACTTTTGGACGAATACAACGCTCCGTCTACGATCACGATTCTTCCATATGCGATCTCGTGTTGGATCGCTCGGGAGGATCTTGCCAAGGTGCCTTCTTCCGCGAACTTGGTTACGGATCGGGGAGGGCGGGCCGCTCTTTTGTTCGATACGGAATGGGACAAGGGATACTTTCAAAAGAAAAATCCCGAGATAGTCCTTTTGGATTATCCGCCCGCTTCTTAAGACGTATTTCTTCCGCTTTCGATCGAAAATCTTGTCCTAATAGCGATTTTGCTAAAACGAAGATCCCTTTTTTTTAAAATCCGATTTCATTTCCTCGTTTCTCGGACGGGTGCAACCGCCGTGGTCAACTCGGTTTCCCTTTTTCGAACGTTTTGAATCGAAAGAAAAATCTTTTTCCTTTCGGTAAGAATCGAAACCTTTTTCGAGTCTGATAAAGCGTATTTGCACCAGATGTCTTTGAGGCGGAGAGGCTTTGAGCCACTTCGCCTGTTTTTTTGTACGGGCGACGTTTTATTCGAGTTTTACCCTAAGTCGGCGAAGGTCTGGAAATCTTGAAACCGGTTTTTTCGATTTTTACTGAATCGGAATCGCTGTGATCGCATAAAAAAAGCCGGTTTTAAAACCGGCTTTTCCCGTTTTCGGACCGCGACTAAAGCCGAAATCCGAAAACACTTTCGTAAAATCTAAATTAGAATTTGCTACTGGAGATTGTCCGCAACCAATTCCGCAATGTCTTTTACCTTCACTTCTTCGATCTTTCCTTCGTGTTTCACGCCGTCGGTGATCATGGTCACGCAGAAAGGACAAGCGGTTGCGATCGTAGTCGCTCCCGTGTCGAGAAGTTGTTTGGTCCGTTTGACGTTGACGCGGTCGTTGTTCTGTTCTTCCATCCACATCTGCGCGCCGCCCGCACCGCAACAAAGTCCCTTCGTATGGTGATCGGAAGGTTCCGCCAATTTTCCTCCGGACACTTTTTTGACCACGTCTCTCGGATTCTCGTAGTTGTCGTTGTAGCGACCGATGTAGCAGGAATCGTGATACGTGTATTTTCCGGAGGATGCGTCCTCCGCGGTTTTGACGTCCAACTTTTTCTCTTTTACGAGTTGGTTGATGTATTCGGAATGGTGAACGACTTCGAAGTTTCCGCCGAATTGAGGATATTCGTTTTTGATCGTGTTGTAGCAGTGCGGACATGCGGTTACGACTTTTTTCACGTTGTATCCGTTCATCGTATCCACGTTGGATTGCGCCAGAGTTTGATACAGATATTCGTTTCCGCCCCGTCTTGCGGAATCTCCGGAACAGTTCTCTTCCGTTCCTAAAATTCCGAATTTAACGTCCGCCTTCTGGAGGATTTTTACGAAAGACTTGGCGATGCTTTTGTTTCTTTCGTCGAATGCTCCGGCACAGCCGACCCAATACAGAATGTCCACGTTGGAATCTTCCGCCATCGTTTTGACTCCGAGTCCGTCGGCCCAGTCCGCTCTCGTGTGAGCTCCCACACCCCAAGGGTTGGAATTGTTCTCCATGTTTACGAACGCGTTCTGCAGTTCCACGGGGAATTTGGATTCTGCGAGAACCAAGTGTCTTCTCATTTCCATGATCGCGTTGACTTGGTTGTTTCCTACGGGACAGGCTTCCACACAAGCGTAACAAGTGGTGCAACCCCAAAGCGCCTCTTCGGACAAACCTTCGTAGCTGTTGATCACTCCGGTTTCGAGAGCCGCAACTTTTTCAGCAGCAGCACCCGCATCGGATTCTTCCGATCTAATCTTAGCGACTTCCGGCATCTTATCCAGAAGCGCGTGTTTTAAATCTGCGATGATCATCTTCGGGTTGAGAACCTTTCCGGTTCGGTTCGCGGGACATTGAACCTGACAACGGCCGCATTCGATACAAGACATACCATCGAGAAGATTCGGCCAAGGAAAGTCCTCCACCCGGTTGACTCCCCAAACCACGTTTTCGTCTTCCAAGTTGAGTTTGGAAAGCGCTCCCTTAGGAGTATCGGATTGAAGGAAATAGTTGAACGGCGCGAAGATCAAGTGCGCGTGTTTGGAGGTGGGAACGTAAAGCATAAATGCGAATACGGAAAGGATGTGAACCCACCACATGATTTGGAAAACCGTGTCCGCCGTGGAATATTCCACTCCGATCGATCTCCAAACCGAGCCGACCCCCGCCGCGAGAAAGGAAGCCTCTTCGGTGGGAGAATCGTATACGGCTCCTACCGCCTTGGCTCCTTCGCCCAAAAGAGTGGAGATCATCAAAATCGAAATCATGCTGATCACGATCGCGGAAGCGGGAGAATGAACGTCGAGGCCTTTCGCCTTTTGAATCCATCTTCTCCACGCGAAAAAACCGAGACCGACGAGCACCAGAATGGATACGACCTGGACGACGGATTCGTACAGATGTCCCACACCTTCTCCGAAAAGAAAACCTACGAGGGAGAATTTATAAGGATCGTTCATTCCGTATCCGACCAAACCTGCGATCATTTGGCTCGTGGTATGAATCGTATAAGTCACGAATCCGTAAAAGATAAACGCGTGCATGATTCCGCGTAAAGGTTCTTTGAAGTTTTTCTTCTGAAGAATGACGTTTTGTAGAAAACTGTTGATACGGAAACCCCAGTTCGGGTTTTCCAGAAAGTTTTCGGTCCCGGTCGCTTTTCTGGCGCTGAAGATCAGATTCAGACGGTAAAGAATCGCACGGACAAAAACGACGTTG
>NZ_NPEF01000131.1 GCF_002811955.1 Leptospira ellisii
TCGCGATGATCACCTGTTTGATTCCGAACTGATGAATCATCTCCTGCGCCTGGTCGATCTTCGCCAAAATCGGAACTCCCTGGATATGGGCCCCGATTTTCTGAACGTTATCGTCCAAAAAGCCGACCGGATTGAGTTTGAGTTCGTTGTGTCTTCCGATTTTGGCGAAGATCGACCAGGCGCAGGAGATGATTCATCAGTTCGGAATCAAACAGGTGATCATCGCGATTTCCAATCCGGACGGAAAATTGATCAGCCGTCTGATCCGTTCTTTCGAGAACACGGACGTAAAGTTCAAAATTCTTCCATCGCTCGGATCCCTGTTTTTCGATTCTCCCAAACTCAATCAATTGCGGGAAGTTCAGGTGGAGGATTTGCTCGGTCGTCCCGTCGTGGACTTGGAGATAGAATCCATCCGTTCCTATTTAAAGGGAAAATCCATTCTGATCACCGGAGCGGGCGGTTCGATTGGAAGCGAACTCTGCAGACAGGTCGCGGTGTTCGAACCTTCGCGGATTCTGCTTTTGGATTCCGCAGAAACGCCGTTATACGAAATCGAATACGAACTCAAGAAAAAACTGCACGGTCAGGAGATCGAACTGATTCCGATCGTCGCGGACATCAAGAACCTTTCTCGCGTCAGTTCCGTTTTCGAAAGATATTCACCGCAGGTGGTATTCCATTCCGCGGCGTACAAACACGTCCCTATGATGGAAGTCAATCCCACCGAAGCCGTGATGAACAACGTTCTCGGAACGAAAAACATCGCGGACATTTCCCGTCTTTCCGGAGTGGAACGTTTCGTGCTGATTTCCACGGACAAGGCCGTCAATCCGGTCAACATCATGGGCGCTTCCAAACGTGCGGCGGAATTGTATCTTCAACATATATCCCGCGAAACGAGAACGAAATTCATCACCGTTCGATTCGGCAACGTCCTCGGATCCAACGGTTCCGTCATCCCCAGATTCCGCGAACAGATTGCCAACGGAGGACCGGTGACCGTCACACATCCCGACGTGATCCGTTACTTTATGACCATACCCGAAGCGACACAACTCGTCCTACAGGCCGGGAGTATGGGAGAATGCGGCGAGATTTTCATACTAGAAATGGGGGAACCGGTTCGGATCCTCAATCTTGCGGAGGAGATGATTCGTCTTTGCGGATTGCGCCCGTATGTGGACATCCCGATCCAATTCACCGGATTACGCCCGGGTGAAAAACTTTTCGAAGAACTTCTTTTGGATTTGGAAGGAATCAAAAAGACGCATCATCCGAAGATAAAAATCGCCGCGCCTCAGGACAATCAGGAACCTACCACGTTCGTAGCGCGTTTTAACGAACTGTTGACCGCGGGCAGAACCAATAAGGACAAGGATATCTTTCTCGCGTTTCAGTCCTTGGTTCCGGAATATAAGATCCACGGAGATTATCTCACCGAAGCCAAAGTGGAAATTCCGGATCAGAATTTCAAGAATGGATAAACAAAGTCTGAAAGAAGAAATTCTGAGTCTCAGAAAATTCAAACGGGAACTATTCGATCTCTATTGGGATTCGTTCGGCACGTTCTTCCTGCACGCTGTTCCGCATCCGAAGTTGGTCATCGGCAAACGCGGGTTAGTCGGCGACGAAAAAGAGACCGGACTCGTGCTCGTTTTTAGTCCCAAAGGCGGAACCCGTAATCTTGATTTGAAGGAAGAATGGATCTACGCCGAACTTCAGTTCGGATACGCATGGGAAGAGGTGTTCATTCCCTGGGACTGCGTGCTGCGTTATTTTGACAAATCACAACAAACATTGATCAACATGAAAGTTTTTACCGCGGAATCGGAGGTGTTCAAACAGGTTCAGACCTCCGCCGGGGAGAAAGCGGTTTCGACGGAGAAAAAAGAGGGTGAAACGAAGGACGATAAGTCCAACGTAATTCAAGTGGATTTTGGGAGTAAATCGAAACAATGAGCCAGAATAAATTCAAATGGTTTGTATTAGGGGATTTGGACGGATTTTTCGGTCTGATGATCGACAATCTGATTCAGATTCTCGTCCTTTCTTTTTTGCTGACGACCCTCTGCGGCGTTCCGGGGGAATTCGTATATAAGGTTATTCTGCCGGGAACCGCGATCTCTCTTTTGCTCGGGAATCTTTTTTATTCCTGGCAGGCGCATAAACTCGCACAGAAGGAAAACAGGACCGACGTGACCGCGCTTCCCTACGGGATAAACACGGTTTCGCTCTTCGCCTTCGTATTCTTTATTATACTTCCCGTATATAAGAAAACCGGCGATTACAAAATAGCCTGGCAGGTGGGACTCGTGGCGAGTTTTCTGTCCGGTTTGATCGAGATGTCCGGTTCCTTTATCGCGGAAAAGATCAGAAGGGTCACTCCTCGCGCGGCCCTTCTTTCTTCGTTGGCGGGAATCGCGATCACCTTCATCTCCATGGACTTTCTGGTGCGTACGTTTCAGAATCCTCTGATAGCCTTTCTTCCGTTCGGAATTATTCTTCTGCAATACTTTGCACGGGTCGTGTTTCCTTTCCGGCTTCCCGGAGGATTGATTTCCGTCGTGCTCGGAACCGCGCTTGCTTGGTCCCAAGGAGTGTGGGGAAATCCGTTGATGGACGGCGCGTTGTTGAAAGGTTCCACCAGTCAGATCGGATTTTATTTCCCGGTGTTGTCCGTATCGGAATTGTTCTCCGCGTTTCAACTCGCGGATATACGCGAGTATCTATCCGTATTGATTCCTATGGGAATTTTCAACGTCATCGGTTCGCTGCAGAACATAGAATCCGCGGAAGCCTCCGGCGATTCGTTTAACACGAGGGATTCCCTTTTAGCCAACGGGGTGGGAACCGTGGTGGGATCGTTTTTCGGTTCTCCCTTCCCCACGACGATTTATATCGGACATCCGGGTTGGAAGGCGCTGGGCGCTCGCGCCGGTTATTCCACGTTAAACGGAATTTTTATGACCGTCGTCGCCTTGTTCGGATTGTTGGCGTTTATCCAGGCTTTGATTCCGGTCGAAGCGGGAATGGCGATCGTACTTTGGATCGGAATCGTCATCGGATCCCAGGCCTTTGAAGCCACGCCGAGCAGACACGCACCCGCGGTCGTCATCGGAACCCTTCCCGCTCTGGCCGGATGGGGCGTTTTGCTCGTACAATCCACGTTCAATTATGCGGATCGCTCTATCTCCGGAATTTTGGAAAACGCCGGGGTAAAGGAAACGGCGCATCTGTGGATGTCGGACGTTCCTTTAGGACTTCCTTTTTTGCCGTATCCGATGGGGGGTTTGTTGAGTTTATCCCAAGGGTTCCTTTTGTCCTCGATGATCTGGTCCTCGATTGCGGTTTTCGTCATCGATCGCGATTTTAAAAAAGCTCTGATCGCCTGTATGATCGCGGCCGGGTTGTCCGCGACCGGATTTATCCACGGGTTTTCGTTGCGAGGAAACGATATCCTCAATCAATTCGAACCGGGACTCAATTCTTTCGTAACGGCTTACGTGCTTCTCGGACTTTTATTTTTTCTGGCTTCTTTTTTTCGCAAAGAACCGCGGAAAGTTTAGGATCGAAATATCCGCTTTTCAGGTCTAAAGAAAAAAGAATCAAACGGGACGTTCTCGAAATCGACGGCCGTGTTCGGGTTACGACTCGAAACAAAGGCAAACGCCCCGTAACTCGTATTGATTTAGAATTTAAGGAGAACCGAAATGTGGTTTAAACGAATTGGGCTGTTTTTACTGACCAATATCCTCGTCGTCGTTACGATTTCGATCATAACGACCGTTCTTGGAATCGGTCCGTATCTACGTTCGAACGGATTGGATTATACTTCCCTGATCGTATTCTCGCTGCTTTGGGGTATGGGAGGTTCTTTCGTTTCCCTGTTGCTTTCCAAATTCATGGCGAAGACGATGATGGGGGTAAAAGTGATATCTCCCTCTTCCGCGACCGGAGTGGAGCGTGAATTTTATTCGAAAGTGGAACGGCTTGCGCGTACGGCGAACATTCCGATGCCCGAGGTGGGAATCTATCATTCTCCCGAAGTGAATGCGTTCGCGACCGGACCTTCCAAATCCAGTTCTTTAGTCGCGGTTTCCAGCGGGTTATTGCAGGTGATGGACAGCGCGGAAGTGGAAGGCGTTCTGGCGCACGAATTAGCGCACGTGGCCAACGGGGACATGGTCACCATGACTTTGGTGCAGGGAGTAGTTAACGCTTTCGTAATATTCTTCTCCAGAATCATCGGTTACGCGCTCAGCACTCTCGTAAAGGACGAGGACGCGCAGTACACCGTAAGATGGGTTGCGAACATAGTTTTGAGCATTCTGTTCAGCATACTCGGATCGATCGTGGTCGCGTATTTTTCCAGAACGCGCGAATTCCGTGCTGACGCGGGAGGAGCCAAACTCGCCGGTCGTCAGAATATGATCGCCGCGCTGGAGAAATTAAGAAGAACGTTCGACGCACCGCAGGACGAACGCGGCGGAGAGGCTCTCGCTACGATGAAGATTTCGGGGCACAGCAAATGGATGGCGTTGTTTTCTACACATCCTCCGTTGGAAGTGAGAATCGCCGCTCTGAAAAATTCGGGGTATTGATCGATTCAACGATCGGATTTACGAAACGGCCCGGTATTTTACCGGGCTTTTCTTTGTCCGGATCAAAAAAGAATTGTTTGAAATGTCTCGGATTTTTTGAATAGAACCCGAAATCAAAACCCTCGGACGTAAAACTTAGATGTCTATTGTTAAATCCAAAATCAGAACCATTCCCGATTATCCGAAACCGGGGATCTTGTTCCGCGATATCACCTCTCTTCTGCTGGATCCGGAAGGACTCGCTCTGACGATCGGAACATTCGTAAACCGTTATCAGGGAAAAGGAATCACGAAAGTGGCCGGAATCGAAGCCCGTGGGTTTTTAACCGGAGCTCCCCTCGCCTTTCAGCTCGGAGTCGGTTTTATCCCCATCCGTAAAAAGGGAAAACTTCCCGCGGAAACCGTCGCAGAGGAATACGATTTGGAATACGGAAAGGACGTCATCGAAATCCATAAGGATGCGGTTCAACCCGGAGATAGGATTCTCGTAATGGACGATTTGATCGCGACCGGCGGAACCATGATCGCGGCCGTAAAACTTCTCCGCAAGCTGGGGGCCGAAGTCTACGAAGCCGGGGTTATCATCGATCTTCCGGATCTGGGCGGGGCGAAAAAGCTGAAGGACGATCTGCAAGTCCCGATCTTTTCGATCTGCGAATTCGAAGGGCATTAAAAATTCTAAAATTATAATATTCTACCGGAGGGTCCGTTGACGGTCAAACATCTATCGGCGTTTTTTAACAACCGGATTTCGAAAGGATACGGACTTCTTTTTGCGGTTTTATTATCGTTTTTTCAAACTACGGCGGATTCCGTCGACGCTCCTGTATCCCTTTCCTTCGACGAACTACGCAAAGGCGTCGTTCAGATCCGGGTTTATTCCCAGGCGGTGAATCCGTTTTCGCCCTGGACGACCGATCCGGTCCGCGCCAGTTCCGGAACGGGTTTTTTGATCGGAAACAAACGGATCGTGACCAACGCGCACGTGATTTCGAACGCCAAGTTCGTTCAGGTCCAGAGATACAACCAAACGGAATGGTACGGAGTCAAGGTGCTTCACATCGCACACGACTGCGACCTTGCCGTTTTGGAGGCGGAAAATCCGGAGTTCTACAAGGATTCCCGCGATTTGGAATTGGGCGAAATTCCGGAACTCAATTCTCCTTTGATCGTGGTGGGTTATCCGATCGGAGGCAATAAGGTTTCCGTAACGCGCGGTATCGTTTCCAGAAAGGATCAATCCGTGTATTCCCATTCCGCGGTGGACAGTCATCTCGTGCTTCAAGTGGACGCGGCGATCAATCCCGGGAATTCCGGGGGCCCCGCGATTCAGGACGATAAGGTCGTGGGAGTCGCGTTCCAGGTCGCGACGAAAGGGGAAAATATCGGTTATCTGATTCCCACCAACGTGATCCGTCATTTTTTAAAGGATATCGAGGACGGAAAATACGACGGTTATGTGGAACTCGGAGTACGAACTCTCAACTCGTTCAACGTTCCTCTGCGCAAAGCGAAGAAAATTCCCGATCATCTCGAAGGGGTTTTCGTATCGCGCGTCTTAAAGAACGGTTCCGCGGAGAACTTTCTCAAAGAAGGGGATTTTCTCACCGAGATCGACGGAAATCCGATCGGTAAAAACGGAACCGTGATGCAGGATCGTGACGCGCGCGTGGACTTCGTAGAAATCGTGGATAATAAACACGCGGATGATACGATATCGTTCAAACTTTTCCGGGACGAAAAGGAGATGAGCGTTTCCTTTCCGGCGCGAAGAATGCCCGATTTCGATTTTATGCGGAATCAATACGACAAACCGTACGACTACGCGATGATAGGCGGTCTACTGTTTCAGGAGATGTCCCGGGATCTGATCACGAGTTGGAGTCGAGGCGGGAATACTTCCGGCGGAAGTCAGTTGTTGTATCGGTTTTTTTACTTTATCGAAGACGGTCTTAACAGGGGAAAAAGAACGGATGTCGTTTTATACAGAAAACTCTCGCATCCGGTCAATTCCTCCTCCGATTATTTCGTAAATCTCGTTTTGGAATCCGTCAACGGAACTCCGGTCGGAGAACTTTCGGATTTAAAAAGAATTTTGTCCTCTTCCAAGGAAAAATACCTTCGTTTGAAATTTTTGGACGTGCAGGTTCCTTTGATATTGGATCGGGAAGCCGCGGAAAGGGCCGACGATAAGATCCGTAAAACGTACGGGCTGGAATAGATTAGGAGATTTGAATGTCGAAAGTTTTGATTTTATCGTTGTCCTTCATTCTCCTCGGACGGACGTTTCTCGAAGCGGAAGTTAGTTTTTCGCGGAACGGAATCGAGTCTTCCGTTCCCGTAAAAAAAAGCGGCTCCCGCCCGCTCCGGATCTCGTCCGAAAAAAAGGAAATACCCCGCAAAACGCAAACGCAGGGCGGCGAAAAACACGGACATCGGGATTCTTATAACAAAAGTATCGTTCAGATCAAGGTAACGTATCAGGAACCGGAATATCACCAACCCTGGAAGAAAAAAAGTCCGAGGGTACGACGCGGAGTCGGTTTCGTCGCGGAAGGAGAACAGATTCTGATTCCGTATGCGTTGTTGCCAGACGCCACCCTGATCGAATTGAAGAAATATTCCTCCTATTCGGAAACCAAAGCCTACGTATATCGGACGGATGCGGAATCCAATCTCGCGTCTCTCCGGGTGGAAAAGGGAAACTTCTTCGAAGATCTGATTCCGCTGAAGTTGACTCCGATTTCCGTGTTTCCGAAACAAGTGAACGTCTATCAGCTCGACAATTCCGGTTCGATCCAAGCCACGGCCGCCGCGCTTTTGAGTATGGACATGGATCAGATGCCCTTGGGTCGCGTGGAATTGCCGGTGATCGATATCAGTTCGAGCGAAAGCCTGAACGGATTCGGCGAAGTGTTGATCGAGGACGGTAAGGTCTCCGGAATGTTGTACGATTTCACTTCCGGTAAGAATTCGGGAAGAGTGATTCCCTCGTTTATCATTCAAAAATTCTTAAATACTCCCGGGAAAGACATCTTTCCGTATAAGGGATTCAGATTCCGACCCGTGACCGACTTTGCGGTCAGAAAATATTACGGAATGGGGGAGAAAGAATCCGGTATTCTCGTCGCTGACGTCGTTCCCGGTTCCTCGGCGAGCGGCGTTCTGAAACTCGAGGATATCATCCTCGAATTCGGCGGCAAAAAGGTGGATTCGAAGGGATACGTAGAACACCCGTTATACGGTAAACAGGTCCTTTCCTTTCTCGCGCATTCGGGCGATTTTTTCGGTTATTCCCTGGGAAAGGAGATTCCGATCACGATTCTTCGCGATAAAAAAAGGATTTCCTTGGATATGAAGTTGAAACCCTTCCCCCACTCCGCGGTACGGATTCCGTTCAAGAATTCTCCTATTAACAACGATTATGCGGTCGAGGGAGGTTTCGTTTTTCTCGAACTTTCCGAAGCTCTTTTGGAGGAATGGGGAAAGGATTGGAGATCGCGCGTGGATCGGAAACTGTTGTATCTTTTCGACTACGCGAAATTCCACGAAAAGGAAGGAGATTCCGGAAAGATCGTTCTTTTGTCCCAGGTTTTGCCGGACGAGTCGAACAACGGTTTTCACGATTTGAGTTTTAAGATCGTGGAGAAGTTGGACGGAAAACCCGTGAGATCCGTCAAAGATCTGAAAACGTCGATCCGCGAGGGAAAAGACGGGTATTCGTTGATCTCATTGGACGACGGAACCGAAATCGCATTGGACCGGGCGCGTTTGGACGAGATCAACGACCGAATCTATAAAAGTTACAAGATCAGAATGCAGGATTGATCCGTCCGTCCGCGGAAACGGGAGAAGCCCGTCGAAGCAAAACGGTTTCGCTTAACGCGCGAGATCGCGGATTCATTCCCAAAGGATGAACGGTAAGGTTCCCGATACGAAGGATAATTTGAAAAGAAAGAGGAACAGAATCGCGCCGCAAAGGATCCAAAACGGACGATCGGAAATCGTATCGTCCTCCAACTTCCAAAAAATCAGAAACGGAACGGAAACCGTGAACATACGCGAAACGTTCTCGTAGGAAACCCAATAAAGAACGTAACCGGCGGAGAAGACCGAAAATAAAACTAGAAAAAAAGAGAGTCTTAATCCGGGTGAGCGTTTCCAGGAACCCGTGCCCGATACGAACAAACCCGCAAGAAACAAAAGAAAGATCGGGACGCGGGAGAATCGTTTCGCAAAAAGCACCGTTCCGTTTTCCCAATCCGCGTCCTTTAAAAACGTATAAAAAGCGGGTTCCGAAATTTCCTTCGCATATCCTATGAATCCCCGCAGCGGATCGAAAAAATCCGCGAATCGCGTCGGTGTCCATTCCGGAAATTGAACCTTTGGGAATAAACCCCAAACGATCGGAAGCGCGAGCGAACCTAAAACCGCAAACGTCGATCTTACGTTCCTATCCAGAAGGGATTGGATTCCCATGGGGAATAATAGGAATAATGCCTGCTCCTTGATCAGAAGTGCGGTTCCGGCCGTCAGAGAAAACAAAAACGTTTTTTCCTTCTTATACGACCAAAACGCGAATACGAGAAAGGCGCATAACGCGGCGTCGCTCACCAACAGCGCGTAACTTCCCAAAAGAAAAGGGGAGAAAAGATAAAACGTCGAATAGAGCCTTTTGTTTTCTCCGCATAAATCGCGGATCAAAATCCAGGAGAACAGAATCAAACAGACGTGGACCGCGTACATTCCGAAAACCGTTCCCCACTTCCCGAACCAACCGAATGGCGCGACTAACAGCGGATAGCCGATTCTGGGCGCGCGAAT
Source organism: Leptospira ellisii (assembly GCF_002811955.1). Classification (GTDB taxonomy): domain Bacteria; phylum Spirochaetota; class Leptospiria; order Leptospirales; family Leptospiraceae; genus Leptospira; species Leptospira ellisii. The sequence goes on from NZ_NPEF01000131.1 coordinate 9,429, forward strand.
ATTTGTCTCGAAACCGACCGGCCAATTCAGGTTGAATTCGCTTAACATTCTGGAGTAATAATAGAAGATTTGTCCGTCATAACCCGCGCCTGAATCCCCCGGCTGACCGAGAAATACGACGGCCCGCGGAGGAGTCCGTTCCGCGTTTTGTTGGACGAAGGGAAATCCGAAATTGATCTGTGCGCTCGGATTAAACCCGTATTTTTTCCAGATCAAAAAGGAGGAAAGGGAATAAAGGATCAGAAAAACCGCGACGCAGAAGTTTCGACTTTCCGATAAAACGCGGATCCGTTTCCCGATCAACTCGAACCCCCTTCCCTTACCCTTACGTTCCGCGGATCAGCGTTCCGCCGAAAGGGAGTCGCTCCAGTAATCCATTATGGATTCTGCATATAGGAGCGAGCCTCGTTCGGCCGCGTTGTAGGTAAGGTGATGCGGATCCAGAAAGGATTTTTTATCCGGGATGGAATCCTTTAGGTCGTAGAATCCGAATCCCTTTCCTTGTCGGGAGCGGAAAAAATCCAGGTAACCCCTGTACCATTCACCGTTTTTGTAATATACACTTTCGATCGGATTTTCCGGCGAATTGATCACGATCAGCTTTTGTCCTCTGGCCTTGAATTTTTCGATTGTTTTTTCCAAAAAGTCGAATTCGGTCCAGGTGAAAAACGGGGAGGAACCGAGCAGTTCCTTGTTTTTTTGGACGCGTTTCAATCGGTTGAGGGCGCCTTCGTTTTCGGGATTGAAATAAAGACGTCTGTCGTAGTCGCGCAGATAGTCGGAGTCGGACATCGTTTCGACGCGGTCGTCGTCCAAACCGTGGATTCGTTCATACGAGATACCGGTCCGGATTTCGTTCCGGCAAAAATTCTGAGGAAGTCGGATTCCGTATTCCGCGGGAATTCCGAAAATTCTCGCGTCCACTTCGTTCGAACTCGTGACGGGGGAAACGGAGAATTTCAATCTGACTCGTTCCGGCTTTGCTCCGGAAGGTTTCGTAAAATCGACGTTCAACGGTTTCCAACCGGATTTGGGATATGTCCGATCGTGCGATACACGTTCGGAAGCGGATCCGTTCGCGTCCAATTCCCGGATCGTCACGCGGATTCCCGGTTTTTGCGTAAAGATGTCTTCGGATAACTTTCCGTCTTTCAATTCGCACTCGATCGTAAAGTCCGGCGTCGTCCAACCGCGAAGATAGATTCCTTCCTTCGGTACGGATCCGGTATAGTAATGATACGAACGCATCGTTCTCGTGTGATGTTCTATGTATTCCATCCAAGGATCGTACAAAAAGCTGCGGTATCGGTTGAGGAGCATGCTCGTTTTGGCGAGTTGCGCGAAAAATTCCCCTTTGGTGTAATACGCCCAGTGATCCGCCAGAAATTCTCCCGGAAATAGGAAACGATTCTGATGACGGACCTTGTAATCCTTCATCTTCGCGGTTTCGTCGAAATACAGTAAGCCGGATTCATTTTTTTGAATATAATCTAATTGTAAATCGGCCGGATTGAGGACGTATACCACGAGGTCGGGTTTTTTGGAAAGGATGTCGTCCGAGTAGTAGTATAAATCCGCGGGAGAAAGGGCCGGATGCGAATAAAATTCCGCACGGACTTTTTTCCCGGCCGGTTGCGCCGCGTTGAGTTTGTCTGAGATGCGGTTCGGATACGAGGAATACAGGGCCACGCTGCTGCCCGCGATCAGAATCCCGCGTTCGTTTTCGTCGAAACGCGTATGAAGCCTTTTGTGGAGAAAGTTATACCAAGGGGATGTGTCCCACTCCAGTTCGTTCGGAAATTCGAACAACGCGATCGGAAATACGATTCGATCGACGAACACGAAGCCGAAGAGAAGAAGAAGGGAGATCCAGATCGTTTTGAGTTTAAGTCGGGTTTCGGAATTC
>NZ_NPEF01000132.1:0-7880 GCF_002811955.1 Leptospira ellisii
ATCGTGGCGGGATTGGAGTTGAGTAGAATTACACGGATTCCTTTTTCTTTGAGGACTTTGGCGGCTTGAGTTCCGACTACGACGATCGTATCAAAGGAGCCCGCGACTCCGCTTTTCTCCGTAAACTTGAACGCCTTCCATTCGAATTTCGTGGAAGCGTGTTCGTACGAATATGCGCAACTTTGGTTTTTGTCGGAACCCTGCGAAAATCCGGCGACAAAAGGAAGTAGGATCAAAGAATAGAATACAATGCTTCGTTTCATAGTCTTTCAGACTGTTCGAAACACGGGTAAAGTCAAGGTTTTTGAAGGAAAATTCGAATTTGAAAGAATCGGAAATCATCCGTACTCTCTATTCCCCCGAAAACGTCCAAACGGACGATTGTTATTTCGATGCGCAGGAAGGTCGGATCTACACGACCGATACGATCTGCGAAGGAACCCATTTTAGAATCGATTGGAGCGGCCCTTCCGAAATTGCCCGCAAACTCGTGGAGGTCAACGTTTCCGATATCGCCGCAGCCGGGGGAGTTCCCACAAAAGCCTTCTTTAACTTCGGACTCAGCCCTTTCTGTTCCCGGAAAGAATGGCTTTTGCCCTTTGCGGCCTCCCTGCGAGACCGACTTTCTTCATACGGAATTTCACTCTGCGGAGGCGACACATACCGTTCGTCCTCCCTCAACCTTACGCTCACTCTTGTCGGAACGGCGACCTTTCCTTGGAAACGTTCCGGCGGGAACAAGGGGGAATTTCTGTATCTTTCCGGATCCGTAGGTCTTTCCCGCTTGGGTTATAAAATCCTAAAGCAGTCCGTCGTAATTCCGGAATCCGAATCCGTCCGAAGCGCCGCATTGGAGCGACATCTTTCTCCGACCGCAAGACTCGGACTCGCGTCGGAACTCCGTAAGAAGTTTAGAATTTCTGCATGTATGGATTTAACCGACGGATTGTTGCAGGACCTTCCGAAACTCGCCGCGTCTTCCGGCGTCGGCTTGAGGATCGACCTGGGAACGATACCTCTTCCGAAGAACGTTTCCCCTTTTCTGCGTCTGGAAGAGGCGCTCGGATCGGGAGAGGAATTGGAACTCCTCTTTTTGAGTCCGGACCTCCTCCCTAATACGTTAGACGAAATTCCGATTACAAAAATCGGAGAAGCCGTAGATCCCGACGCAGGCGTCGTCTTTTTGGACGCGGAAATCGAACGGAATTTTTCCGACTTAGGCTTCGAACACTTTTAGACGAATCCTCTATCCTCCGGAAAGATTTTTAAAAATCTTACCTTCGTTTTTCCGAACGGAATGATTTTCGACCGTCCTCATTGTTCCACGCAATACAATCGTTTCGAATTTCCGCAGGAATCTCCCGTTGCGTCGTCCAAACCCAAAGCGCCCGTTTCATTCGCGGTTCCGACCGATCCGTTTCCGGCAACGCTCGTAAATCCGGAACAGGAATCGGCCGATGCGCTCCAAACATACGGACCGGTTCCAGTAAGATCGATTCCGGTCCATACTCCGTCCGCGGCGGTTCCGATTCCGGAAAGCAGAGGGAATGGAAACTTTTTATTGATATCGGTTGTTCCCGTCAAAATGCGGTTATTCGAAGCCTGAAAATAAGACGTTTTCGATTTTAACGGCCAATCGCTTCCGCCCGGATTCCGCGCCGTCCCCGTCCAAAGAAGCGCCTTATACGTCCCCGTAGCGGGTTTGTTCCCGTCGCCGTTGCAGAACGCATCCGCGGCTGCGATCACGCTCGCTTCGTCGGTCCCGAAATTTCCGTCGTGAGTCGAGGCCGAAACGAAAATTCTCCTGGAGACCGGTACGGGCGGAGTCGCAACAGTGTCGGCTAACGCGATCGGATACGCGGGACAATTGGCGGCATTTCCGAGCGTCGTATTCGTGTTGCCCGAAGAAGTCGTGTCCCTCCAGGTATATTTATATTCCACACCTAACACGTGATTGGCGCTCGCGGAAGCGGGAAGATCCGTAAATCCGGAATACTTCGTGAATACCACGTTTCCGCTGATCATCGTATAACTGTAACCGGTCGGATTCGACGTAGTCTGATTTCCGGAAGGTACTAGATTGGCCGCGATAAAATCGGTTCCGTCGATGTTCCTCGTATCCGCGATCGAATATAATTTCACGCTTCCGGGAGAGATGTTTCCCGTGACCGCGGGCGTTCCGGAGGGGAACAGCGTGGTGTTCGGATTTCCCGCGAAGTGTGTGGGATTCCAAACCGCGTCGTATCTTCCCAAGGGATATCCGCCTTGGACGGTCACCATATTATCCACGATCGAATTTAAGAAATTACTGATACTGTTCGAAGTTCCGCAGATGGAAGTCACGCTACCGCCGCTCGCGGAGGCGACATCCTTAAGCGAATAAACCATATCGTCCCGTCCGAGGTTGTTCGGAGTATTCAAAAGTTGGCTACTTAGGGAAGGGCTTCCGATATTCGCCAAAGTCCTGTAATGCGCCACCTGACCGCTCGTTGCCCATTGTGTGGAACTAGTGATCTCTCCCTTACAAAAAACCTCCGTCCTTGTATGAAAGTTCGTCAACGTCAAGGAGGAATACGAGCTTGGGTCGATGCTTTTGGAGGTGTCTATCGTCGCAAAATCGCTGTTTTGCGAATTGAGCGCGACGATTCCGTAGATTTTGGTATTGGCCCGATCCGCGAAAAGATCCAGAAGATTATTTATCGATGGGACGCCGCTCGCGCCCGTCGTGGGATTCCTCAGAAAATCAAGAAAATCCGTATACGTCCTTCCTCCGCCTAACACGGGTGTGCCGGTACTTCCCGCGTTATAATACAAAGGACTCGCCGGAAACGCGACCGAACGGGTGATCGGAAAGGCGTCCGGAGTATCCAAAGGTCCCCAGGGAGTCGCCTGCGTTCCGACGCTGTAATTATAACTGTCCCAGTGATTGTACATATCGCCTTCGTCGGTGATGATGATCACCGCGGTCGGAACCGAACCCCTTCCGAGCCCGACTTTTTTGGTCCATGCGTTCTGATTGCTTCCGTTACAAGGATCCTCCACGGAAACGGAAGAGATCGAACACTTGTCGTTATTCGTCGTCCTTCCGGCTGCGGAACAATAAGGCTGCACTGCGGAACAACGGGAACCTCCCGAAGCCGCGTTCATCAAAGCCCTCGTCGCCATAAAAATCGCGGATTCGAACTGACTTCCGTTGTTGCCGATGGCGTTTAACGTATCGTTGAACGTGGTCCTATCCCCGGAGGACGACACATCCAACCAGTTACCGGAGTCTCCCGACGGAGACTGCAACTTCCAGCTGTCCGTTGTGATCACGGCGATCCTCGCGTCCAGACCCAAAGTCGAGACGCGATCGAAGAAGGCGACCATCTTCGCCTTGATCGCGGTTTGAATCGGAGTCATCGTATCGGAATTGTCGATCACGAAAAGAAAATCCGTCTTGGGAGGCGCCTTGGTTGGAAAAGTTTCCCTCCAAGTGCAACTAACGTTCCTAAGATCGGGAGGAGAGGAGCCTCCCCCGCCTAAGTTTCCGTCCACGAGAGAAGCGTAAGTATCCCAAGCCCCCGCGCGGACCACGGTAACCTCGTATTTCGTATCGACGACTGCCGTACAACTCGTTCCCGTGGCGGTGACCCGAATCGTAACGATGAACGAAGTGTCCGTCGAAGCGCCCGCGGTGATTCCGATCGATTGCGAGGAATCGTTGAATATTTTTTTCTGAATTTCATTACGCACCCATTCCGTGCTTCTCGGCTGCGCGGTTTGAAGAATAAAACGCGCCGATTGCATTCCGGCGGTCACCGATCCCAAAGTGATTAGACTGTAGGAGGCGAACGTCGGAGTCGGAGGAGGAGATTCCGCGGAAGTGGAATCGTTGGCGAGAAAAGAGAGCAACGTATTGAGCGCGTTACTCGGACTATAAACGTCCGGCGCCGAACAACTCGAACCTCCGGATTTGGTGACGATAAAACCGGAGATGGACTTATCCCCTCCGTCGTCGAAGCAGTTTCCGATCGCGAGAATGGAATTGGAGGTTCCGCTCGGACAGGAAGCGACCAAACCAGCAGGAAGATCGATGGGAACTCCGGTCGGGGTTTCGAACAGACTCGTAAACTGCTCGCTGATTCCGAACAACGCATAACTTGCGGCGTCGGTCACTTTTTTACAACCGATCGAGAAGAACAAGACCGGAATCCAGACACAAAAAAGAAAAACTTTTGAAACGATTTGAAACGAAAAAAGGGAACGAAATTTATTGATCATTGAAAGTTCCAGTCTGGATTTGCAAGAAGTTGTTTACTTGGACGAAAGAATCCGGATTTACTCCACCTTACGCGCTATTTTTTTCAAGGAAACAATAGATAATCCCGTAAAAATTACGTCGAAAAGGCTAACATTAAAATGCGACGTTAGGATGATTGATCTTCGCAAACGTATTTTTATTTTAGAATATATTACTATTGGAATCAGAATGAAACAAATCCTCTTCCGTCTCCTCAATCAGGCGCGAATATTCGAATATTCTGTTTTATTTTACTCGGCCGAATCCGATCCGTCCGCAAACACTCCTCGATCTTCTTCGAAAAAAGCGGTTTGGATCGTTTGTTCGTGCGCGATGTTGTTGTTTTTCGTTTCGTGTTCCGGTCTCACTTCACGCATGAAGGACTTAAGTAACACTTCCGCGTTCCGAAAATTCTGCGGCTGCCCTCCGTCCAAGTTGGGAGAACCGCCCGCCGGCGGTTCCCGGGAAGAGGCCTTGGGAAGATTGGAGGAAGGCGCGTTGGACGAATTGGGAACTCCGAATTATTTGGAGAAGGTCTATTCGGGGATCAAGGCCGACTTCGAATACAGCGGAACCAAATTCGACTCGGTGGCCGACGGCTTGGAAACGAAAGGGATCGCGTTAAAACGAATCACGGACGAGAACAAAAAATTGCGCGAGATACTTCTTCTCATCGACGGAGACGTTTCGTTTCCCTCCGGTAAGGCTACGCTGACTCCGGCGGCGCGTCTTTTGATCGAGAAGATCGCGGACGCCATGAACGCCTATCCCGAAACCAAAGTACGCGTCGGAGGACATACCGATAGTGTAGGTTACTTTTACGCGAATCTCACCTTGAGCAAAGCCAGAGCCAATTCCGTGAAATCGGAGTTATCCAGAAAACACAATCTTCCGGAATCCAGATTCGGAGAAGTGGACGGTTATGCGGACAAATTCAAGATCGTCGACACGATGCTCGCGGAACCTAGAAACAGAAGAACCGAAATCTACGTCGGAACGGTTAAATTAGTTCTTTGAACTTTCGAAACAAGACAGCCGCTTTAGGAAAAAATCCATTGAAAAAGAATCATATCCTTTCCGCATTTATAATTCTAATTACGGTGAACTCGAGCGTATTTGCAGAGAACGAATCGGGAAATTTGGTTACGCCGCCTAATAGCACAAATACGACCGTATCGACGCCTTCTCCTATCGTATCGAAATCCATGGAAAAATATCTGGATGCCTTCGACCACCGTCTTCAGTTCAGACTGGGGGCGGGTATGGGGGATCTGAGTCCCGCGATTTTGGACGAAACCGGACCTTCGTGGTTCAAAAATTCCCTATTTAGACAAACGACCGATCCCGGTGCTCCATTAGCGATTCCTTATACATCCGCCAAAAATCTGGACGTTTTCACCCAACACGCGGATATTTCGTACGGCTGGAGAAATCGGATCGATCTTTCCCTGAGCCAGGATAGCGTTTCCGGAAAATACGGAAGGGAAAATCCCGCCTCCGTCAATTTTTTTTCTCCGAGAACGGATCGCTACTACGCTGCGGCTTTCGAGGGAAGACGTCTGATGAATTTCCGCGGGATATCGAGAACATTAAGAATTTCTTATACTCATCCGGTCCTAAGCTGGTTGATGATCGGACCTTCTTTGGGGATACACCGTTATTCCGAAAGGAACGAAATCAGCTTCGGTTCGTATTCGGTGACCCGCGAAACGGAACCTTTTCCGAATCAGGTCACGTGGAGCGTCGGGGGAAGCGTAAACGCGGAATATACGATGTCTGGGATCCTGCCCGGTATATTAGTAAAAGCGAAAGTATTTTCCTGGCTGGAGATCCGTTCCCGTTTGGAACTTCTCAATCGTAAGGGAAATTTTTCCCAATTCGGCTCTCAGATCCTGGATCAGACGTCCGCGACCGGCGCCAACTCGTTTTACGCCTCTATTCCCGCCTATGTCGGAAACGCCAAGGACACGGGAACCATCTTTATGGCCGAAGCCTCCCTGCGTTATTGCAGATTCAGCCTGGACATCGGCGTCATTCGGCAGGACATAAAAAGGAAATACGATTCCTACATAGGAGACACGTTAGGCGCTCTTCCGAGAGCGGATTATACCGCGGGAAGTCAGGCGATCGGCTTTTCAGAGATGTCCTCCACTTATAAACAGACCGTCAACGAAATTTACGTGATGCCGGGCGTTTCCTTTCATATGGAAAACTGGAACATCTACTGACGCGTTCACCGTTTGGTCCAGGCGACCAGATTCCAGATCAAAGGCGCTCCGTGAAGATATAATCCCGGAAGCCAGATCGGAACCAAAAATACGTCGGGTCGAGTATATGCGAAAAAACCCGCGTATGAAATCAGCGCTTCCGCGGTGGTTCCAGCGACGGCGAGGAGAAGGGAAAAAGCGACTAACGTTCTTTTTTCTCGGGCCGCGAATATCCGAAACACCCAAACGATCGAATATGCGAACGCCAAAAAATAAGGCCGGGAAGAGAACAATCCGCTCGCGAAATACGCCCCTCCGAACCAGAGAATTCCGAAAAAAAGATTCCGAAGTTCGAAGACTTCCTTTTCCTTTTTGAAGAACACCGCGCCGATATACATTAAGAAAGTTGCAAGAACGAATTGGGGTGCAACCCACCACGCCTGTCCCCACGGTCCCTTGTGGAAGTATTTGAGCACGTCGAATTGAACGTGGATCTGATCGCAGGCCGCCAAACCGATTCCTCCGGAAACGATCAGCAGAAGCAGTTTTTTAGGATTTTGCGTTAAGGACGAAAGGGTGAATGCCATGGTAAAACCTTCTCCGGGGAGTTCCTACGAATTGGAGAAATCGCGGGAAGAACCCATAATCTCCGTAGCGATCGTTACAGAGGTCTGCGGAATTGACAACCCGTTTTTATGAATACTTTTTTCTTGCAGGAAGGCTTCGCACCGATTGAATTGTTCCATTCGAACTGAGAGGGAATAGATACATGAAGTTACTCAAATGGATCCTCGGGATTACGGGCGCCTTGGCCTTATTTCTCGTGATCACCTTTTATGCGGGAACTCCTGCCTATGAATACAAACCGGTTACGCTCCATTCCGATTTCGACTCGTATTACAGGGAAAAACTGAAGATTAGCGCCGAAAAAAAAGCGCGTCCGGCTAACGAAGAAAAGTTGATCCGTTACAATCCCGGCCCGACCGATCTCGCCATCATTTATATCCACGGATTCGGAGCCTCGAGAGCGGAAGGCGAGGAAGTAACCGACAAACTCGCACAGGATCTAAAGGCGAATCTATATTATCTCCGTTTACCCGGGCATGGCACGAACATAGAAGACCATCGCGACACGACTTTCGACGTAATTCTTCAAGACGCGGAAACGGCGTTTCTCGAATCCGCAAAACTCGGAAAAAAAACGATTCTGATCGGCACCAGTATGGGAGGTTTGATCGCCACTTATCTCGCCGCGAAATATCCGGATAAGGTGCAAGCGCTGATTCTCGCCTCTCCGTTTTACGATTTCACCAATCCTTTCGGAATCATCTATCAATTCTCCTGGGGAAAGGACTTCGCGCATCTTTTGATGGGAAAAGTGCGTAAGTCGA
>NZ_NPEF01000132.1:7890-10775 GCF_002811955.1 Leptospira ellisii
CGTATTCACCGCGCTCGAGCTGATGAGTCTTTGTCTGTATATCCTCGTGGGTATCGCGATCAATATCTCGCTGCGGTTCAAAACCTCGCAGACTTGAGGGAATTCATTTTGGGAACGGATCCTTTTTCCAAAATATCCTCGCCGGTTCTTCTTTTGTATTTTTATAAGGACGAAAAGGAACAGGATTCCTCCGCCTCCGTCAAATCGATGTTAAACGCCTTCGATCGAATCCAAAAGAACGGAAAGGCGAGCCCTTTGAACGCCGCGGTGAAAGTGGAATTGGGAAATCATGTACTTCTGTCGAAATATATGAAAACCGATAAGGAACTGATCCTTAAGGAGACGGAATCCTTCCTTTCCCGGGTTTTCTCCAAGAAAAATTGAACGTAAAACGCCGTTCATAACCCGACGATTCTGCAGCCTCGATTTTAAAAACGAACGGCTGCGGATTCTTGGAAGATCCTCATTTTCTTTTCTTTTTCGGAGCCGTCTTTTTTTTCGCGACCTTCTTCTTGGAAACGGATCCGATCTTCTTTTTCGAAGCCGGAGCCGCGACGCTCTTTTTCTTCTGCAACGTCTTCTTTTTGACCGGGACCAAGTTTTTCTTCTTCGCTGCCTTCTTAGGCGCCTTAGCGGATGGTTTCACGATCTTCGTTTTTTTCGGAGCCTGCGAAGCGGCGAAAGACAACGCCTTTTGCGCGAGTTCCAGCCAATCCCCGGAAAACTCCGTGGGAATCTGAAGCCAGTCCTTCATGGCGCGATTCATTCCCGACGGATCGAACAATTTAGAACCGGGATAACGGGAAAACAAGGTGGCGATCGTTTCCGCTCCTAGTTTTAAAACCAATTGTCCTTCGTAGGACGCGGCGAACGGTTTTCCGTTCAGGTTTAAGGACGAAAAACCGAACCACTTTCCTGCGGTCGTATTTTTCTGTTTTGCGAGAAACGTTTCTTGAAAGGTTTCGAATTCGGTCTGAGACATACATCAAAAAGAATCCCGCTCACTTTCGTTTCAAGAAATAATTTCCGATTCAATCCAACCAAAGATTTACGATGCTCGCCGCTTCGCTTTTCGGAAAGGTTTTTCCCTCCGAACCTCGAACCACGATCGTCTCTCCGTCGCTTCCTAAATCCCACAAAGAACCGCGCAAAAAAACGTTGATACCGTGGGTCGCTCCGGAACCCGCCATTCTTCCCGCGAGCGCGTATTTCAGCCAAGCCTTCCCTTCCGTGATGCCTCCGACGTCCTTCGGATCCACGTCCTTAGGCGTATCGGAACCGTTGTATCCCCTCCATATTCCGTCCATTGCCCCGTTAGGCGAAACGAAGGAAGGAACCAAAACGTATTTTATATTCCGTTTTTTGAATATTTTATAAACCTCGGGATACCACGAATCCGCGCACACGAGAACGCCGACGGTCCCGACGGGGGTTTCGACGGCCCGTAGGGATTCGGAGGAAGCTCCGAGCACGAAGGGTTTCTCCTCTTCGATCGGATAAAGTTTCAACGGGGAATTTCCGGAAACGGTTCCGTCCGGAAGAAACACGAAGGATCCGTTCCGCAATCCGCCCGTTCCGATTTTCAAAACGCCGCCTTCAACGGTAGGCGCGGGAAGAAGAATGGAACCGGCTACGATCGTGATACCGTAGGTTTTGGCAAAATCGGAAAACGTATTTCTGTAAATCGCGAGCATCCGTTCCGACTTCATCCGAAAAACCGCGTCGCGAATCCGGTCCTCCCCTTTTGCGGCGGCTACGTTCGCGACGAACGAACCCAGATTCGAAAGCACCAAGGTTTGCATCGCGTCCTCGATCGAAGTCGAACGATAAACGGAACCCTTTTCGTCCGCAACCGCGAGCCAAGTTCCCAAATATTCGGGAAGTACTACGACCGTTTTGGGACCGAGCCATCCTTTTTCGGCGGCCTTTCGAAAGTAGAATTCCAATTTTTCCCGAAACGAGGTCTCGCTCGAGTAATCGGAGGAAATCATCCAAGGCGAAATCGCCAATAAATTTCCCCTTCCCGAATCCTTCCCTTCCGAGACGATCCGCTCCAAGCGGGTTTCGGAAACGGGAAAAGCGGAATTTCGATCCGTCACGGACCAAAAGAAATACGACGCGATCACGGCGACAAATGCAAAGAGCGAATAACGTTTCACGGAATCAACCTCGTCCTCTAAGGATCGCAGATTCCGGTTTTCTTCAAGACTTATTTTCGGGGAATAAAACGAAGAAACCTCCCGATAGAAATACCCTTTCTTATCGGGAGATTTTACGGATCTGAAAAGCCGGGATTTCCCCCGGCAAAACGTAAGTCGAAACGGTGAATCAGAACGCGTCGTATTTCGCGCTATAGCTAAACGTGGAATTCACGACTTCCCCTCCGATCGTACCGACTACGAGTACGGTTTCGGTGATGGAAACGGTCGCGGTTTCTATGTCCCCGAAATTCTCGATGGAAAGTTTCGCGTTCGTTCTCGTAAACGTAAGATCGAACGTAGGATACGCGAATCCGTTCACGTTGTAATCGCTGGAACGAAGACGAATCACTTGATTCATGGTGAATTTCGGATTTTGTTGCGTAGAATCCGGATCCACCGTAGACTGCTGTTCTCCGTCCATCAAGATCGTACCGTTGATGGTCATGTCGATCGAATTCGTAGTTCCCGTTCCGAGCACCGGCATACTTCTAGTGCATGCGTTGTAGGTTTGATTGACACCGTTGTATAGAATGGTGCTAAGACCGACGATCTGTACGTCTCCATTTAGTTCCATGGTCCCTCCTTTTTTACAAGGATAGGTTTGTTCCAGAATCGCAAACGGAGAAACCGCGGTTGTGGAAGTAAGGGCGCCTGCTCCTCCGCCACCGGCACCGCCGCCGCCGA
>NZ_NPEF01000132.1:10883-11299 GCF_002811955.1 Leptospira ellisii
CTTTGACCCTGTCCCGCAAGAGCGAGTAACGCTAAAGTTTCGCTGGAACCTTTGTCAGATTTGGAGCCGCATTGGATCGCCAGCAAAGCTAAACCAACAAGAGCGATTTTTTTTAAGTTCATTTCAAGTCCTCCTGAAAATCGCTTATTCCTACGAACCCGTTTCGAATCCACGCCGCCGGAAAATCGAAAAGAGCCGTTTTCGGAAAAAAATAGGGCTCCGATCTATAAAAAGCCATTCAAAAGGAAGGAATTTTGCGGACGTAGATCCGAGAATTTTTACTAAAATCCGGACGGATCTCGGAAAAGAGGAAAATCGTTCCATTCGCTCCGAATTTTCGAAAGTTAGCGGAAAAAAATTCTTAAAAGACTTTAAGAGCGGGAAAACCCGAAAGAGAAAGCGATACGATTTAGTAT
>NZ_NPEF01000133.1 GCF_002811955.1 Leptospira ellisii
CGAACACGGAAAAGATCCTTTTTGTCGCGGTGACGTTACAACTTCTGTTCAGCCTTTCCAGTTGGGTGCAATATACGATTCGGCTGGGGGGCGAGGAAACCGAAGGATTGAGGGTTTCCTCCAACTTCTATTTTATCTTTCTTTCGGCGGGAGTTTTCTTTTTCGGATCGTTTTGGCGCTCTCATTGGCTCGGCTCCCTGCTTCTGAGCGTTCAATTTTTGATCGGCTTAGGGGCGTTAGTCGGAATCTTTTTTCCGGAGACCTTTTTCGTGAGTTTTTTACGGGAAGACGACTATGAGTTCAGTTGGAAGTTCTATTCGTTTTTGGGCGCTTGGGCGCTGACCACCCTTCTTTCTTTAAATCAATTCTTTCAAAAAGAATCGTAGGATCTCCTCACCCACTCGACGGTCGCTGCGTTTCCGATCAGCTGCAACTTATAAATCGAATTTCATTTCATATTTCAGATATTTTCATTTACATATATTCCACGTTCTTTTTTCGTTATTTTTAAAATTTCAGCGGTAGGATTTCATTCGAATGGAAATCGACCGCGAAAAAGGAAAAATAGAATGAAAAAGCTCTCGATTTTACTGATTTTAGGCTTGGTCAATTGTGCAACAATCGTAAGCGATAACGTATATAACTATACCATCGCGTCGGATCCGGTAGGTGCGACCGTAGAAATCAGCATGAAAGGATATGCTGCTCCCGTGGCGCAGATCACCACTCCCGGAGCGCAGGCTCTCAATTTAAAAAACGATTATTCTTTAAAGTTTCAACTGAAAGGATACAAGGAAACCGTCGTGGATATCCGCAAGGACGTCGACGGATGGGTGTGGGGGAACATCCTCATCGGCGGATTGATCGGTCTGTTGATCGATTATTCCACCGGATCCATGTATAAACCCGAAAACGGGGTTTCAACCGTGAACGTAACCCTCGAAAAGGAGCCGAAACCGGGTAAAAAAGCCGCGCTCGAAGGAAACGGAATTTTCGCGAGAATTCAAATCGTGGACCAATATCGCCGCTCCAAAGTCGCGATGATCCCTCTCGAAAAAGGGGAAGGACAGGTAAATTACGAATTTCATAAGTATATTGTGAAAAACTAAATTACCGTTTCCGCGAAGACGTTTTCGAAAAATCTTCTCGAAAACGTCTTCGTTTCCGGAAAATCCCTTCGATCTTCTCATCGTTTTCGAGGACTCGATAAATACGGAAAAACGTAAGTCCCGATCACGTATTCGTCATCATACAGCTCTGACAAAAGATTATAATCCCCGGCTACCTTTTCGTTCAGGAGCGGTCGCATTCGACCGTTTCACATCAGAATTTTATGGAAAACTAATATAATCCCAAACAGTTCGCTGACCTTCGTTCATGGTGCAATTATGTTTTCCACCGTCTTCCGACGATGCGCATAGATTAGTGGTTAAACGCTGGCTATTTCCGTAGGGAGGAACGCCGGAATCCGCGTCCGTCACCGCTCCGATCATACCGAAGGAATTGAGCCAAACGTCCGTAACCTGATCGGAATCCCCGGAAAAATTAGCGACCGGGTCTTCGACGTGAATCAAACCGAAATACCTATCGGAAGGGGTCGTTCCGGATTCCGACAACCACGAAGCGGGAGTCGAGGAAAGGAGGTGATAATCCGAAACGCCGCTGTAGAGGGAAACCCTTCCCAACAACCTACGTTTCCCCTGATACGCAGCGTGTCCGCTACCCTGCGAATGTCCTCCGAAATGAACCTTATTCCAGTCCACATCCCCCTCTTTCAGGAATTGTTTCCATCCGTCGTTCGGCCGTTGAACGCTAAGATAACTGAGAAGTTTCAAAAGACGGCCTTCTATCGAATTATTATAATCCACGGCGATCGCTTTCGACAGATCCGCACCGGTGAGCGTTTCTTCCCGAACTTCCCCGAAGCAGGCCAAGGATTGATACGGTCCGGAATTGCAGATAACGTTGATCGGATCCGCGTTCGGATACGTAAGACCGACGCTGTGATACCCGCGCCTGGCGCCTTCTTCTATGATTTTAGAGACTCCGATCGGACTTCCTCCGGAACCCGGTAAAAAAACGGAAAGAATATTTTTAGGAGAGGAGGAAGGAACGAAAATCAGATGGGGATCGTTGTAACGGGAAACGCAGGGAAACGTAAAACTGGGCGGAACGAAAATTCGCGTCAAACCGCCGACCGTATCGACCCGCGGAGCGTTCTGATATTGAGTACATCCTAATATACTTAAAAATCCGAGTTGAGTTAAAGGTTCGGAGTTTTTCCCGTCCTCTTTTTCGAATCGAGAACAATTCGACGTCGTCGAAATGAGAAGAATCAAGATCACAAGAAAGACTCGGATTCTGTTTTCGTAATTCGGATTTTTCATGGAACTTACGATCGAGGAATTGCGACTACCTTTGACGCACCATTTGAAATCAACACGTCAAACGCGATCTTCTTTCATGACTTTTCCGATTTTCCGCAGGCTTTGAAATTTTTTTCCCGCCTTCAGGGAACGAATTTTTTCTTGAGAATCGGTTCGGTCAGATCGCTCAACCGATTTTTTTGAATTCCGTTCTCGTCAAAATTATCGGGACTTAACCATTTCGAAAACGCGTTTCGAATCGCGGGCCACTCCTCGTCGACGGCCGCAAACCAGGCGGTGTCCCGGTTATAACCTTTCAAAACGTTCGCCTGTCTAAAAATTCCCTCGAAAGATAAACCGATCCTTTGCGCGGCGGCACGGGAAGATGCGTTGAGAACGTTGCATCTCCATTGATATCTCCTATAACCGAGCTGAAACGCGTTCTTCATCATCAGATACATCGTTTCGGTCGAGACCGGCGTTTGTCGCATTAACGGAGAATACGCCAAATGTCCGACTTCGATCGAACCCGCCTTCGGCGAGATTTCGGCGTAACTTGCCAGTCCGACCGCGCAATCGGAGGTTAAATCGAAGATGGTAAAGAACAACGGATCCTCCGTCAGACAGGCGCTCTGCATCCATTCCCGATATTCGCCCAACGTTTCGAAAGGTCCGTAGGGAAGATACGTCCACATCGCCCCTTCCGCATCCAATGAATTGGCCGAATACAACGCTTTCGCGTGACGTTCCGGATCGAGAGGTTCCAAACGACAAAACCTGCCTTGCATCGTTTCCTTTTTCGGAAGCGAGGCGGGTCTCCAATCGGAAAGAGGAGTGCCGATCGGTTGTCCCAAGGTGTTGGTAAATCGTTTTTCTAATGCGGAGGATTGAGGATTTTCCATTTAGGTTTCGATTACGAGAAACGTTTTCTTTCTAAAAAAATCGACGGAGTTTCGGCTGAGGCGTTTTCCCGTTTAGCGGTGTCCAATATTCAAACTTCATCATATTCGCGTCTCAATCAAAGATGCCCAAATCCATTTTGGCCTCTTCACTGGCCATCTCACGCGGATCCCATTTGGGTACCCAAACCACTTCGACCTGGGCCTCGGTGATTCCTTCCACACGAAGTGCGTGATCCTGCACCTGTTGTTTCATCTGAGGTCCGGCGGGACAAGCCATGGACGTATACGTCATATCGATCTTGGCCTTGGAACCTTCGACCTTGATCCTATAAATCAATCCTAATTCCGCGATGGAAATGCCGATCTCCGGATCTTCCACCTTTTTGACTTCTTCGTAAATCTGTTCTTCCAGAGTATTGGTCGGAGCTTCCAACATCGTAGCGTCTCCTTTTGTTTCCCTTTTTTGGACGTTCCCCGGAAGTCGTTTCGAGGCGAATTTTACCTTCCGCGTCCTTCCGGAGGCGATTTCATTCGATTGAGAGGAACCGCTTTAGGGGAAGAAAACCGCGGGAACCGAGGAGAGGCAAGATGGATTTGTTCAGCCGTAAAAGTTTCGTAGGATCTCCCCGGTTTTCCCCTCCTACGGGGGACTTTACTTTCCCGTGACCTGGGACAAGGCTCTTTCCAGCGTATTCCACGGAAGAACCGCACATTTAATCCTGGCGGGGATTTTTTTCACCGACTCCATCGCTTCCAAGTCTTCCAAATCCGCCTCGAAATCCGGTTTTTGATCCTCTAAAATCATCTTTTTAAAACGCGCGAGAATTCCTTCCGCTTCCGCTAGGGTTTTTCCGCGGACAGATTCCGCCATCATCGAACCCGAGGCTTGTGAAATGGAACAACCCTTTCCGGTCACGCGCAGATCCTCGATACGATCCCCTTCTAGATTGATCGTAAGCTCCAATTCATCTCCGCACAAGGGATTGATTCCGTGTTCGAAAAGATCGGCCGGTTCGAGTTTTCCCCGAAATCTGGGGTTTTGGTAGTGGTCTAAGATTACTTCTTTATAGAGACTATCGCTTAAGGACACGGGAGAAAATCTCCTTTACCTTAATTAGACCTTCGATCAACCGATCGATGTCGTGTTTCGTATTGTAAAGATAAAGGCTGGCTCGGCAAGTTCCGGGAATATTCTTAAACGCCATAAACGGTTGAGCGCAATGATGCCCCACTCGGATCGCGATGCCTTCCTCGTCGAGGATCGTTCCCACATCGTGCGGATGAACCCCGGGAAAGTTAAAGGAAATCACTCCTCCGCGTTTCGATAAATCACGGGTTCCGTACAATTCCAATCCTCCGAAATCGTCCAAACGATCCAACGCGTAAGTAAGCAATTCCACTTCGTGGTTCCGGATCTCCTCCATGCCGATCGTTTGAAGATATTCGATCGCGGATCCGAATCCGATCACTCCCGCGATATTGGGGGTTCCCGCCTCGAGTTTGGAAGGAAGTTCCGCGTACGTGGAGCGTTCCTTAAACACCTGAGAAATCATATCCCCTCCTCCCATCCAAGGAGGCATCGCTTCCAGAATTTCCTCTTTCGCGTAAAGGACTCCCACTCCGGTGGGACCCAACATCTTATGCGCCGAGAATACGTAGAAATCGAAATCCATCTCCTTCATATTCACCGGAAGATGACAGACTCCCTGGGCTCCGTCCACCAACACCTTGGCTCCGACTTCCTTCGCGCGTTTTTGAATCGGCTGAATGTCGTGAATCGTACCGGTCACGTTGGACATCTGAGCCACCGCGATCAGTTTGGTCTTAGACGTGACGATCTCTTCTAAATTAGATAAATTTAATGTGCTATCCTCGTTTAAGGGAATGAATTTCAGGATCGCCTTTTTTTCCTGGGCGAGCATCTGCCAAGGTACTATGTTGGAATGATGTTCCAATTCGTTCAGGACGATCTCGTCGCCTTCGACGATATTCGCCCTTCCCCAGGTTTGCGCCACGAGGTTTATCGATTCGGTCGCGTTCCGGGTGAAGATACAAACCTTGGCGCACTGAGCTCCGATAAAGCGGGAAAGTTGGATTCTGCTGAGCTCGTATTTTTCGGTGGCTTTTTGGGAAAGATAATAAATTCCCCTATGAATGTTTGCGTTCTCTTCCCGATAGTATTTCTCGATCGTGTCGATGACCTGAAAGGGTTTTTGAGAACTGGCGGCGCTGTCCAGGAACACCAAGGGTTTCCCGTTCATTTTCGTCCCGAGAATAGGGAAATCGGTTCTGATTCTTTCCGCCGAAAAACTCATATATGTCAATCCTCCAAGTCCACCTCGATCGAGTCACCCACGATTCGAACCGGATAAACGGGCAAATCCTCCACGGCGGGCATACAAAGCGCCTTCCCCGTTTTGATCGAAAACTGCGCCTCGTGTCTCGGACAAGTGATCACGTCTCCGCAGAGTTCTCCTTCCGAAATGGCCTCTCCGTCGTGGGTGCATACGTCCTCAAAAGCGAAAACGCCCCCGTTCAAGGATAGGATTCCGATCCGATTGTATCTCGTTTCAATTACTTTGACTTTCCCGTTTTCGATTTCGGAAAGATTTGCGAGCTTTCGAAAACTCATACGGAACCCTCCACCTTGTCGGCGATCAATCGGAAAAGTTCCTCCCGGATCGGTTCCGATTCGATTTCGCCTATGACCTCGCCCAAAAAGCCGTCCACGATCATCCTTCTGGCCTCGTCCTCGTCGATTCCCCGGGAAGCGAGATAAAAAAGTTGTTCCTCGTCGATTTCTCCGACCGTCGCTCCGTGTTCACACTTTACGTTTTCGGCATATACTTCGAGTTTCGGAATCGATTCCGCCCTCGCGGTCCGATCCAGAAGCAGGTTGTTGTTGATCTGGATCGCGTTTACGTCCTTACAGGAATTGGGAATCTGAAGATTACCGGTGAAGATATGATGCGCCTTGTCTCGAAGCGCTCCCCTGTAAAGGATCGAACTTTCGGTGTGACTTTCCTTGTGGATTATTTTCACTTCGGAATCCTGGAATTCCCTCGCCGCCATCGGTGCCAACCCCAGAACGCGGGCCCGCGCCCCTTTACCGGACAATTCCACGTTGAGAAGATTCTTTCCCTTGTAACCTCCTGGAGTCACCTTGGCGATCTTTACGTCGGAATCCCGTTTTTGATCGGAGAATAGATTCTGAAAATGGAATACGGAAGAACCGAAGGATTCGATTCCCGCGTAGAATAATTTCGTACCGTTCCCGGAGTCGAGCGCGGTCAACCCTTGGAAAAACTTCAGATTCTCCCTTTCGGAGGATTCGTATCGTTCGGAGACGAAGGCTTTGGAACGATCGCCGATCCTAACCACCGTCAAAGGAAGGATTCGATTTCCTTTTTCCTGACGGTAACGGATCTGTATCTCCTCGGCGAGAATACGATCGTCCTCCACCTCGACGTAAAGACCGTGGGTGAAACAGGAAAGACTGAGGAGAACGAACCATTCTTCATTCCGTTTTTCGAATATACTTTCCAGGGTCTCGACGAAGATTCCCGATTCCCTTTCCTGCAGGTCTTCGACCCGGAATACCTTCACTCCTTTCGGAGCGTTTACGGTAAGCGCCGCGGGTTCCGATACTTCGGAGAATTCGTCGGGATGAAAATTGGAAAGAGGCACCTTTCTCCAGGATTCGTTTTCCGACTTGGGAATCGACAGATCCTTGAAACGCGAGAACGCCTTTTTGCGGAATTCCGAGATCGCCCGGTTTTCTTTTCCTTCGGCCAGTTGTTTGGAGAATTGGGCTTCTAAAGACACTTGTTCTTCAATCTCCCGATTCGGAAAGAATCCAGTCGTATCCTTTTTCTTCCAATTCCAGGGCGAGTTCTCTCGTGCCCGTTTTCAGGATTTTTCCTTTTGCGAAAACGTGAACATAATCGGGAGCGATGTAGTTTAGCATTCTTTGATAATGGGTGATGAGTAGGACGGATCGTTCGGGAGTTTTGTTCCGGTTGATGCCTTCGCTTACGATTCGGAGAGCGTCGATGTCCAGGCCGGAATCCGTCTCGTCCAGGACGGATAATTTCGGTTTCAGGAGGGTCATTTGTAGGATCTCATTCCTTTTTTTCTCTCCTCCGGAGAATCCGTCGTTCACATAACGGGAAATAAACGATTCCGGAATGTCGAGCTCGGCCATTCCCTCTTTGAGTTCTTTGCGGAATTCCTTCACGGGAAGTTCCTTTCCGCGGACGGATTTGACGATCGTTTTGAGGAAGTTGCCTATAGTAACTCCTGGAATGCTAGTAGGATATTGAAAGCAGAGGAAGATTCCGAGCCTGGCTCGTTGATCCGTAGGAAGACCTAAAATGGATTTTCCCTCGAAAAGAATATCTCCCGACAAAACCTGATATTTAGGATGCCCCATGATTACGTTGGAAAGGGTACTTTTTCCCGAGCCGTTCGGCCCCATGATGGCGTGAACTTCGCCCGCTCGGATCGTAAGATCGACCCCTTTTACGATTTCTTTGATTTCTCCGGAATCTCCGATTTGAATTCCTGCCCTGAGGTCCTGGATTTTTAAAATCTCGGTCACGAAAGCGTCCTTTTTTACGAATATCGTCGGGAGGGCTGATTGGAGGAACGGCGAGCCGAGCGGTTTGGCGTTTTCCCTTTCTCCCTTTGGCCAGTGTTTTTTTTTGTAAGGAGAGATCAATAGGAAAGAAGCGTGAGGGTTCTTACGCTTTTAGTCTTTCGAAATGTAACCGACGAATCTTAGGTGTTCCTACATAATGAGAACGACTTTGCTCTTAGAATAAACTCGAATGGAACATAAGGTTTAGAAGATTTTGAGAGTTCCTACGTTCTCCCGATCTCCTCCAAGTGAAACTCCCTGACGAGTCCGCAAAATAGCAGTTCCTACAAAAAAGACCCGACTTTTCCCTTATAACGGTCGAGAACACCGTCCTTTCACAAAAGGGGAGTTCCTACACCCGCTCCCAATCCATCTTAATCACAAGAATATAATTATCACGAAGCGTATAAGTGAATACGACGACCTGTTTGTGAAGATCCATATCGTACATCGGCTCCGTGACCGTCCACTTCGCGCCGCTTTGAACCACCTTCGCCTTGTGTCGGATAAAAAACGGTCTCCACGCATAATTATTCCCGATCTCGGTTAAATCGGAATCCCAATCCTCTCCCGGATGAGACCGGAAATACGTAGGAGTCATCTGATAACCGAAGATATCGCAGGCGAAAACGGACAGAATTTCGGGCGGAAGATCCCCCAACATCAGATGAAGGACGAACGGAAGATCCTCTTTTCCGTTGTGTCGAAGCGAATCCAACTTTTCTCCGAGTGCGTCGATCACCGATTGTCCCTTTTGAAATTCCTCCAAAAGTTCCATAAAACGAAGACCGGAGAATTTTTCGAGTGTGTCGCGTAACGTTCGGTTGAACTGTTTTTTGTCCTGAAATTCGCCCTGAGGTCTGGAAAAATAAAAGCCTTGGAGGAGATTGGCGCCCATGGAAAGGGCCAGATGTAATTCTTCCTCCGTTTCGATTCCCTCGAAAAGAAGATCCGAACCCAATTTCTGAGACATGTCGGCGATCGCGCTGAGAACGTTCTTAAACGACCTTCGATTTAAACTCTCCCGCATGATTTTGATATCCACTTTCATGATATCCGGGTGAATGTAACCGATCCGTTCCAGATTGGAAAAACCGACCCCGAGATCATCCACCGCGATCTTAAAACCGTAGTCCTTAAATACGTTCACGATCGAAAGAAGTTTCTCGATGCTTCCGTCGAATTTGTCCTCCGTGATTTCCAAAACGATATCCGCGGGAGTAATATCATATTTTTCGATGAGATTGAGAACGTGAAGGCGTTTCAGATCCAGAACGTCCCCCGTATGAATCATCGAAAGAAAGTTCGGCATCATATTCAGGAACAATTTCGTCCGGAGCCCCGTATCCTTAAGATGACGAATGGCCTTTTCCCGAATCAATCGATCGATTTGAATCAGACGAATCGTATCCAACTCGGGATTGTGGAATTGATAACCGAGGGATCTATATTCGTTTTTTTCCGGGGAATAGAATCTGCCGAGAACTTCGTAACCTACGATGTTGCAGTTGGTCACTTCCAGGATTGGTTGATAATGGGGTTGATAATAATTTTCCCCGTAAGAGAGCAGATTGCTTGTATCCTG
The DNA here is from genome assembly GCF_002811955.1 of Leptospira ellisii. Lineage (GTDB taxonomy): Bacteria > Spirochaetota > Leptospiria > Leptospirales > Leptospiraceae > Leptospira > Leptospira ellisii. Next base: position 9,493 of record NZ_NPEF01000133.1, read on the forward strand.
GCTATATAACATTTGTTTTAGAATCTCTTAAGTAGAATCCTTGAAAGCGGACTCCGGCAAGCAAAATTCCGGATAAAAAGTGTCAAATTCAGGAGAAGAGAAGACTACATTCTTCTTTTTTTTTTGAAACCCTCGGAAAAACTGACAATCCTAAAGGTACCTTCATGAAAGAGGCGATCGGCCATCTTCTCAATCCGTCTACGTTAGAACCCAATCTTGGTCTCTATTTAGGAACTCTTGGAATTGACAATTCCAGAGAGTATAAAACCTCTTTTCTGTCTTCCTGGAAAAGAATAGACTCCGTTTTAGTCGATTTGATTACAGAGGATTTGATCCTCGATCTGCGAATTTTTCACGGTCCGGGGGCTTGTAAGGCCGTTTTAAATCTTTGGTTTATCGAATCCGGAAAATTCCGGGCTTTGGAATGGGACGGGAAAGCGGGAAAGGAATTTCTCACCCGAGGAACGTTCCGAAACGGTTATTGGAGTTTTACCCAGGGGAACCAAAGATTCAATTTTCGATTGGATGATACGATCCAGCAAGGTTATACACATTCTTCCGTTTTGACTTCCGACCTCAATCTGCAACTCGACGCATTGGTCAGCACCCTGGAAAAGGCGAATAAACCGGTTTCTTCTTTGGAATCTTCGGGAAAGGATTGGATTTTCCGTCTTCTTTCTCCCGACTTGTCCGTGCGCGGCCAGCTTTCTTTGGATGAAAGCGTTTCGAATCTGGAATCTTCGGAGAGGTTGTCCTACAGTATCTCTTCCGGATTTAGCGACCGGTCTTTTCAGCCGGAGTCCAGAATTTACGGAAACGGAACGGGCAAAAATGTCTTCCGTCTCAACCTTCACGAACAAACTGGAATTCTTCTTTGGAGAAATGGAGTTCCTACGTTACTGGAAACTGCAAAGTTTCAGAAGGAATCACTTTCTTACGTACTTCGTGACCCTTCGGATCAAATCGAACTCACCATAACACCGATTCGTACGACGCAGCAAATGATTCCCGGATTTTTCGGGAAGAAAACCTGGATCGAACGAGTGGAGGGAAACATTTCCGGGAAAATTCGTTTTGGAAATAAGAAAGAGACGATCAAAAAGGGATTTGCGATCTTAGAAGTTTAAACGCGGCTTCTCCGTAGAAAACTTGCGGAGGTCCTCCTACGGTTTCCTCAAAAATCGGAATCGCCCAAGATTTCAAATACTCATCCGGAAAAAGAATTAGATCCACGGATTTTACAGAAATCCCGAATCAAAAGCGAGGAGATCCTACACCTCCCTCCCTCAAGTGGAAAATTTTTCCATCAAACGTTTCACGCGATCCGACTGCTCGTCGATTCTCTTCGCCCCGGAATCGATCTCCTGAGAACCGGAGGAAATCAATTTCGCCCCGTGAGAAAGATCCTGGATCGATTGTTTGATAGAGCTGTAGGCGCTTTTGTTTTCCAGGGAAGAATATTCTAAATCCGTAATATTCGAAGCGATCTCGTGCATCTTCTGCGAACAAAGATTCAGACCGGATTCCTGCGCGCGCATGTCGTCCAAAAGATGAACGCTAAAACGGGCCATGTTGGAAGCGTTTTCCTGGATCATGGAAAAAAAATCGGAGAATTGATCCATTTCTCCGTTGCCCGCTTCGATACTCGTCCTCGTAAATTCGATCAAGTCAGTAATTTCTTTCGTATTTCTCATCGTATGATCCGCTAATTGAGAAACTTCGTCCGCCACGACGGAAAAGCCGCGGCCTTGTTCGCCGGCCCGAGCCGCTTCAATGGCGGCGTTCAAAGCGAGCATATT
>NZ_NPEF01000134.1:0-1438 GCF_002811955.1 Leptospira ellisii
TCAAAGTCCTGTTCTGATTGGATTTTTGCAGGGACCGTCCATCCTTGTCCTCATGTCCGATCCGAACACGGAATCCTCCCCTCTCTCTTCCTCCTCAGGAAATCCGCAGACTATGTTTCGCAATCGTCTTTCCCGCATGGCGAAACATTGGAAGAAGTGGGCGCGTAAAAGAAACATAGAATGTTTTCGGATCTACGATCGGGATATTCCGCAGGTTCCGGTGAGCGTCGATCTTTACGGACCGTATTGCCAGATATCGGCCTATAAAAATCGTTACGAGATCTCCGACGAGGAAAGGGAAACGGAGAACGCGGACATCGGAAATATCGTGAGCGAAGTTTTGGGACTTTCCTCCGATCGTATCTATTGGAAAAAAAGGGAACAAAAAAAAGGAAAGGATCAATACGAAAAGCGGGGAACCGACGCCGAACTTTTGGAAGTGGGGGAAGGCGGCCTTCGTTTTTTCGTGAACTTATCGGATTATCTGGACACCGGTCTTTTTTTGGATCATCGGATCACGAGGGAGATGGTGCGGAAGGAAGCCAAAGGAAGGAAATTTCTAAACCTATTTTCCTATACGGGTTCGTTTACCGTCTACGCGGCGTCAGGCGGCGCGAGGAGAAGTCTGAGCGTGGATCTTTCGAACACGTATTTATCTTGGTCCTCTGAGAATCTTAGATTGAACGGATTTTCGGAGACACAACACCGTCTTCTACGGGCGGACGCGGTGGAATGGCTTCGTTCCGAACGGAAAAATCCGGATCGGGAACGGTTCGACTTGATCGTGGTGGATCCCCCCACGTTTTCGAACAGTAAAAAGATGAACGACGTATTCGACGTACAGAGGGATCACGCTGAAATTCTGAATCTTCTCTACCGGGATTTCGCGCTTCCCGGAGCCGTTCTTTATTTCTCCACGAACTTTAGAAAATTCAAATTGTCCGAAACTTCGCTTTTATGGGACGCGATCAAAAACGTCTCCAAAGAAACGCTTCCCGACGATTTTAGAAACGAAAGGATCCATTTCTGCTGGAGAATGGAAAAACCCGTCTGATTCGCGTCTCCCTTCCGTTTTCAAATGTAAGCAAATACTCATATACGTTTATCAAAACGGAATCGTTTCGGATATCCTCCGTTAGAAATAGCGCTCGATACGTTTTAATTATCGAAAATCATTTTTTTCTATAAATTGGTTTTCGATTTTATAAAGTCAATAGTGCCGTCCGGAGGTTTTCCGTATAATCGGGTCATTCCAAACTTCGAGGTCGACGTCGATCCATGCCTTCAGAAATTTTTTACGCAACCTCCCTGCAATACGTTTCGTTGGGGGTTTTGTCATTTTTAAAATGGAAGAAAAAGTTTCAGAGAATTCAGTCCGTACTTTTCATCTGTCTCGGCTGTAATCTGTTCCTTTTTTCGATCAAAGGGCCCTTTGAAA
>NZ_NPEF01000134.1:1448-11091 GCF_002811955.1 Leptospira ellisii
GGGGGTTTGGAGCTTAAGTTGTTCAGCAGACTCGTCGATTTTCTTTATTCGTTTTTTACGTTTACGGGGACGATTTTGATCTGTTCCACTTTCGACGAAGAAAACGCCGAGGACCGACTTTCCGTGCTTTCCGATACGCAGTGTAAATTCTGGATTCAGCAAAAGTTGATCCACGGCGGGGCAAAGGCTTGGGGAATCAGCTCCGTCCTTTTGATCTGCTGGAATTCGGAATTGGGCCAGTTCGTTCCGCCCATGATGATCGTGGTCGCTTCGGTTTCGATCGCGGTTCTGATCGTATATTCGATTTATCTTTATTTCTTCGCGCCGATTCCGGATAAAAAACGGGGAGCGATCCTCCTTTGTTTCTGGGCCTTGGTGTTGACGGGGGAATTGACTCAGAATCTTTTCTCCTCCGAGTTCGGTCATTCCATCGCGATGTTGGACGGTTTCGTGCTGGCGGTTTTTCCGATTTATACCTTCGGAACCCTGTTTTTGGATTCCAAATCGGTTAAGGAGAATCTGAACTCGACGTATAAGGATCGGTTCAGGCAAAAGCAGAACGAAAAACTATCCTCCACTTCGTATTATCTTTCCAACATGGACATTAAGGAAATCGAAACCAGGATGTACGAACTTTTCACGAAGGAAAAAGTGTTCCTGGACGAGGATATACGTCTCGGTTCGGTGGCTGAGGAATTGGGTCTTTCCACACATCAACTCTCCGCGTTCATCAATCAGCATCTGGGCACGAATTTCAACAATCTCGTGAATCTGTTTCGCGTAAAGGAAGCGATCCAGATCCTAAAGGACGAACCCGACCGTTCGATCATTTCCGTGGGAATGGCGGTCGGATTCAATTCGTTGTCCACGTTTCAAAGGGCCTTTTTATCGATCACCAAATCCAGCCCCAAAAAATTCAGGGAAAGTCTGAAGAACGGCACGACTAAGGATCTTCCGCAGGAGCTTGATTTTTCGAGCAAGTAGTTCCAAATCGGACAATCGAAGGAAATAAATTTTCGAACAAACGCGTTTCTATCGGCGCAAAACGATCGTTATTCGTCGAAATCCTTCGTCCAAACGTATGATGGACCGGGTTCTGATTCAGTTGGCAAATCAGTACGTAGGATTCGGAGGGATCTTAGCCGTATTGTTGGCGATCATCCACATCATCAAAGGCAGAACGTTTAAAAATACGGTTTTGTTTTTGATTTTTCTTTCCATGGGTGTTTTTCTCGTCAAGGGTCTCGCGCTGATCAATCAGGTCGGAATACGTTTTTCCCATTTTTTTTCGATCGAGATATTCTTTATCTTCGTCATCGGTCCTTCCCTATACATTTACTTTAACCTGCTTCTTCTCGGGGAACGCGTCGGAAGGAAGACACTTTCGTTCCATTTCGTCCCTTCGATTTTGTTCCTAGTTTTTTATCTGATACATTCCATTTATCTAATGTATTCGGGGGAATCCCTGGACGAACTCGGATCCGGTTTCGGGCCGACGTTCCATTCCAAATACGACGCGGCTTACATCATTTCCACGTTCATCACGATCGTTTATATGGTCGTAGTACTCGTTAAATTCATACGTCTGTTCCACGGGAATTTCTCCAGATATTCCTGGGCGATCCATATCATTCTGCTTTTGACTCTGGGTTTATTCGGCGTAAATCTGCATCTCGCGGTCGATCTGCGGTTCCTTTTTTCGCTCGAAAATGCGTTCGTCGAACTTTATATCCCCGCGTTGAGCGCTTTGTCCTCCACCGTGATTTACGCCTTTTTCATCAGCCAGATATATCCGATCACCTTCAACATCGTTTCGGAGACGTTTCAGAAAGTGCGTTATCAGAACAGCACCTTATCCAGGATCGATCCCGAGGATCTTAAGGCGAGACTCGAAATTCTAATGAACTCCGAAAAGGTCTTTTTGGAGGAGAATCTGACCTTGGCTAAACTGGCTTCTAAACTGCAAGTGAAGCCGCATCAACTTTCCGAATTTTTAAACAACCATCTTCGTCAGAGTTTTTTCCACTACGTAAATAAACTTAGGATCGAAGAGGCGAGAATCCGTCTGCTCGAAGCGGAAGAGACCCCGGTGATCAAAACCGCGTTCGAGTCCGGTTTCAATTCTCTTTCCGTTTTTAATACGAGTTTTAAACGGGAATTCGGGATGACCCCTTCGCAGTACAAAAAGAAATTCGGAAAACAAAAACCGGATCCGTAGCGCGTATCGGCTTTTCGCCGAACGTTTCCCTTCGGCGATTTGATCCTTAATTTTGAACGCGGGCGTTCTATAGAACGCGCAGAGAAGAGGAAAATCCGATGATATCTTTGCCTCCGTAAGTTGTTGTTGGAGGTTCTTTATGGATCCGAAGTTTCGGACGGCGATCCGTCGTTCTCATTCCCCTCAAAAAGCGAAAATCGTAATTACTTGCTTCCTTCTTTTTCATCTGTTTCTGTCGAATTGTCTTCAAGGAAGCGGAAAAAAAGAAGGGGGATTTTTCTTTCTTCCTTCCGGTTTTACGATCGTCGAACAACCCGGAGGTTCGAACACTCCGCCCGTGATCGTCACTCCTCCGTCGACGTTTCCCGCGTCCGCAGGTTCCATCACGTATTATTCCGCGAATACGGTTTATCTGAGCGGTCAAACCGGCGCGATCGAATTCATCGACGTCCAATGGAGCGGTTCCAAAAACGCGTTTTACGAATTCAGATTAGGATCCACGGATTGTACGAACGGAACGATCGAAGCGAGCGGAGCGATCACGGCCTCCACTTCCGTGACCACCAGAATCCATGCGATCAACGGTATTGTCGCATTAAATTCCGGAGACAACGACGTCCGCATCTGTCTCAAAAGTCCGGACGCGTCCGCGGCGTGGGATTCGTATACGGTGCGCGCGGTTCGGGACGACGTCGCGCCTTCCGTTTCGTTTACTCCCGGTTCCGGTTCGTACGGTTCTTCGGTTCCGAACATCGCGATCTCCTGTTCGGATACGGGGAACTCCGGTTGTTATAAGACCGCGTTCCGTTCCGGAGGAACTTCCGCGTCGATTTCGAGCGACGGAACGGCCGCCTCCGGAAATACGATCTATTCGTCCGCCTTATCTTTGACCAATAATGCGACCACCGATCTGAGTGCGATCGCAGTGGACAAGGCGGGTAACGTGGGTTCTGCGGGAAGCGCGTCTTACGTCGTTTCCGTAGGCAATCCCACGATTACGATCGTGTCTTTGAGTAAGAACATCATTAAAGGTTCCGCCACTTCCGTTCTGAAATGGAAATCGGATATAGCCGGAAATTATTCCGTGCGTTTCGGCGGAAGCGATTGTAACACGGGAACCGAGAAAGCTACGGGTTCCGTCGCGGCGGATACGGATACGGATTATACCGTCTCCGGTTCCGATTTAAGTTCCGGCTCCAACGACGTCCGCATTTGTCTTACGACCGCGGGTTCCAACGAGGGAAGTAATTTCACCTCGATCGTTCGCGACGACGTCGGTCCTCAGATCATCGCGGTTTCTCCCGTTCTTTCTCCGAATACGACCGCATATGCTTTGAACGTCGGCCAAAGAACCTTCAGCATCACATTTAACGAGGACATGGATACGTCGTCGACTCCCAATCCGAGACATATCGATCAAACCACGACTCCCGAACCGGAGATCAACTGGATCGGAGCGAGCGGAACTTGGAGCAGCGACAAACGAACGTATACCCTCGATCTAAAAAGCAAATTGCCGGAATGGCATAAGTTCTATCTGAAGTATACGAGCGCTTCGTTTTCGGATGTTGCGGGTAACGCGATGGTCACGAGTCCGACGGTCGCCGTGGCTTCCGGATCGTTCCGCTTGGATTACGGAACCGCGAACGATACCTCCGTGTTGCTTCCTTCCGGGACGAGACAGACTACCTGCTCCGATTCGAACGGGGATCCTATCTCCTGTGCGGGCACGGGACAAGACGGGGCAAACGCTTCGCTTCCGTTCGGATTGATCGCTCCGGGAACTTTGCCGGGTTATCCTTCGGACGTGGTGACATTGGATACGAGGAACCTGCGTTATTGGAAAACCTGTCTATCGGATTACGAATGGAGCGCCGGAACCTGCGTCAAAGTTTGTCCGGCGGATCAGATCTGGAACGGCGCGGCCTGCGTCGCGGATGCGGGAAATCCTTATAAGACCTTCAATCGATCCGTTGAGGATTGTTCCGGATTAAACAACAGAAATTCCGGAAACGGTTACGCCGGAAAAAAAACGTGGAGGCTTCCTACATTAGCGGAATATTATACGATTTTGGAGTTCGGCGGCACGGTGGGCAACGAAACCATCCCGGAAACGTTTTTTCCGGGTTTGTTGCGGAATAACTATCAACGTTATTGGTCGAGCACGAACGCGATCACGATCAGCAGTTCGAATCGTTATACGCGGACTCCTTCGATCGACGCCCTTTCGAACGGACCCGCCAATTATGCCGCGATATCCTCTTTGCAGTCTTGGGGTGCTTGGTCGGTCTCCGTGTTCGGAGGTGTAACTCAGCCGAACAATAAACTCAAGGACGTTTCCTGGACGGGCGGAGGCGGCTCTAACTATAATTTCACCTCGATGTGTATCGCGGAATAAAGGGAGAAACGAAATGAAACGAAATATCGACAAAAGAATATCCAAGATATTGGGAATCCTGCTTTCCGCAGCGTTTGTTTTTCCGATCCATTCGTTATCGGGACCGTTTACGGATTCGGGAAACGGAATGATCGAGGACGCGGGAAGCGGGTTGGTCTGGCAGAAATGTTCCCGGGGTCAAGGGACGACGACGTGTAGTTCGCCTGCCGCTTCGACGAGTAATTGGGACACGGCGCTTTCTTACTGCGGTTCCTTGGGATTGAACGGTCGGATCTGGAGACTTCCCAGTATAAAAGAGTTGGTCAGTATCGTCGATTACGGAAAAACCGGGGGAAAATACAACCCGACTCCGACCGTACTCAATCCGATCATCAACGGCACCTATTTTCCGGATACTGCATATGCGTATTACTGGACGTCCACATCCGGGATTTCGACCGGAACCAGTCCGAACGTGGGTCATCTATACGATCCAAGGGAATATACCGGAACGGACAACAACGACATCGCGTATACGATTCCGATCAATACGAAATATCGTTCGATGGCGTATATCGTGGATTTTAGAATGGGGGGAGTGATCGAATTTCCGAAAACTTCCTCGGCGTACGTCCGTTGTGTCAGCGGACCGTAAATAACTTCGCGGCTTTTTCGGTCGGACAAGGTTTCAAAACGCCGGTTTTGAAATTCTTGTCCCTTTCGTAACGTTTTCCCCTTCCTTAAATCCGTGTCACACGTCGTAAGCTCCGTTTTAAAACGGGAAAGGTCCGAATCTCGAGTTTTACGATGATTTCAATTTATAAGTCGCAAGGATCTGCCGATCCAAAGCGCCAATTCTAATTTGACTTGGGCAATCTTTCGAAGTAGAAAGGCAAAACCAAAATTCGAAAGAACGACGTAAGGGAAGAAGAATGGATTCAAAAAGAATAATAAAAAGAAATTCAAATACGGGGAACAAGGGATTCGGTCTTCGTATCAAAAGTAAGATCGTTTCCGCATCCGCGCTGATCGCGTTGTTTTTGATCGGTTACTGCACCGTTCTCGTTCCGAAACTGCTTCGGATGGAGAAGAACATCGATCTCAAAAAGGAAAAAGGAACCGTTTTAGAATATAAAAATATACCGAAAGGGATGTATACCAAACCGTTCATTATTCCGTTCAGCGAATATCTTTCGGAAATGAGCGACGGTAAGGTCGACGTCGACGCGGTCAATTCCTACACGGTGGGGGGATATTCCCCCGTTCCGGGATGTAAAAAAACATTAAAATATTCTCATATGCTGGATCCGAAATGTAGATTGGTCAATTCCTGGTGGGGGGTGTATCTGATTTACGACGATTCCGCAGGGAAAGGGGCGAATTTCATGCTTCAGAACCCGTCCGGATCCAAATCCGATCTGAACAACCTGAACCGGGAGTCGATCCAAACCGTCCCCATGTTGGATCAAAAACTGATCTCCTGGTCCAGTCACGAGGGACAGAAGGATTATACCTGGAAGGATTTCGAAAACGAATTCGTTTTTCAACGGATCGGCGAACTTCAATCCTCCGATTTCCGCGATCTGCAAAAACGGGAATGGCTCCGTCTTTCCGGCGATTTCAAGACCTTGGCCGCGTTAACCGACACCAAAAAAACGGACATGCATTATCTCAGCTCCATACGCGCCTACGTCGGATTACCGGACGAGGAAGTATACAAACAGGTCGATCCTTGGTATTCCTTCACTTTGAAGGGCGAGGTTTTGACCCGTTATTTCCCCTGCGGTAAAAATCCGTTTTGGGCCATCGTATACTATAACGGTAGTAAGTTGAACACCAAGGACGGAACTTCGGTCGACACTTGGCCCGAGGTGGAAGGGGAATTCAGAAAATCCCTTCTTTCCCTCAAGTTGGAATGCGGAGAATGAGATGAAAGATCCTTTTCCTTATCGTTTTTTTAAGGTTTATTTTCGGAACCGCCGTCTCGGAAGAATCCGTTCTTCCCTTTTTTCGGCGGTTCTTTTTCTGGGAGTTTTCCTTCTTTCCGCGACGTCGATTTCTTTGCAGGCGCAGGTCAAGCAAGGATATCTGGAACTTTCGGACGTCTCGCGTCTTTATTCCCTCACGGGAGAATGGAAATTCCTGCCCGAAGATAAACCCGAATTTAAGGAAGAGTATTACGACGACTCGTCTTGGAAATATTTTCCGGTCGCAAAGAACTGGCACTTCGAAGGATACAATTACGACGGAGTCGCCTGGTTTAGGATGCGGTTTTCTCCGACTTCGGAATTCGAAGGTAAGACGTTCGGAATCATGATTCCTTTGGTGGATCACGCATACGAGGTTTACCTCAACGGGGAAAAGATCGGTTCCCGAGGGGAAATTTCGGCGGAAGGTAAACTGATCCGCTCCAACACTAGGAACGATTATTTCCCGATTCCCAATTCGTTTATCAAAATCGGCGAGGAGAATACAATCGCATTCCGGATTAGGAGCGCCGGCGGTCTCGGAGGATTCGTGTTCTCCGATTTTTATTTCGGAGAGGACGGGCGCGTCCGCGAGAAGTTCTATGCGTTTCTTCTATGGTTCGGATCGATCGCGGGAATTTTCTTTTTCGGAGGAATGTATCACTGGTTTCTCTTTTTGGGAAGAAAGGCCGAGAAACAGTATTTCTATTTCGGATGTCTTTCCATCGTCGCCGGTATGCAGACGATGGGGATCAAAACCCTGGGGTTTTGGGTTTGGGACAACACCTGGTTCAATCTTTATCTGAACGCGACGGGGATCATACTTTTTCCGTATCTATCGTTCCTGTTTTTCGAAAGTTTCTTCGAATACCGCAGGAATCTGTTCATACGGATCTCCCAGGTGACGGCGGTTGCTGTTTTTGGAATATTCAATTTATCTTATGTTCCTATCGTAGTCGGAGGTTTCGAGGATCCGTATCTTTATTACGGAATCTTTTGGAGATATATTCTCGCTTTGGCGCTGTTGAACAACGCGCTCGCAATGCCGTATGCGCTTTATATCACGCTTGCGGCGATCCGTAAGGGTGCCCTCGGCGGGAGGACCATCCTAGCGGGGTTTTTGGCGTTCGGAGGATTTTTGATCCACGGAATCCTGTCCTACGTGGGCGTCATCGGAAACGAAACGTATTTCGAAGTCGGGTTTCTGCTTTTTGTGACGAGTATGGCCGTCGCGATGGCGTTCAAATTTTCCAAACTGCACAACGAATCGGATCGTCTCAACCGGGAGTTGAACGTGAAAAACAAGGAGCTGATCACGCTCTACGTCTCCTACGCGCGTTTCGTTCCCAAGGAATTTCTTCTCAATCTCGGTAAAGAATCGATTTTAGACGTGAAATTGGGGGATCAGATCGAAAAGGAAATGACGATCCTGTTTTCGGATATCCGATCCTTTACGGAACTTTCCGAAAAGATGACGCCGGAGGAGAATTTCAATTTCATCAACTCGTATCTAAAACGTATGAGTCCGATCATCCAGCTGAACAACGGTTATATCGATAAGTTTCTCGGAGACGGGATCATGGCCTTGTTTCAGCAGAAGGTGGACGACGCGTTGACCGCAGCGATCGAAATGCAGAAATACATGATCACGTACAACGAATACAGAAACAAACGGAATTACATTCCGATCCGGATCGGAATCGGATTACATTACGGAAAGTTAATGTTAGGGACCATCGGGGGCGAGGAAAGGATGGAGGGGACGGTGATATCCGACGCGGTGAATCTGGCCTCCAGGATCGAAAGTCTCACGAAACTGTACGGAAGCGACATCATAGTCAGCGAACGCGCATTATTCGGAATGGACGATCCGGATAAGTTCCACTACAGGATGCTCGATACTGTAAGCGTAAAGGGAAAAAAGGATCCCGTTTCGGTTTTCGAAATATTCGACGGATTGTCGGAAGAGAATCTGCGTTTGAAACTGGATACGAAGGCGGTGTTCGAAAAGGGAATCGAATATTATAGAACCCAGGAGTTCCGGGAAAGTCTGATCCGATTTCAGGAAGTGTTGCGGATCAATCCGAAGGATACCGCCGCCAAATTGTTCGCCCTGCGCTGCGAGCAGGCGATTCAGTACGGGGTTCGCGAGGATTGGGATTCCATATCCAGACTTACGTAGAACGACCCTTTCTTTAAAAAGCCGGATCGAACGATGCCGTCTAAACGGTCCGGTTTTTGGAGCGGAATAAAAAACCCTGCACTAAGGGAAATCTCATCTCCGCCGCTATCCTCAGATCTTCGGCGGTTTCGATCCCCTCCAGAATACAAAGTATCTTCGATTCGTGCGCGAAGTCCAAAAATCCCCAAGCGATGTTCTTATAGGTTTCCTTGGTTTTGAAAAGACGCAGCCAGTGTTTGTCGAATTTAATATAATTGGAATATTCTAAAAAGTCGAAACAGAATAGATTGTTCGGCCCCCCCACGTCGTCCAAGGCAAGGGCCGCTCCGGATTTTTTCAAAGCATCCAGACAAAAACGCGTTTCTTCGATTCGGGTGGAATCCGTATTTTCGATCACTTCGCAGACCGTGTCCGGACTCGAAGCGAAAAACGAGGTCCAAAACGAGGCCTGTTCGGCGTTCCTGCATACGTGCGGATCCAAATTGAGGAACAAACGTTTTTGTTTTGGCCGGTTGGCGATTTGAAAGGATTTGAGTTCCCGTTCCAAACGGAAAAAAAGATCCGGGTCTTTGTGGAGCTCCGAAAAAACCACATCCGGAGGAATCGAAACTCCGTCGATTCGGAATCGCGCGAGCGCTTCATACGCGTAAATTTTTCCGGTTTCCAGGGAAAGGATCGGCTGGTATTCCGTGTGAAAATTTTTTTCTTCCAGAATCAGTTTTAAATTCTCCAAAAAATTCGTAGTATCGATGTTAGCTGATTGAGGACCGTTTTCCGCGGCTTTCTCGGAAGTAGGGGGAACATTCTCGGAAAATTCCATCTCTTCGAGGAGTTCCTCCAAACTGTACGGACGCGAATGTACGGAAAATAATTTTCGAGCGACGGCGGCGTCCAAATCG
>NZ_NPEF01000135.1 GCF_002811955.1 Leptospira ellisii
TTGCGAACGGATTCGTTTATTTAGGATCGGGGATTTTACTGATCACCTACGACGATACCTGCAACAAAAGACTCGAGAGCGGGGCCTGTTGGACGTTGGCCTCGATGACGTTTCGAGAGGAGATCGTGACTGCGGTTTATTTGTTTTCCTCGCTCGCCATCGTTTGTTTTTCCCTGGGAGCGGGTTATTTTTGCGTTCGTTTTTTGTTTCGCCGCTTTTCGCAAAACGACCGAGTTTGAGGAAAGAGAGGATCGCGTTTCTTTCACGATAGCAAAGGAAAAAACATTAGAAAACGGCCGAAAAACGACGAATTATCGAATTTCGTATATTTGTATGAGGATCCAAATCGAGGGAAATCGGTTCGTACGGTCTTTTCCAAACGTTTCCTTCCGGAAGGGAAAATGAAGTAAGTCCTACGGTCTTTCCCGAAAAAAGGGGACGATTGCTCGCCAGTTTTTTCTCCGGGAATTTTTTGCGCTCCGGACGACCCTCGCGAGGAATTTAAAATCGAGAGAGCCGGGAGGAGTTCCCACATCTTTCGGAATTCGGAAAATTTCGGATCGCTTCCGAGGAAAAACGACCGAAATTCTGAAAAAGAACGGATCGGTTTCCTTCCGAATTTTAGAAAGTGACAAGGTTCCCGATACGTCCGAAGCTAGTAAAAAAATCCCGGGAGATCCGGTTTTTCTCATGAAAAAAACAATCATTCTTTCTTTTTGCAGTCTATTTATAATCGCGGAAAGTTCGTTGCGGTCGCAACCGGCTCATAATTGGAATTCTCCTTCCGAAGTCGTCAAACAGGTGAAGAAAAAATTCGGCGAACTGAATTCCTACAAAGCGGATTTTCAGATCCAGACGGTTTCCAACAAAAAAAGCAAGAACATGAGAGGGGTCTGTCTTTACAAAAAAGGAGGACGAATCCGTTATCAATTCAACGATCCTTCCGGAGACGAGATCGTATCCGACGGAAAGACGTTGTACATCTACATCGCGCGTCTCAACGCGGTCGGCAAACAGGATCTTACATTAAATAAATCGAATAAATCCGGTCCCATCTTCTCCAGTTTTACGGACGAAGGTCTTTCCAGGATTTTCAGAAAGTATCACTACAAATTCGATTCGATCGAACAACCGCAAACCTCCTCCAAGGACGGAAAGAAATATTTCGTTCTCAATCTGGAACAACGCGAAAAGGTCGGCGGTTTCGAAACCATGCTTCTTTACGTGGACGCGCAAACCTACTTTATCCAAAAAGCGGTGGCGAGCGACGGAAGAGGAAAGGAAACCACGATCGAATTCTCCAATCTGGAAACCAATCCGGATCTGGAGGACGGTCAGTTCAATTTTCATATCAGCGGAAACGCGAAAATCGTAAACAACCCTCTCGTGTCGGAACAGTAACCTTTGAGTCCGGGAAGGAGCGAAACATTGAATCAGAAAAGAGTAGGGCAGATCCTGCGCGAAGCGAGAGAAGAAAAAAAGCTGAGTGTCAAGGACGTAGCCAAGGAAACCAACATCTCCGTGAAATACATTCTCGCGTTGGAAACCGAGGACTATTCCCAATTTCCGGGTGAAACGTTCACCATGGGTTTTTTGAAGAATTACGGAAGTTATCTCAAATTGGACACGGGACAACTGATCCATCTTTACAGAGGTGAAAAGATCGAGGAATCCCAAGCCCCTCTCGAAGAACTGACCCGTCCGACCACTTCGTATTATACGAAAATCAACGTGGATAAGAATAAGATTCTCACGATCGCGTCCGTTTTGATCATCCTGATCTCCGGATATCTGATCGTGGACAGTTTTACAGATTCCTCTTCGGGAGACGACGCCGTGGAAGAGTCCGGTAAAAAATTGGATATCCCCGAAAACATCGATTTTCTTTCCCGTTCGATTCCGGACAACCGAAGCGAGTCCTTTATCCTCACTCCGGACAAAGGAGTCAGCTTTTCCGTGAGCAACCAACAGTGTAAGTTGTTCATCGATTCCGTCGAAAAAGGCGGGGCTTTGAATACGGCCGTTCTCGCGTTCAACGTTTATCCGGAATTGACCGTTTATAAATTCCGTCTGAGCGAAGGACAGGAAAAGGTCCTGAGTTATACCATTCCCGAGATTTCCAGTCTAAGAAGAAACGTCCGGATCATCGCTCAGGCGGTGACCGAAAATTCCGCGAAGGTTCTCGTCACTTTGAGCGAAGAGGAGCAAAAACAGGAGAACAACAACGCCGTCGACAATACCAAAACGTTGGGCGACGTTCCCATCCAGGTTACGCTTTTCTTTAGCAAGGCGAGTTACGCGGAATTCATCATCGACGGTCAGATGGGATTCAGAGGTCTCGTTCCGGCCGGAGAAACCAGAAGTCTGGAAGCGAAGGATCGTCTCGAACTGAAGGTGGGAGACGGTTCCGCCGTGGAAATGATCCAAAACGGCAAACCCAAGATCACTCTCGGACGGCCCGGCAAACTCGTGAAAAAGATCTTCGTAAAAACGCAGAATCCTTATGATAGCACTCAGTCCATCATCAAGGAGTTGGGAGAATAGGATTTTTTGGAGAAGAAGTTCTACATCACCACGCTCGGTTGTCCGAAAAATACCGCGGATTCCATGAGCATGCACCATTCCCTTTTGGAAGAGGGGTTTACCCCGGCCGTTCTTCCCGAAGAATCGGACTTTCATTTTATCAATACCTGCACCTTCATCCAGTCCGCCACGGAGGAGACGATTCAGACGATCCTTTCCGCGGCGCAGGTGAAAAAACGGAATCATCAAAAACTCGTCGTGGTGGGTTGTTTTGCGGAACGATATCCGGATAACATCAGCGCGGAAATTCCCGAAGTGGATCTCTTTTTCGGAACCGGAAAATACGATCAGGCAGGCAAAATTCTCCGGGAAAAATTTCCGGATCTTTCCCCTTCCCGAAAGGAATTCAACGAAGACATCCTGGAACGGTGGAAACTCTCCTCCGAAATCGAAAATTATTCCAAGCCGTACGCGTACGTCAAAGTTTCCGACGGCTGCAATCGAGGATGTTCCTTTTGCATCATTCCCTCCTTTCGAGGCAAGTTCCGCGAATCTCCGGTGGAAAACATTCTCCGCGACGCTGACCGTGCGATCCGAGCCGGCGCGAAAGAGATTTGTCTGGTTTCGCAGGACACGGTTTATTACGGAAGGGATTCGGAGATTCTTCTGGATATGGTCCGCAAGGTCGCGGATATCGATTCGCTCGAAATTCTAAGATTGTTGTATTTGTATCCGGATAAAAAAACCGAAAAGCTGATCCGTTTGATGGGGCAAACCCCTAAGATCGCTCCGTATCTAGAATCCCCCCTGCAACACGTTTCCTCCAAAATTCTGAAGGGTATGAATCGCGCGGGCGAGAGTTCCTACTTTAAGGATCTGTTTTCGCTTGCGCGGGAAGTCAAACCGGGTCTCGAAATCCGCACTTCGTTTATCATCGGTTATCCGGGCGAAGACGCGGACGACGTGGATCAAGTGCTGCGCTTCATCGAGGAAACCAGACCGGAAAAAGTGAACTTATTCTCCTATTCTCCGCAGGAAGGAACCAAGGGCGCGGAATTGAAACAGACCGTTTCCGAAAAGGAAAAGTCGAAACGGATCAATCTCATACGAGACGCGCACCTCGCGATTTTGGAGGAGATCCACGAATCGCGTATCGGTCAAACCTACGACGCGATCGTGGATGCGATCGAGGACGGGCAGGCGGTCGTCCGCAGATTGCAGGACGCTCCGGAAATGGACGAGGTGGTGTATGTGGACGACGTTTCCCTCCGTCCCGGATCGATCGGAAAAGTCAGGATCGATTCCTTCTACGAATACGATATGAACGGAACGTGGGTTTCCCGATGAACAAATCTATTTTCAATATTCCTAATATTCTTACCATGCTCCGCGTCGCAGCGGTTCCCTTTTTCGTATGGTTCCTTTTTCAGAAGGAATTGGAATATCACATCGCGGCTTTGGTCCTTTTCTCCGCCGCTTCCCTCACCGATTTGATCGACGGTTATCTAGCTAGAAAGTGGAATCAGGAGACCGAATTCGGAAAGTTTTTGGATCCTCTCGCGGACAAGATCATCGTCACCGGCTGTTTTATCACCTTCATCTTTCTGCAGGAGCAGATCGAATTCTGGATGGTTTGTCTGATCATCGCAAGGGATATGCTCATCACTTCCCTGCGTTATCTCGCCATACGTCAAGGTCAGTCGATCCGTACGACCATGCTCGGAAAGGTGAAGACAGTGTTTCAGATGGGTGCGATCGTTCTCATTCTCGTTTTTTTCATTTTGGTTTCCAGTAAAAAGCGGATTCTTATCAACGAGGCCTATGCTTTGGGCAAGGCGAACGGTCTCACCGTGTTCGAAATCGCGACGGGAAACGCGGTCTACTTTTTCCAAAACCTGAACAAAAACACGGGGATCGGGGACGTAATTTTCGGTCTCGGAGCCTTCGTTCCGTACTGGGGAATGCTCGTCACTACGGCCATCACGGTGATCTCCGGAATCCGTTATCTCGTTACCAACAACAAGGTGTTGTACCCTTCCAATCTCAAAAGGATGTTTCAGAAAAATGGAACCAAGAGCGGCCGTTCTTAAACTCATCGATCGTAAACACTTGGACGCCGAAGAGGCCGAGTCCTTCCTGGGGCATGTCATGAAAGGGGAGGTTTCCGAAATTCTTTTGGCCTCGTTTTTGACGGCCATGCGTTCCAACGGAGAATCCGTGGACGAGGTTCTCGGCTGCACCCTCGCACTTCGCAAAAACGCGCTGCGACCCAAAACCGTTTTTCCGTTCGATCTGCTCGATACCTGCGGAACGGGCGGGGACGGACAAGGAACGATCAATATCAGTACTCTTTCGGCGATCACTCTGGCTTCTCTCGGAATCAAAGTGGCCAAACACGGGAATCGGTCCGTATCATCGCACACGGGATCGAGCGATATTTTGACCCGACTCGGCTATAAAACCGAAAAAACGCAGGAAGAAGTGGAATCGCATCTCGTAGACCGGGGATTTACCTTCTTATTCGCCCCGATGTGGCATCCTTCCATGAAATACGCGGCTACGGTTCGCAAAGAACTCGGGTTTCGCACCGTATTCAATATGATCGGTCCTCTTTCCAATCCGTTTTCTCCCCTGTATCAGATCATCGGGGTATATCAACCCGAGCTGATGGAACTTTTTATCAAGGTTTTGCAGGCCTTGGGTTTGAAGAGGGCCCTAGTTTGTCATTCTCGGGACGGTTTGGACGAATTTTCGATCTTTCAAATCACCGATTATACCTTTTTGGAAAACGGAGTCATCAGCCGTCATTCCTTTGATCCCTCGGTTTTGGGGCTTTCTTCCTTAAAACGGGAGGAAGTGTACGCCGATTCCAGCGATCACGCGGAAGGTTTGGCCCGGAGAGTTTTGAATTCCGAACCGATCGCGGGCGCGCACGCGGTCGCTCTGAACGCGGGAGCGGGGCTTTTTGTGATGGGGAAGGCGGCGTCGATCGAAGAAGGTTATAAAACCGCCCTGGAATCCCTGCTTTCCGGAAAAACAAAAAAGTATTTCGAAGATTTAATTTCCAAAGAGTAAACGGGAAAAATACTGGTTAGAAATCCGATATAAAGAATAAGACAGGAAATAAACCATGACCTTTGATTCCATCATTCTACTTCCATTGGCGCAGGCCGCCGGAGAGGGCGACAAATCCCCGTTCTCCACCTTGCTTCTGATCCCGATCATGCTCGTGATCATGTATTTCCTGGTCATTCGCCCGCAAAGAAGCGAGGAAAAAAAACGTAAGGAAATGATCGACAGTCTGAAAAAGGGCGACGAAGTGATCACCTCGTCAGGAATCCACGGAAAAGTCGTGGAGATCAAAGACAACAACGAAGTGGTCGTGCTCAACATCGCGAAGGATACGAACGTATCTTTCACGGCGAGTACGGTAGTAAAAAAGAAACAAGCAGACAAATGAAAAAAGCCGCGGTCTCAATTCTGATCTTTTTATTCCTGGGGAATTCCGTTCTGTTTTCCCAAGATGGGGAAGAAATCGACTTTTTGGAAAAAGTCGCAGAACCCAAAAAGACCGCGAGCAAAAAGTCTTCCGGTTCCGGATCTTCGTCTAACAACGCGAAGGCTTCCAAGAAAAAGGAAAAGAAAAAATCCAAAAAGAAAAAGTCCAAAAAATCCTCCACGTCTCCCTCCCATCCGGAAGGAAGTCAGAAGAAGAACGCGGAACCGGACCACAACGGAGGAAACGAGAGTTCTTCCGGAAATTCCTCCTCGAATAGCGGAAATAATTCCAATTCCGCTTCCGGAACACAAACGACGACCCAGTCCAGAAACGGAGACGATTCGCAGCTTGCAAGCGCGTCCAGAGTCGACGCGGGAGATCTTCCCAAGCCGTATTGGGTCAACGAAGAAGTCAAGGTTCGTCCGAACAATCTGCCGGGTTATACCGCTTCGGCGGATACGGTCCAAACCGAACCGCAAGGGCCTTCCTTTCAAAACCGTCTTTCCGACATACTCAAGTTAGGCGAAGATAAGAAAAAGGAAGAGGAAAAAAAGAAGGTTCAGGAAGGACAAAAGTCCGGTTCCTTTACCGGATTTCTTTCCGAATACAAAAAGCCCATCATCATCGTCGTATTCATTCTATTATTTGCTTTGTATCGATTGAAAGCGGGTAAATCGCGCGGAAGTTCCAGCCGCAGATCCCCGGTTACGATCAATAAAATGAGAAGAGACTAGGAGTTTTCCCTTGAAATCTGCGACATGGATTTTCCTGCCGCTTGCTATTATTTTAGCGGCGATCATTATCCTTTATCCGAACTTCGCTCCGAGAGAATTGGAGATCGCGGTCCGTAAGGAATTTACCGTTCTTCCGGAAGAGCAAAAGAAAGAGATTCTTTCCAAATTCGAACAACGTTGGAATCAGGAATACAAACAATCCGGCTGGGCCATTTCTCCCGCGCCGACCGAATTCAAGGATCAGCCTTATTTTCTGATCACTGGAAGATTCGTCACTTCGGCAAAGATCAACCAGATCTCCCAGGAGAATCCGGAATTGATCCTGGAAGCGAAGAACAAACTCCGCCCTACGATCGTGGAGGAATGGATCACCAAAGGACGCCCTTTGACCATCAAACTCGGTCTGGATCTTCAGGGCGGAATGCGCGTCGCGATGAAAGGGGATTTCGAAGACTACGCGTCCAAGTTGCGGGAAAGTTATATTAAAGAAATTGAATCCTTACAGAAGACGATCGCCGACGTTTCCTCGGACGAAAAGGAAAAGAAAAAAGCGAAGGATCGTCTGAGCGAGATCGAAAGTTACTTCGAACTTTCCCCGAGCCGCAAGTTGCTCGAACTTGAAAAGGCGAAACTGATCATCGACAACCGTCTTACGAGTCAGAACCTGACCGAACCGCAGGTGCGGATCCAAAAGGATCAGGATTCCATCGAGGTTTCCCTTCCGGGAGTCACCAATTCCTCCCAGATTTTGGAAATCATCCAAAATACCGAAACCGTGGAGTATCGTCTTGAGGAACCTGAAAATTCCGCAGGAAACGGTATGACCTATGCAGCGGTCCTGCAGCAGGAGGAAAACCGTCTTCTGGAACTGGGAAAACGCGAAGAGACGGACATCGTCAAATATCAGAATATCGTAAAACAAAAACTTGGCCGTGCGGAACAGGACAAGTTTCTTCAATCCTTGGAGGATAAGTATAAAATTCCCAAGGAGAAATACAGGGTTTTCGCGTATTGGGCGAGAGGAAACAATCAGAATTCTCCTCTGTTGCCGAGACGGTTTATCGTTTTGGAAAAAGCGATCGCCCTGGACGGAAGGGATATGCGCGACGCTAGACCTTCCTTCGAGAACAATTCGTTCGGTTATATCGTTTCGTTCACTCTGACCAGCGCAGGAGCCGAAAAATTCTTCGAGATCACTTCCCAAAACAAAGGAAGAAATCTGGCGATCGTCTGGGGAGATAAGGTGGTTTCGGCGCCTACGATCCGCGGAGCCATTGCCGGCGGTGTGGCGCAAATCGACGGTTCCTTCGCCAAGGAGGAAGCGGTGGATTTGGCGAACGTGATCAGCGAAGGAGCCCTTCCGATTCCCCTTCGGGTTTTGGAGATGAGATTCATCGGACCGACTCTCGGAATCGAATCGATCGAGGTCGGGATGAAGGCGGTGCTCATCGGTTTCGTGCTCGTGATGTTCTATATGATGCTGATCTACAGACTTTCCGGTATAGTGGCAAACCTGGCCTTGTTCGCGAACATCGTGATTTTGAGCGCGCTTCTTTCTTTGATGGGATTCACGCTTACGCTTCCCGGGTTTGCGGGAATCATCCTGACCGTAGGTATGGCGGTGGATGCGAACGTGATCATCTACGAACGGATCAAAGAGGAGATTCAAGCGGGTAAATCGGCCGCGGTCGCAGTGGCGCAGGGGTTCGACAACGCGTTTTGGACGATCATCGACAGTAACGTCACCACGTTGATCTCCGGAATTTTGATGATCCGTTTAGGAAACGGTCCGATCAAAGGTTTCGCGATCACCTTGTGTTGGGGGATCGTCACGTCCTTGTTTACTTCGTTATTCTTAAGCCGGTTGATCATGGACCTTTTGGTCAATCAATGGGGAGTGAAAAAACTCCAGATCGGTTTTAAAAAGTTGGAGTCTTGAGAATGTTTTTCGATTTTATAAAATACAAATACGTTTCCATCGGTATTTCCCTCGCTTTGATCGTTTTCGGTTTTACTTATACGTATGCCGTTCACGGAGGATTCGCCAATTCCCTGGATTTTAACGGGGGACTGCGGACCGTAATCGAGTTTGATCAGAATACGGATCGGAAAAAATTGGAGACCTACTTCGCGGACAACAACATCGAGGCGGTCCTTCTTCTTTTGGATAAGGAGAAAAACCACTATCAGATCGATATAGGTCTGGGTTCCGTGGATTCCATCCTTCAAAAATACAGGGAAAAAAACGGACTCAAACCCGCTGATAAGGTGGATCTTTCCGGAATCGACGCCCTGATCGCCATTTTGATCGCGGATTTCGGAATCGACAAAAGTAAGGTGTTAAGCGCCAACCAAGTCGGGGCGATCGTAGGGGGAGAACTTTCCTCCACGGGGGTTACTCTGCTCGGTCTTACGATGGCGATCATCCTCGCCTATATCAGTTTTCGATTTCAGTTCAAGTTTGCCTTGAGCGCGATTCTCGCGTTGACTCACGACCTCGTTTTGACGGTCGCGTTTATCGGATTTTTTCAGATCAAACCGAGCGTTCCCATCATCGCGGCGCTTTTGACGCTTCTCGGATATTCGATCAACGATACCATCGTGGTTTTCGATAGGATCCGTGAGAACGCCGCCGGAAATCTGAACGAAACCTTCGGACAAACCATCAACTCGGCGATCAATCAGACGTTGGGAAGGACGTTTAACACCTCTTTTGCGACTTTGATTTCCATCATAGCGATCATCATCGGAGGGGCCACCGAACTCTTCGACTTCGCCTACGTGCTGACATTCGGAATCATCATCGGAACGTATTCCTCCGTATTTATTGCGGCCCCGCTGGTCGATATCTACGATCACATTTCAAGAAGGGTTCGCACCTGATGTCTCTCCTCCCGGAAGTTTTTCGGGAGGAATTGTGCAGACTGGCCTTTTTATCCATGGGGGAAAGTTCCCCCAATCCTCCCGTAGCCTGCATTCTCACCGATCCGGATAATTCGCGGATACTCGCCAAAGGAAGAACCTCTCCCGCAGGAGGTGCACACGCCGAAAGAAACGCGTATTCCGTTTTTTCCGAAAGGGGAAATGCGGAACCGCATAACGTATGGGTCACGTTGGAACCTTGTTCCCATCACGGAAAAACCCCGCCTTGTATCGATCTGATTTTGAAATACAAACCCGCAGCCTTGTATTACGGATGGAAGGATCCGAATCCTCTGGTGCGGGAAAACGACGGTTTGGAACTTTGCCGCGAAGCCGGAATCGACGTGATCCCGGATCCGGACTTGGAGGCGATCGCTTCGAAAACCCTGTTCGGATTCGCTTCGCGTTTTGAAAAAAAGAAACCGGCGATGATCCTTAAAACCGCAATTTCCAAAGAAGGTCATTTTTCTCCCCGGGATAAGTCCAGATTTTCCCTTTCCGGCAAAATCTCCAATCACCTAACGTCGATTTTGCGGGCAAAGTGCGACGCGGTTCTCGTGGGTCCGGGAACTCTTTTGCGGGACAAACCCGGTTTGGAATTCAGGACCTCGTCTTTACTTTCGGAATTCCCCGGGTTTACGAATGCGACCGGAGGCGAGGATTCCGCGATCGAAAACGGAGTATACGGCTTTTTGGAGGATCTTTTCCGATTCGGGACGGATCCCAAATCGATATCGGTTCATCGGGATTCGCCCGAAAGATATCAGCCGTATCGTGTTTTTATTATATTCGAAGAATCAAATATATCCGGAGGGTGGATCGAAAAACAGGAGTCGATCGAGAAGGTTTTCGGATCCAAACGCTGCGTTTTTTTCCTCAAAAAGGACGCC
This sequence comes from Leptospira ellisii, assembly GCF_002811955.1. GTDB lineage: Bacteria > Spirochaetota > Leptospiria > Leptospirales > Leptospiraceae > Leptospira > Leptospira ellisii. The sequence continues at coordinate 10,569 of NZ_NPEF01000135.1, forward strand.
GTGTTCGAAAAGGAAACGCTTCGTAAACTCTCGGGTTTGAGTCGTTTCGAACCCTTTTTATTCGTAGGCTCCGATCCGGCCGAAGAATGTCTGTCCGTCCTCGCTTCGATCGGAGTCAATCTTCTTCTTGTGGAAGGGGGAAATCTGATTTACGAAACTTTCTCCGCGCGAGCGGATGGAGACGATATCATTCTTAAAATCCAAACCCCGGTTTCCATTCCGGACGGAATTTTGCCCGCGTTAAAAACGGATTCGAAATTCAGATTCTGGAAACGGGATGCGGGAGAAGACGTCTGGGAGGCGTATCGATGTTCACAGGATTAGTGGAGGCAAAAGGAACTGTTCGGGAGATTTTGGAGACGAACGACGGCCGGGACTTTCTCGTGGAAACTTCTTGGACGGATCCGGACATCAAACTCGGTGATTCGATCTCGGTGAACGGATGTTGTCAAACCGTAACCGAATTCATTTCACAAGGAAACCGGTTCCGTCCACATGCCCGCTTACGATATGT